>JAZTXA010000030.1:0-5087 GCA_045636245.1 Eubacteriales bacterium | reverse complement strand
AAGAGAGCTTCCAACGGTTCTACTTTGAGCAATATTATTTTGCCTTTAACAACAGCAGATACAAATATGATTCTGGAGCTTTCTGACAGCTTTGCAATGTACTTTACCGGAACAACGGAACAGAAAGGCTCTGCATACAATTATTACGACTTTATAGACGAGGAAGCATACAGACGTTCACTTTCTGCATTTCTTCCTACGGTCATCCACGAACAAAGGTCAAATTATCCGTTGACGGTAATACACCGCACGATGGTAACAGGTGAGCTTGACGGTAACGGTTTACCGAAATCTTACCATTATCCTAACAATACAGAAACCTCAAAGACCTACACACCTTACATAGACTACGGCACATTAAAGACAACAGCAACTCCCGGCAAGCTCATTTCGGGACAGCACGTAAACATTCGTCTCGGTGATATAACAGTTGTTGACAGCAACACTGTAAAGGTAACGGGATACGCAAAGAATACAAACTTTGCAGAGGTCGGTTTTGTACTTTACACAAAATCTGCTTCAGGTATTATCAAAAACATAAACAAAAGGGCTTTGACGAGCACTGTTGCTTCAAATGGCAAATTCACCGTAACCTTTGACGGTTTCCCTGTTACAGACGGTGATATTATTGGTGTTGTTCCCTGCGGAGTAAGTTCAAACGGAGAAATTTCCACAGGTAAGCATTCACTTATCAGATATCCTCAAAAATCGGTCGTAATTCATACATCACGCGCTGATTCAATACGCATTACATATTTCTCGGATACAGAGGAAACTACCGACTACAGAGGTTATTACGAGGCGGCTAAATTATTTGCAGACGATCTTCAGTATTATACAGGAAAGAGTGTGGCGCTTGTTCCGTTTGACAAGCATGCCAGTTACAGACAGATAGTTTTCTGCAGTCCGACTGCGGCTAAAGAATTTATGCCGTCATCGCTTTCAATTGGTGCAAACAACTATGCGATTTTCGGCAGATACGGGAACATCTATATAGTTGCCGGCGATGCTTTGGCAGCTGAATACGCTTCACAGACAATTATAAATGCGCTTAAAACTTCAACTACAGAACTGGATCTTCAGACTTTCTGCACCGGAACTTCAACCGCTTTCAATCCAAGCACGAACAATCTGCCTTTGGCTGAAGGTGCAAACTTCCGTATTATGACATGTAACGTTCTGCGTTATGAGCTTTATCAGAATCTTGAAAGAATTGCCGATTTTGTCAAAACATTTAAGTACTATTCACCAGACGTTATAGGCTTCCAGGAATACTGTGCAACATTTACTGCACAGCTCACACCGAAGCTTAAGGATCTTGGTTATACAGTACTGGGAAATGAAATGCGAGGAGGAGAACAGAACTTCACACCTCTTGCATATAAAACGTCACGCTTCAACTGTATTGACAAGGGCTGGTTCAAGCTTTCAGGTGAAAGCACCTATCCCGGTCACAACGTAACGTGGGCAGTTTTGCAGGATAAGAAAACAGGGGAAAAATTTGCAGTTTCAACAACGCACTTCTTCCATTTGAGTGACAGAACACAAGCAGACCCCATTCGTGCAATAAATGCACAGGAAATCCTTGATTTGTCCAAACAGCTCGTTGCAAAACACAACTGCGCTGTAGTAAACATGGGTGATTATAACACATATTCCACCGATGTCGGATACCCAGTATTCTTCCAGGATAATTTCCTGCACGATGCAAGGTTCGTATCAGAAAGAGGACTTTTCTTAGAGCGCACATCACACGTACAGGCTGTTCCGAAGCCTGCGGACGGTTCACTGACAATGGCACTTGACATTTTCAATGTTACTGATCTTGCACGCGTTGTACGTTTCAGACCGCCTATAAATACAACAACCGGTAATATTTCCGACCACTTCCCTTCATACGTTGATATTGCAGTATCAAAGACTTCCGATTATAAGCTGAATACCAAAGCAGGTACAGGAGTAACACTTGAAAAATCGGGCAATAACTCGATAATCAAGGTTCCCGCAGGAACAACGGAAAGCGAATTGCTTTCGTATTTCAACAGCAATGCAAAGATAAGCGGCGGTATTGCAACAGGAAGTAAGGTCATAAATTACTTGGGTTCAGTTGCTACAGACTCTGCATATATCATCCTCGAAAATGACCTTACAGGCGACGGAATCGTAAACGGCAAAGACATCATCAGAGCAAAGAAATATATGCTGGGAACAGAAAACAATAAGATCAACATCATCGCAGGTGACAAAAACAACGACGGAAAGATAAACGATTCCGAAATTAATTCACTTATAGATATTATTACAGAATGATATCAAAAAATCCACCTTGCTTAATGAAAGTTGGATTTTTGCAATATAAAAGACCGGCATAAGCAACACCGGCCTTTCGTTTATACAGATTATTCTTCTACGATCTCAGCGTCGGGAGCGTTGTTCTTTACGCTTTCGATACCGTTTTCGCAGCTTGCCTTCGTCTTGTAGCCTTCGGATGTAGCGATAACTTCGCCGTTCTTTGCCTTAAGACGGAAGCGGAACTCGCCTGCTTTGTCTTCATACATTTCAAACTTGGGGTGCTTAACTGCAACAATAGGATCAACTGTCTGGTCTTCAACTTCGCCAACACAGTTGTTCTTTACGCTTTCGATACCGTTAAGGCATGCAGCCTTTGTTGTGTAAACTTCAGATGTTGCGATAACCTGTCCGTTTGTTGCTTTAAGGTCAAACTTAATTCCTGTCGCTGTTTTTCTTACTACAAATTTTCCCATAATTTTCTCCATCCTTACATTATATTTATCGAAAATTTCCGATAATTTATATACTGTCGACATTATAACACATAATAAATCGTTTGTCAAGTGGGGTTTGGGTGCCATATGTTTCGTACAACACAATGCACTGACTTATTGTTATATACTGCATTTTTATGCGTTTTTTTCTGCATAAACGCGTTAAACAAATATTTTTTTACTTATTATATTGACAATGTCCGACTTTTGATATATAATATCAATATTAAAATATATTCAGGTATGTATGTAATAAGCTGATTATGCATACCAAAGAAAGGATTTATTGTTATGAAGAAAATTGTTTCTTTCATTCTGGCACTTTCACTTTTAGCTGTATGTGCAGTTTCCTTCGCTTCTTGCGGAAAGGAAGATGAAAACGTACTTAAAATGGCAACAAATGCCGCTTTCCCTCCCTATGAATATTATGAGGGCGAAAAGATAGTCGGTATCGACGCTGAAATTGCTGAGCTTATCGCAAAAGAACTTGGCATGAAGCTTGAAATAGTTGACACAGAGTTTGACTCCATCATCACAGGCGTTACCGAAGGTAAATACGATTTCGGTATGGCAGGTATGACAGTTACCGAGGACAGACTTAAGAGTGTTAACTTCTCTTCCACGTACGCTAAGGGTGTTCAGGTAATCATCGTTAAGAATGATTCCCCCATCACATCCATTGATGACCTTGCGGCTGAAGGCGCAACATACAAAATAGGCGTACAGCAAGGTACAACAGGTGACATCTACGCTTCCGATACTCCCGAAAACGGCGGCTTCGGCGAAGCCAGAGTTACAAGCTACAACACAGGTGCTGAAGCAGTTCTTGCTTTGACAACAGGCAAGGTTGACTGTGTTATCATCGATAACGAGCCTGCAAAGTCTTACATCAAAACATATGAAGGCCTCAAGATCCTCGACACAAAGTATGTTGAAGAGGATTACGCTATCTGCGTAAGCAAAACAAACGAAGACCTTCTTAAGAAAATCAACGATGCGTTGAAAAAGAACACCGAAAACGGTGAGATCCAGAAGATAATCGACAAGTACATCAAGCCTGATTCCGCTGAATAACTCTGTACTTTTGATTTGATTAAAAGGGGTTACCTCACGGTTACCCCTTTTCTATATTAAACGAGGTGGTATTTAATGATAATGTTCGAGTCTATCGGACAATGGTTCAACGAACAGCGTGAACTGTTTATTCTCAATTTTATAGACGAAAACAGATGGAAGCTGCTTTTAACAGGTCTTGGCAATACTCTCTTAATAACTCTTTTTGCAACGCTTATAGGCATACTTTTGGGTATAATCGTTGCCGCGATTCGCACGACTTACGATAAAAACGGCGAAGCCATGGCGTTCCATAAGAGTGCGGGTTATTATATTTTGAAAATTGCCAATGCATTGTGTAAGCTCTATCTTACGATAATGAGGGGCACACCTGTTGTCGTTCAGCTTCTTATTGCGTATTTTATAATATTCGCATCCTCTGACAACGGCATAATGGTGGCAATCATCGCCTTCGGTGTAAACTCAGGTGCATATGTGGCAGAGATACTCCGCGGCGGTATTATGTCAATTGATAACGGTCAGTTTGAAGCAGGGCGTTCACTCGGCTTCAATTACCTGCAAACGATGATGTACATAGTCATTCCGCAAGCAATAAAAACAGCTCTTCCTTCCCTTCTCAACGAATTTATCGCACTTCTTAAAGAAACATCCGTTGCCGGTTACGTAGGACTTGTTGATATAACAAAGGCAGGCGCTATAATCAGAGGAAGAACATTCTCTGCATTTATGCCTCTTATTGCCGTAGCACTTGTTTATCTTATTCTTGTAACAATTCTTACATGGGCTGTTTCAAAGATTGAAAGGAGGTTGAGAAAGAGTGAAAGATAATGTTCTTATAAAAGTCGAAAACCTCAAAAAACACTATCTGGGCGGTAAAGTCAAAGCCCTTGACGGCATAAATGCCGAGATTAAAAAAGGCGAGGTCATTGTTGTTATAGGTCCTTCGGGAAGCGGAAAGTCTACATTTTTGCGTTCACTCAACCTTTTGGAGCTTCCGACAGACGGTAAAATAATCTTTGACGGCGAGGATATCACGGCAGCAAAAGTAAACATAAACCGCCACAGGCAAAAGATGGGAATGGTATTCCAGCACTTCAATCTCTTTCCCAATATGACGATACTGCGCAATATGACGATCGCTCCTATGAAGCTGCTCGGTAAAACCAAGGAAGAAGCAGAATCACAGGCTATGGCACTTCTGAACCGTGTCGGACTTGCAGACAGATG
>JAZTXA010000029.1:0-20033 GCA_045636245.1 Eubacteriales bacterium | reverse complement strand
TCTCGGTGACACAGTTTCCGCTAGCGATGAAGAGGGTACAATCACAGTAAACGGCAAGACAATTAAGATCTACGCTGAAAAGGACGCTGCAAATCTTCCTTGGGGTGAACTCGATGTAGACGTTGTTCTCGAGTGCACAGGTTTCTACACATCCAAGGCTAAGGCACAGGCTCACATCGATGCAGGTGCTAAGAAAGTTGTTATCTCTGCTCCCGCAGGTAACGACCTTCCCACAATCGTATTCAGCGTAAACGAAGATACACTTACAAAGGATGACACAATCATTTCTGCTGCATCCTGCACAACAAACTGCTTGGCTCCTATGGCTAAGGCTCTTAACGACTATGCTCCTATTCAGAGCGGTATCATGTCAACTATCCACGCTTACACAGGCGACCAGATGATTCTTGACGGTCCTCACAGAAAGGGTGACCTCCGCCGCGCAAGAGCAGGCGCTGCTAACATCGTTCCCAACTCCACAGGCGCTGCAAAGGCTATCGGTCTTGTTATCCCCGAACTCAACGGCAAGCTTATCGGTTCTGCACAGAGAGTTCCCACACCCACAGGTTCTACAACAATTCTCGTTGCAGTTGTTAAGGGTAAGGACGTAACAAAGGAAGGCATCAACGCTGCTATGGCTGCTAAGGCATCCGCTTCCTTCGGTTACAACACAGATGAAATCGTTTCTTCCGATATCATCGGTTCCACATACGGTTCTATCTTCGATGCAACACAGACAATGGTTGCAAAGATCGACGATGACACTTACCAGGTTCAGGTTGTTGCATGGTATGACAACGAAAACTCCTACACAAGCCAGATGGTAAGAACAATCAAGTATTTCGCAGAACTTGCATAATTGAATATTGATTGAATTTAAAAAGCGGTTGGTTTTAAACCAACCGCTTTTTGTTATCTGAAATATACCGGCGGTATGCAGATCGGACAGTCGATGATACCTCTCTGCAAGCCGCTTGTTTGAAATCATACTTTACTTTTATATGCTCTGTTTTTCAAGAAGCTCACAAATATCGTTACACACCTCTTTACTTTCCAAGCTATCATTAAGAGCTTTTTGCATATCAGAACATGTAAAGCGACAGCCGATAAGTGCTTTTGATACTTCATCTGCAATTTCCCAGTCCATCGCATCGGAATACACCTGTGCACCTTTTACATGACCGGATTCGACCTGAAGCTGAAGTGATATACTTCCCCAAGAAAATCTTTCCTCACACTCAAAGGTAAACGGCAAGCGCGGACCGTAGAGCCACTGCCAACTGCCAAGCTCCTCAGCGTAGCCTTTGATCGTTTTGATATCGTCTTCGCTTAATGTAATCTGCTCCGCATTATGTCCGTAAACCTCCGCAAATGATTTTTCCATATGCTTTGCCATAATTTCACAAGTAAGCTCTGGTACAAGTGCTTTAAGATTTGTCACACGGGAACGGACGGATGCAACGCCCTTCGCCTCTAACTTTGCTTTTGACGGGGTGAGATAACGCGAAAGCTTTTCCATATCGGCATTTATAAGCAATGTACCGTGATGGTATGCGTGACCCTGACTGTGGTAAAAGGCATTGCCTGAAAATTTATGTCCATCCACAAGAAGGTCATTTCTGCCCGATTTTTCAGCCGAAAGTCCAAGCTTTGCACAAGCCGCTTGTATTACAGAGAGCTGTTTATCAACATCAAAATCCTCATCACGAACCAAAAATGTAAAATTTAAATTTCCCAAATCATGGAAAACGGCACCGCCTCCCGAAAGACGTCTGGCGAGTTTTCCGTCCTCCTCCTCCAAGAGTGAAGTTCGGCATTCCGCCCAAGCATTTTGATTTCGTCCGATAACGACCGTGTTCTGATTTTGCCACAGATACAAAATGCAGCATCCCTCTGAAACGCTTTCAAGCAGCAGCTTTTCCGTTGCAATATTATAATACGGATCAACGCACGCGCTGTTATATATAAAAAGCTTTTCGACCATAGTTATTCTCCCTTTTTTATCTTATCTTATAACATTTCTTCGTTGTATACCGCCCTTGCTCCGCCGATAAATTTCGGGCGTGTGCGTGCGGCAAGAACAGTTGCTTCACCAATCTTATTATTTTCAAGGCGCAGCGGAACTGCAACCTTTTTCAAATGCATTCCAATCATTGTAAAGCCTATATCAAGTCCCGCATCTGCTTTTATTTCTTCAAGTGCTACAGGCTCCTTGAAGCCTTCATAGGCTTTTGTTGCCAAAGAACCGCCCGCCTTGGGCTGAGGGCGGACATTTACAGCTTCTGCAAACGGCGCCGCCTTATGTTCCGTAATGATGGCACGGTTCAAATGTTCACAACATTGAACAGCCAAGAAGAGTCCTTCACTTTCGGTGAAGTCGTTAAGTGCTTTGAATATTTCCGCCGCCACATCCGGATTTGAATTAGTCCCGATCTTAGAGCCGGTCACTTCACTTGTGGAGCAACCCACGACTATAATACTCCCCTTACCGAGTTTTGCTTCTTCGCAAAGCTCTTTAACCGCTGCATATGTTTGCTCATATATTGATTCATTCATTACAACATCCTCCGATTTGACACAGGGATTATATCATTTTTTTTGATTAATGTCAATAGATGACTATTTTTTTGAAAGTTAAATATAAATTTCACAAATGAATATTGACAACACCTAAAAATAAATGTATACTATAGGTGGAGTATTGTGCGATAAATTCCAAAATTCCCGAAAGGAAATCTATACTATGAAGAAAAAATACAGGGCGATATCGTTATGTCTTTTACTTGCCATAACACTTACCTTTTTCCCTTTCCCAACACGCGCGGCAGTTAATATTCCCGCAGATGTTAAACCAATCGTGTTTAATGCGACTTATTATGCAAATAAGCATCCTGATGTAAAGAAATTGTACGGAACTGATGCGGCAGGTCTTTACGATCATTTTCTTGCATACGGCATTAAAGAAGGTCGTCAAGCAAGCCCTATATTCAGTGTCAGCCATTATCTCAGTAAAAACAGTGATTTAAAATCCTCATTCGGAACCGATAACGAGAAGGGAATGACCCACTTTGTAGGCACCGGTGTCAATGAAATGCGCGTGACCGCCCCCGTCGAAAATCTCGGTGACAATGTAAATGTAAGAATCATGATGGCATCTACGGGACTTAATGTAGGATACTACAACACCAATGTTCAGACCAATACGACAATTCTTGAATCCGATCAATATTGGAATCTTGTGCGTCAAAGCGACGGCGGTTATAAAATAACAAATATCGCAACAGGAAAACTGCTCACAGTCAAGGGCGGTGCTACTGCATCGGGCACAAATGTTGAGCTTGCAGATGCAAACAACTCCAATTCACAGATATGGTATATCTATAAAAATACAAATAATACATACACACTGCGTGCAAAGTGCGGTATTAAATGCGTTCTTACTGTAAAGAACGGTGCAACAGCATCCGGAACAAACATTCAGATGAACACATTTTCAGGCGGAGCATCGCAGGAGTTCAAAATTGTAACGGAAAGCGCACTTGAAGCTATGACACCTGTTGATATCGGCTCAAACTTTTGGGGAAACATCTTGGCTGTTGACTCCAATTATAATCTTGCCCTGTCAACTGACAATGTACTTATAAGATACCCCAACACAGGATATAACCAAACATGGAGATTCATCAGATTTTCCGACGGAAGCTATGAGATAACAAACCTCAAAAACGGCAAATCGCTTGCTTGTGACGGTTATCCCGGCACTCCCGGCTCAAACGTATACGTTAAGTTTTCCGATAACACCGCATCCCAGCGTTGGTTCATATACGAGGTAAACGGGAACTACGTGTTGGGCTCGAAGTCAGCTCTTTCCGCGGTAATGGAGGTTGCAGGCGGTGCAACTGCAAGCGGAACTAACATACAGCTTGCGAATTTCTCGGCATCCTCTACTGCACAGCAGTTCAAGATAAACAAGATAGAAAAAACAGATATTGAAAAGAATCTTGCAATAAGCGAGATATGCGAAGCGCCGACAAATGCTTCTTACGAATTTCTTGAAACAACAAATATTTCCGATAAACCCATAAACTTAAATGAATATTCCCTTTACAGATTCGCATGCACAAACAGCAGCGGTAAATATCAGTATACCGGTTACCAAGCTACTCTCGGTCTTATAGCGGGAACGGGAACTGACACCTCCCTGTCGTATCTTGCAAAATTGAATCTTTCTTCATATGACAAAATGATAGCTCCCGGTGAGGTCGCAGTTTTATGGTTTGTAAAATACGCTGACAGAAATCTCACCGTTGACGATTTCAAAAATTATTGGGAAAGCCAAGGATGCGATATGGACGGTGTAACCGTTGTACGTGTCGAAACATTTTCCGGAACATCAGACCTGTACCCTGCTTCGGGTATAAGCTCAAGCTCAGGTGTAGGCTTTTTGCCCGACAACAAGGTCGGCGTTGCGCTTTCGCTTATAAAGAATTCAGCGCTCGCAACAAGACTTGAAAACGGCAAGCATCTGAAGGATTATGTTGCATCCCCCGATGCACCTCTTGAGACTGCACTTGCAGCACAGCTTCACAGTGTAGCTGACAGTACCGCCGTATATATCTTCGCAGACGGCGCAAAAACAGGCAAATCCCGCAACTTCTACAGCTTTGTAGATACAGAATCATATCTCGATACCTGTAACGAACAGCTTGAGGACTATATGCTGAAATACACGAACGTATTTCCTATGATTCCCTACTCTGCACAGGTAACGGGCAAGCTTTCATCCGACGGATGTCCGTCACTTTTGGGAGAGTATATAAATGTTGACAGCTCAGGAAATCCCGCTTCTATCGCCATCGGTGTTGACAGCGGTAACTTGGAAACACCCACACCCGGTAAAAAACGCTTCGGTCAGTTTACAGGCTTTAAGCTTGTTAACGCAACGACAGATTCGTCGGGTAATGTAGTACTTACAGGCTCATTCACAGAGGATTTATACCGTCAGACAGGCTTTATCGTAACTGCTGTATGCGCAGACACGGGTAAGCTGACGGTTAAAAAGACGGCTGTCACATCAGACTTTACAGTAGAAGGTAATGTATACAAATTCACAGTAAAGATAGACGGACTTCCGATAACCGATAAAGGAATCGTACTCAACGTAGTTCCCTTCGGTGTGGATAAGGAAACAGGCGACCGTGCCATCGGCACTCGCCGTCAGATAAGATGCCCTCTTGTAAATGTAACTATAAACGGAGGAAGCATTGAAGGACTGCGCGTAACGTATCTTGCGGACGAAAAAAATGCGCCGATAAATGACTTGACAGGTATAAAAGATGCTGTTGAGCTTCTCGCTGACGATATTGAATACTACACAGGCATAGAGGTTGAAACAGGCATATACGATCCGAGGGCGAGTTATCCGCAGATCGTTGTTTCAAGTGAAGGCAACGGCTCCGGCGGTAACGCTTTGGTTGCAAACAACAAGGTTTTAGGCGAAAATCAGTTCGGTATCGTAGCAAAGACAAAGGGTGAAATATATATTATCGGTGACAGCGCAATGGCTGCAGAATATGCTTGTCAGCTTGTTTCACGCGCTATAGCAAATGCAACAGGCACATTTGAGCTTTCCACGCTTTCATTTGATGTCCCCGAAACACTTGATACTTCTAAGCACACGCTTGCAATGACTGATGGCGCTGACTACAGAATCATGACAATGAATATTCAGGACCACAAGTTCAACACAGCACTCGAAAGATACGATGCACTTGAAGAGGTCGTTAGGTATACATCTGTCGATGTTATCGGCTTCCAGGAATACGGTCTTGAGGTTATGAATAACTTCACACACCGCTTGCAGGCAAACGGATATACGGTTCTCGGAAATGAGCTTTCAAAAGGCTTGCAGAACAGAGCGCCCATAGCATTTAAGACGTCGCGCTTTACGTGTGTTGATAAAGGCTGGTTTGCTTTACCGGGTGACGACAATAATGACAATCCTTGGTATGCTACAACGTGGGTAGTGCTTAAAGATAAGCAAACGGGTGAAATTTTTGCGGCAACATCCTCCCACTTCTTCAACAGAGGAACAGAGGAAGAAAAGCTCGCAACACGTATCCTTAACTCCGAAAAAATAGTTGCGCTTACAAAAGAAATACAGCAAAAGTACGGCTGTGAAGTTATAAACTTCGGTGACTACAATATGCGTACATTCAACGAAGCATATCACGTTATGGTAGAGGATAGTTACCTTACAGATTCAAGATTCCACTCCTACAGAGGCGGATTTCTTGAACGTATAGGCCACGCAGTCGGATCAACAGAGGCACCCGAAGGCTCAGCGACAAGAACAATTGACTTCTTGTTCTGCACGGAAAACGTAAACACGCTCCGCACAAGAGCAGTAAGAAATATGCACACGGGTATCGGAACAGACCACTTCCCGATATATGTAGATATTGCAATCAACTAAATAATGTTCTTACAGAAAACTCCCCAAAATTCGGGGAGTTTTCTTATCATATAGCGATTGTTGATTATACATAGACAAATTTATCAATTTATGATATAATATTTCAATTTCGCCTAACATTTCTGTAAATGCACGGACTATATAAGTGAAAGCATTGATCAAAGCTTGGAGAAAGAAATGAAAAAACAAGACTTGCTGAATTATTTTGATGACACCCTGCTCGATAAGCTGTTTGGTTTTTGTTACGCGAGAACGAATGACAGCTATGAGGCAGAGGAGCTTTGCTCCGACATTATTTATGCCCTTGTGAAAGCTTCACAAAGTCAGGGAGAAATAGAAAGCGTATATCCGTTTATATGGAAAATTGCACGTAACGTATATGCAGACTTTTCAGATAAGCGTAAAAAGCACACGGAAAAGGTATATGAGGGTGATTCGGAAGACATTCTGTTAAAATTGGCAGAGGAAGATACGTCAGACGACACCGCAGAGCTTTTACGCACCGTATACCGCAGGATAGCATTTTTGACACGGGCGTACCGTGAAGTGATGATTTTGTTCTACATAGACGGTCTTTCCACCGCTGAAATAGCAAAGCTGCAAAAAACAAGCGAGGGCGCTGTCCGTCAAAGACTTTTTTCAGCAAGAGAAAAGATCAAAAATGAGGTAAAAGAAATGGCAGATACTTATAACAGACCCGTAACCTTTGATAAAATGAATTATCAAATTTTCGGCTCGGGGGATCTCTTCTGGGGTGATCCCAGATACATACGCCAAAGAATGTTTTCGGATCACGTAATATGGCTTTGTCATAAAAAGCCTATGAGTGCCGCCGAAATTGCCGAAGAGCTCAACGTGCCGACATTATATGTGGAGGAAGAGCTTGAAATACTGACAAAAGGTGCAAACGGCGAATACGGATTTTTGCGCCGTCTTGAAAATGGAAAATATGCGCTCAACTTCATTTTGCTTGATGCGGATGTATTTGAAAAGGCAACGTCGATCTATGAAGAACGGCTGCCGCATATTTGCGATATAATAAAAAAGCACATCGAAGAACGAAAAGCTGAATACCTTTCTATTCCGTTTCTTAATAAAAAACCGGACCTTAATTTGATTTATTGGATGCTGATACATCTGATAACCAATGCTTTAATTTTATTGGTAGCGAATGATATGGAGGAAAATCAATTTTCAAATGTCACAAAAGTAGACCGTCCGTTCAGTATGTTCGGATATATCCCCAACGGAAAGTATTACACATACGGTTGTGATGATATTGAAGGGCACAATATTTGCGGTTTTTCCGATATTTTTTTTAGTAATATGTATAACAAATATATTCAACGGCATTTTGCTTGCGGACACAATATATCAACAGATCCGCTTTTGCAGCTTGCACTCCGTGCCATTGACGGACTTGATATTTCATCATTATCAGATGGCGAAAAGGAACACGCCGCCAAAGCCGTTGAATGCGGATATCTGTACCGTGACGGTAATATACTTTACACAAAAATTCTTACAATCGGTTCAAGTTCAGCAGATCCAATTGTAGATGTCACCAGACCTTTATTCGACGACGGCTATTTTGACGAGGACATAAAAATCATTTCGGAAAAAGTAGCCGCACTTGTCAGAAAATTTGTTCCCGAACATCTGATCGGTGAATGGAGATTGGCAAACAGCCTTGCCGGTATGCCTGTCCTTGATGCAGTTGTTGAGTGTCTTATTGAAAAAGGTGTACTGACTCCTCCCGAAAACGGAATCGGCGCTGAGGGTTGTTGGATGAGTGTTGAAAAGTAATATAATACCGTCTGTAAACCAAACGGTTATACAGACGGTATTTAAAACGAATTTATCACAAGTTTTTATAATTTATTGAGTCTACGCCATTTTATGCAGTCTTGTATTTTATAAATAGATTTCCATAGGAAATCTGCGCCATTTGCCTGCAGGCAGTTCGTTTGCATACGCAGTTGCAAACGAACTGTGGGGGGTGCAGGCATGGCGCCTATACTGTAAAAACAAGGCAGTTTTAAACACAATTTCGTTTATTTCATACGGGACGAGTAGTTCGCTTTGAGAACTACTTGAATTACCCATACATACACTGACACAAACCCATTTACTCTCAAATAAACTACGGCGGGAGCAAGCCCCCGCCCTACAAATACAAATCGGCAGAGGATATTTTCCCTCTGCCGATTTTGTATATGCTTATTGAATTTTAACTTCTTATCGTTATGCCGAGCTCTTTGTCGAGGTTAGAAAGCATCTTAGAAATTGCCGCATCCGTTTCCTCTGCAGTAAGTGTTCTGTCGGGAGCACGGAGAGATACAGAATAAGAAATACTCTTTTTACCGCCTGTCTGTGCGCCGATGTAAATATCGAACAGCTTAACGCCGTCAAGGAGCTTACCGAGTGACTTTTTGATGACCTTTTCGATCTTTGCCGCTTCAAGGTCAACATCGCACATAAACGAGAAGTCACGTGTTACTGCGGGGAACTTGGGCAGGGGCTTGTACTGTGCAACGTCACCTGCGTTTGCAAGGAGAAGCTCAAAGTCAAGGTCTGCAACAAATACGGGCTTGTCAATGGAATAATTTTCGCAAACACCGTAGCTTATCTGACCGAAAATACCAAGCTCTACACCGTCTTTGACTATTTTTGCACATCTGCCGGGGTGGAAGATGGGGCAAGTAGTTACTGCTTCAAATTCAACGTCCTTGACGCCTGTGAAGCCGATAACAGCCTCAACTATACCCTTAAGCGCATAGAAATCACCTTTAAGTGTACCGATAACGATCTTTGTCTTTTCCTCGGGAAGTGTGCCGGGGATGCCCTTATCGTTTGTTATGATTCCCTCACGGGGGATATATACCTTTGCCATTTCGTAAAGGCTGGCATCTGCATTGTTGTAATTGTTGTTTCTTGCAAGCACTTCAAGCATTGAAGGGATTGCCGTTGTACGCATTACGCTTGTATCTTCACCAAGAGGATTGCTGATAACAACGCTCTTGCGTATAACGCTGTCCTCGGGAAGATTTATCTTATCATAGTACTTAGGTGAGATGAACGAGAATGTCTGAATCTCATTAAGTCCCATACCGCAAAGCGCTGTGCAAAGCCCTCTGTAATATCTCTGCTTGGGTGTAAGCTTTCCTTCTGCGGCTGACGTGCGGAAGCGTGTAGACTCAATTTTATTGTAGCCGTAGATTCTTATAACTTCCTCTGCGATGTCGTTCATACACTCAACGTCGCTTCTGTAGGAAGGAACGTATATCTTGTCACCGTCAAGGCGGAAGCAAAGCTTTTCAAGCGTTGCACGCATATCGGATTCCGAAATGTATGTTCCCAAGAAATTGCTTATTCTTTCGGGTTCAAGCTTGATAACGGTTTCTGCCTTCTTTTCGGGATAAATGTCGATAGTTCCCTCTGCAACAGTACCTGCACCGAGGAGCTGAACAAGCTCACACGCGCGGTTTACGGCATCCATCGTCAGCTCAGGGTCAAGTCCCTTTTCAAATCTGCCCGAAGACTCCGTTCTCATACCGAGCGCACGGGAAGTAATTCTTACACCTGCGCCGTAGAAGTTGGCGGATTCAAATACAACCGTCTTTGTATCATCTGTGATCTCGCTGTTTTCACCGCCCATAATTCCCGCCAAAGCAACGGGCTTTTCGGCATCTGCGATAACGAGCATGCTTGATTTGAGCTGTCTGTCCGTGCTGTCGAGAGTTTTGAATATTTCGCCCTCATCAGCGCATCTTACAACGATCTGCTTACCGTCAAGGCACTTGTAATCAAATGCGTGCATAGGTTGACCGTATTCAAGCATAACATAGTTTGTAATGTCAACTATATTGTTTATAGGTCTTACACCTGCGGCCCTCAAGCGTGAACGCATCCAAAGGGGCGAGGGCTCAATTTTTACGTTGTGAACTACCTTTGCTGTGTATCTGGGGCAAAGTGTCGGTTCGTCAACACGTACGGAAATATAGTCCTCAACCTTTCCGTCGCACGCCTTTATTTCGGGGGTGCGAAGCTTGAGATCAGAATCCATCGTTACCGCACTTTCTCTTGCAAGGCCGATAACGGAAAGACAGTCGGGACGGTTGGGTGTTATTTCAAATTCAACAACTGTATCGGAAAGCATCAGATACTCTTTAATATCTGTACCGATAGGCGCGTCTGTCGGGAGAATGAGTATTCCATCCTCAACAGCATCGGGCATATCGTGTGTTGTGAGGTTAAGTTCACCGATTGAGCAAAGCATACCCTGCGACGTTTCGCCTCTGAGCTTGCCGGTTTTTATCTTTATTCCGCCGGGGAGATTCGCACCGTTGAGCGCAACGGGAACCTTGTCACCGACGTTTACGTTTTTAGCACCTGTTACGATCTGTAAGGGTTCAGCATCACCCGTATCGATACTGCAAACAACGAGCTTGTCTGCGTTGGGGTGCTTTGAAATAGCGTTTATTTTACCAATAACGACATTTGTTATATCCTCGCCGAGGATTTCAAAGCCCTCGACCTTGGAGCCTGTTGCCGTCATTTTTTCACAATAATCTTTTATATCGGGATTACCGATATCAACATAATCGGCAAGCCATTTAAGCGGTAATTTCATATTTATTCCCTCCCTCAGAACTGTTCAAGAAATCTTACGTCGTTTTCGTAAAGCAGACGCATATCATCGATATTGTAACGGCGCATAACAACACGCTCAATTCCCAGACCGAATGCAAAGCCGCTGTAAACCTCGGGATCTATACCGCCCATACGGAGGACGTTCGGGTGTACCATACCTGCACCGAGAATTTCTATCCAGCCTTCGCCCTTACAAAGTCTGCATCCCTCGCCGCCGCATACGAAGCACGAAACGTCAACCTCGGCAGACGGCTCCGTAAACGGGAAGTGGTGAGGACGGAAACGGATCTTTGTGTCAGCTCCGAACATATTTTTTGCAAATATTTCAAGCGTTCCCTTAAGGTCGCCCATCGTGATACCCTTGTCAATAACAAGGCCCTCTATCTGGTGGAACATCGGGGAGTGTGTTGCGTCAACCGCATCGGAACGGTAAACACGTCCGGGGGAGATGATGCGTATCGGAGGCTCCTTATGCTCCATTGTACGTGCCTGAACGCACGATGTCTGCGAACGGAGCAAAATATTTTCCGTTATATAGAATGTATCCTGTGTATCGCGTGCGGGATGGTTTTCGGGTGTGTTGAGCGCTGTGAAGTTGTAATAATCATACTCAACCTCGGGACCGTCAACTATCTCAAATCCCATACCGATAAATATGTTTTCGATCTCTTCCTGCACCTGCGAAAGCGGATGACGCTTACCGATTGCAATTTTGTTTCCGGGAAGTGTTACATCAAGCTTTTCTTTAGCAAGCTTCTTTTCGTTTTCCTTTGCCTTTTGTTCGACTGCGGCTTCTGCAATTCTTTCTTCAATGTACTGTCTTACCTCATTTGCAAGCGCGCCGATTATGGGTCTTTCCTCGGCAGAAAGCGCCCCCATTCCTCTCAAAACAGAAGTGAGTTCACCTTTTTTACCGAGAAATCTGATGCGGATCTGTTCAAGATCGGCATTTTCAGCTTCAAGCATTGAAACAGCTTCAAGCTTGATTTGTTCAAGTTTCTCTTTCATACTGAATTCCTTTTCTTTAATTTGTTTTTTGGGGACGAAAAAAGCCCCGCCCCAAAAGGGACGAAGCCGAATACTCCGCGGTACCACCCTATTTTCCCGTAAAACGGGACACTCATCAGCTATAACGCGCTGACCGTCTGTGACTACTGTTAGTTCACCACAGATGTCCGTCGGATGTCCGACCGCAGGGGGAAATGCAAAACACGCACACGATACTGTATCACAGCACCCACAGCTCTCTGAAATCGCGAAGCGATACGCCGACCCTGCCGACATTTACTTTTATACTCTAACATAAATATATTAAAAAATCAAGCATTTTTTTAATTTTATGCAAATATTTTTTTAGTTCTCAAATTATTCTTACATTTTGTAATTCTAATTTAAAATTATGTGTTAGAATGTGTATTATTTTAGGCAAACCGCCGGACGGTCAAGGTACAAATATGTCGGAAATCATAATACATTCTTTAATTCACTCGCTGAAGGATTCTCTTATCGCACTTCCCTTTCTGTTTGCTGCATATTTTTTGCTTGAATTTTTGGAGCATCGCTCCGAAATAAAGCTGGCGCGTGCATTGTCAAACGAGAAAATAGGGCCGCTTGGCGGCGCTGTCGTCGGTTGTATACCCCAATGCGGTATGGGCGTTATCGCATCTCACCTTTTTTCCTCCGGAATGATAAGCGCAGGAACACTTATTGCGGTATTCATTTCCACCTCCGATGAAGCGCTTCCCGTTATTTTCTCACATCCCGATAAAATCGCATCGGTTTTCCCTCTTTTGCTTTCCAAAATTGCGGCGGCTGTCTTTGCGGGATATATATTTGATTTTCTGTTTTCCCGCCGCCGTCACAAGCATGTGGAGATACATCACGACCATAACAGCCACGGTGATTGCGGAAACTGCGAAAACATAAAAAGCTTGGAAGATCATCACTGTGAAACAGAATGCGGTGAAAATATCTTCATTTCGGCAATCAAAAGAACACTGCTTATCTTCTTTTATATCTATGTCGTAACTGTCGTATTCGGTGTGTTGACAGAAGTCATAGGAGAAGATGCAATATCATCGTTTTTAAGTAAAAGCTACTATTTACAGCCTGTTTTCGCGTCAATTATCGGTCTTATTCCCAACTGTGCAATATCCGTAATTATTACGGAGCTTTATTTGTCACAGACAATCGGCTTCGGTGCTGTCGTTGCAGGACTTTCAACGGGTGCGGGGATAGGATATGTAACGCTTTTCAAGACGAACAAAAGCATCAAGGAAGCAATTTCCATAGTCATTTACACACTTATTTTCTCCATCGTTTTCGGTGAAATACTTCAATTTTTGTTTATATAAGATATGTTTGGATTCATTAAACCGTTCACGCCGGAACTGAAAGTAAAGGAAAATGAGCTTTATAATGCAGTGTACTGCGGACTGTGCCGTTGTATGGGAAAGAAAACATCACGTCTTGCAAGACTTGCTTTAAGCTATGATTCCGTTTTTCTGGCTTTACTCCGCATGTCCGTATTTGAAGAAACGCTCAACATTCAAAAAACTCGGTGTCCCGTTTGTTTTTTTAAAAAAAGACCGTCAGTTTCACCGACGGCACAGCTCGAATACACAGCCTCAGTATCATCCTATCTTATATATTACAAAGCGCTTGACGACATTAAGGATTCAAAGGGAATAAAAAGAATTGCAGCTTACCTCATATATCCTTTTGCGAAGCGGATAAAAAACAAAGCGCAGCCGCTTGCTGAAATTGAAAATGAAATCAAACAACGCATTGACGAAATCGGCAGGCTTGAAAAAGAAAACACTCCGTCAGCCGATAAAATTGCAGATGTATTCGGTACACTTATCGGTAATATAGCATCGTTTGGAATTGAAGATGCAAACAAAAAAGCCGCCGCATATGAAGCCGGCTTCCACACAGGCAGATTTATTTATCTTGCCGATGCCATAGCAGACTATGACAAAGATGTAAAAGCAGGTCAGTTCAACCCATTTATCTTCTCAAAAACTGATATGGGTGCATCGTCGAAAATGCTTTACCGTGCGCTTTGCATGGAATCCTCCCACGTATACAACGCTTGTGTTATACTATCATACGGCACGTGCGGTGCGGTATGCGAAAATATTGCACAGCTCGGACTTGTGCATACAGCAAAAAATATAACCAACAAACAATAAAGTCTTCCCGAAAGGAACACAAATGAACAGAGATCCTTATTCAGTCCTCGGTGTCAGCCGTGATGCCTCGGACGATGAAATAAAAAAAGCATACCGCAGCCTTGCAAAAAAATATCATCCCGACAATTTTGCAGACAGTCCCTTAAAATCCCAGGCTGAAGAAAAAATGAAAGAAATAAACGACGCTTACGACCGCATACAGAAGATGAAAAGCGGAAAGTCAGATTTCAGCGGCTTCGGCGGAACTTCGGGCTCATCGGGTTCTGGTGTTGGAATTTACTACACAATACGTGTGCACATAACGGCACGCCGCTTTGCGGAAGCCGACCGGTTGCTTGACACAGTTCCGATAAACGAGCGCACTGCGGAATGGCATTTTCTTAAAGGTACAGTCTATTACAGCAGGGGCTGGTATTTTGATGCCGAATCATCTATCAGAACAGCGTGTGAAATGGATCCGTCAAATGCAGAATACCGTCAGGCGCTTGAAATGATAAATTCACAGGCAAATTCCGCAGGCGCGCCGTACACATCCGCAAGAGGAATTGACTGCTGTATATGCGATATCTGCACTACGCTTATGTGTGCAAATTGCCTCTGCAACTGTTGCGGAGGCGGATGCTGACGGAGGAACATTTTGGGAAAGAAAAAACTTTCAGACACAAAAAAGCTTGCCCTTTGCGGTGTTTTGTCGTCTTTACAGGTGGTAATACTTTACCTTTCATCTGTATTCAGTGTTATTGATCTGACAATTGCCGCCGTGACTGTATTTGTCATGGTGTTCTCTGTCCTTGAAATAGGCGGAAAATATCCGTGGATAATGTATGCCACTGTTGCTGTTATTTCCGTTCTGATACTTCCGCAAAAATTTTCAGCCGTGGTATATGCTTTGTTTTTCGGTTGGTATCCGATGGCAAAAATATTTTTTGAACGGTTCAATAAAATAGCGGCCTGGATCTTAAAGATACTTACGTTCAACATCAGCTTCATAATCATTTACAAAATATGTATAAGCATTCTCGGTCTTGAAGCATCGGGGGAATTTGATACATCTGTATATAACGCTATCATGCTTATACTCGGAAACATTGCATTTTTCATGTTTGACATAATGCTCAGACTCGTCATAATTCTGTATAAACTCAAATTACGCAAACAATTAGGAATAGATAAATTATTGTAGGAATTTTTCGGTAGGTAATCCCATGGCAATCAATCTTCAAACAAATATAAAAAATCTTTCGGGAATAGGTGATTCAAGGGCGAAGGTTCTCACCAAATTGGGTATAACAACTGTGGGAGAGCTATTGTATCATTTTCCGAGGGCATATCAGTATAGGGGCAACGTCAAAACACTTGCATCCGCACAGGACGGCGAAACAGCATCCTTCATACTGAAAATAGCCGCACCTCCAACTGTTTCACGCGCAAAAAACAATATGTCAATCATTAAGTTCATGGCATATGACGATACGTCAAAATGTACAATTACATTTTTTAATCAGAACTACCGCAAAACATCGTACAAAACAGGCTCAGTTTACAGGGCTTACGGAAAGATCGTAAAATTCGGACGTCA
Organism: Eubacteriales bacterium; assembly: GCA_045636245.1. Taxonomy (GTDB): domain Bacteria; phylum Bacillota; class Clostridia; order Oscillospirales; family CAG-272; genus RGIG7213. Next base: position 4,132 of record JAZTXA010000029.1, on the reverse strand, counting down.
GTGTGAACTCGTAAATCCTACAATGGAATCATGCGAAGACGGCGAAAAGCTGTTGCCGCTTCACCCCGTATATCCCGCAACAGACGGAATGTCATCGACGCAAATATTTCACCTCATCGGAACTGTTCTGCCGCACGGACTTGACTTTATAGAAGAAAACTTACCGAATGACGTCATAGAAGCACATCGCCTTATGTCAAGATGCGATGCGCTGAAATATATTCATATGCCCGAAAGCTTTGCTTTGCTCAACGAGGCAAAAAGAAGAATAATTTTTGAAGAGCTTTACCTGTTTGCCGAGAGTGTTTATGAAAGAAAAGATTCTTCGCGTTCAGGTGTGGCACCCGATATGATAGGGTGTGATATGACAGACTTCAAAAATGCCCTTCCCTTTGAGCTTACTGAGGCGCAAAAACGCACACTGAATGAAATTTACAAGGATATGACCAGCAAAGACCGAATCCCCATGCGCCGTCTTGTTTCCGGCGATGTAGGATCGGGAAAAACAATATGTGCCGCAGGGGCGGCATACATTTCGGCAAGAAGCGGATATCAGACCGCATTGCTCGTACCGACAGAAATTCTTGCGCGTCAGCATTTCAGCGATCTTTACGATTTTTTCACCCCTCTGGGTATCAACGTCACCATTCTTGTAGGTGATATGGTGAAATCCGAAAAGGAGCGTGCGCATGAAGCAATACGCACAGGCAAGGCGCAGATAATTGTCGGAACACACGCGCTTTTAACGGATACCGTGTCATTTTCAAAGCTCGGACTTGTCATTTGCGACGAACAGCACCGCTTCGGTGTCGCGCAAAGAGAAGCGCTTCTTACAAAAGGCGAGGGTGTGAATATGCTTGTTATGAGTGCAACACCCATTCCGAGAACTCTTGCAATGGTAATGTTCGGTGACCTTGATGTTTCGGTTATAGACACAATGCCTCCCGGCAGAAAAGAAGTCAGCACATACGTCGTTGATGAGGATTACAGGGCAAGGATCAACGAATTTATGAGAAAAGAGATCGCAACAGGCCATCAGGTATACATTGTGTGCCCTGCTGTTGAAGAAAAAACAGCAGAGGAATTGCCCATTGAAGCACTCGAAAACCAAGAAACAGCAAAAAATTATATATCATCGGTGACAGATAAAAAGACAGCTGTCGAATATGCTGAGCATTTACAAAACAAAATATTCCCCGAATATGCAGTTGCATGCGTGCACGGAAAGATGAAGGGTACAGAAAAAGCGAGAATAATGACTAATTTCGAAGAAGGAAAGATAGATATCCTCGTTTCAACAACAGTAATTGAAGTGGGTGTAAACATTCCCAATGCCACGATGATGGTTATCGAAAACGCCGAAAATTTCGGTCTTTCACAGCTTCATCAATTGCGCGGCCGCGTAGGACGCGGAAACAGAAAATCGTACTGCATTTTAGTGTCTGCATCCGCTTCAAAAACCGCTATGTCACGTCTTGAAATAATGAAAGAAACAAACAGCGGCTTTGTAATTGCAGAGCATGATCTGAAAATGAGAGGCCCCGGAGATTTCATAAAAACACGCTCCGGTGCAATACGCCAGCACGGACAGATAAAATTAAGCCTTGCGGATTCTCTTAGCGATGTGAAAGTGCTTTATGCCGCATTTGAAGCCGCCGCATCACACCGTGAAACACAAAAGAAAGAATTTTAACATGAAATATTTTACAGATTTTTTTGATAACCTGCCTGCGAATTTTGATGCATTTTGCGATCAATATCTTTTGAGGATATTGATCTGTGTCGCAGTTGTCATCGTTTTTTTGGCTTTAAAATTTGCGTTTGTCGCCATTGCAAAGCGCATAATAAAGAAAGCGATGAAAGGAAAAAATCACTACGAAGAACGTGTTGAGGCATTGAACGGCATAGTCTTGCCTCCCTTGCGCATTTTACTTGTAACATGTGCACTTTTGATCTGCACACATATCATTTCTCCGCCCGAAGGTTTGAGAACCATCTGCACAAAAACAGCAACAAGCCTTGCGCTTATGAGTTTATTCTCCGTGCTTTACGGCTTTTGCGGATATGCAAAATTCATCATCGGTAAGATATATGAGAAAAATCAAATAAAGCCGTATAATCTTGCGGCGCACTATGTCGGTGTTATGTTGAAGATCGTCGTTATCATTTTAGGTGTTATAACCATCTTACAGCAATGGATAACGAACATCACAAGCTTGCTTGCGGGTTTAAGCATCGGCGGTGTGGCAATTGCCCTTGCTGCACAGGACACAGCGGCAAACCTTTTCGGCTCGCTTACGGTCATCTTCGACCACCCGTTCGAATTGGGGGATTATATCGAGATCGGCGAAGCCAAGGGAACGGTTGAAAAAATGGGACTCCGTTCCACAAAATTAAGACGTGCAGACCAAGCACTCATCATTCTGCCCAACTCGCAGATAACAAGTGAGCATATTGTAAACTGGACAACGATATCAAAACGCCGTGTAGACCTTATTCTGGGCATTCTTTACAGCACGCCGACAGATCTTATGGTGAAATTCAAAAAGGGTATCGAAGATATACTTGAAAATACTGAGCTTGTTGAAAAAGAAAATTATCTTGTGGCTTTTACCGATTATGCGGAATCATCGCTAAACATCACCGTAAGATATTATGTACTGTCACCGCTCGGTGACGTCACAGCTTTAAAGCGTGATGAAGTAAATATGAAAATACTGAATCTGGCTAACAATATGGGCGTGGGATTTGCATTCCCCACAAGAAGTCTTTATATTGAAAATACAGATAAAAACTAAAGGAAATATATGAAACAAAAAAGAAATTCACACGACGGTGCAAAGCTGGCAGTTTCGCTTTTGGCATCACTGCTTTCAGTTCTCATGGTTGCGGCATTCTGCTCGTCTTCGTCCAAAACTCTTACCTCTGCCACGATAGATGACGCACAAACAAATCCGTCATCACCCGTAACATGGTCCCCCGATATGTTTGAAGCACTGTTCGGAACGGATGACAGTACAGCAAATGATGTTCCCGACAGCGTGATCGATACTGTCACAGACGACATGTCGAATGTGACAAACGGAAGTCCGTCAGTCACGACCAAGCCCACAACCTCAAACCCAACAACAACAACAACAAAACCGAATGAAAACAGGCCGAAGCCTCCTGTGTTCCGTGAATTTTACGAGGATGAAACGTTTATTGACCAATATGTAACAGGCGAAGTTTGTCTTACCCTTTCCAAGGTAGAGCGCGGCGACTTGAATTATTTCATTTGCGATCTGCTGCTTGCCTCACCCGAGGCATTGCACACAGCATTTGCATCCGGGCAGATAACAGGCAGACACTATACCTCTGCAATTGCCGAATCGGTGGGAGCAACATTTGCCGTAAACGGTGACTTCTGCGGATTCAGAAACCACGGTATAATTATAAGAGAGGGCAAGCTGCACCGCAGTACAACAAGTGATTGGGATCTGTGTTATATTGACAAAAACGGAGACTTGAACACCGTGATGTGTAACAATACAAACGCAAATACACTTATGTCAGAAGGTGTTTTACAGTCGTGGTGCTTCGGTCCGACGCTTGTAAAGGATTATGAGATTCCCGCAAGCTTCAACACTCCGGGACTCAGCCAAAGAGCGCGCGAGCCGAGAGTGGCAATAGGACAAATAGACACTCTGCATTATATAATTCTTGTTGTTGATGCGGTGCGCACAAACAACACGACTATCGGCGGTATGACATTTGCCGATCTTGCAAAGGAATTTCAGAATTTAGGATGTAAAACAGCATATAACCTTGACGGGGGCGGTTCAACGACGCTCTACTACAAAGGTCAGGTAATAAACACACCGTGCGGAAGCGGTGAAAGAAAGGTAAGCGACATAATTTACTTTAAATAATCCAATGCTTTACCGAAAGGATAGAAGAAAATGAAAACGGCGATACTGATACCTGCATACAAACCCGAAAAAACACTGTTTCTTCCTTTTTTGAAGGAGCTTGCGGAATCATTTGAAAACATAGTTATCATTAATGACGGAAGCGGTGTGGAGTTTGACAGCGTTTTTAAAGAATGTGAAAAATATACACAACATGTCCTGCACCATTATATAAACAAAGG
>JAZTXA010000028.1:0-7536 GCA_045636245.1 Eubacteriales bacterium | reverse complement strand
TTTGCAGGTGTTTCCTCATAACGGAGGAATGAAAGTGTGTAGCTTCCGCGTCCTTGTGACATAGCACGGAGTGCTGTTGTATAATCTGCAAGCTCACCCATAGGAACTTCAGCTTCAACCATCTGATAGCCCTTCTTGCCTGTGTGCGTCATGCCGAGGACTCTTCCGCGGCGTTTCATGATCGTACTGAGAACATCGCCGACAAGTGCATCGGGAATTGTTACATTCAAGGCACCGACAGGTTCAAGAATTATGGGATTTGCTTTCTTCATACCTTCCTTGTATGCAAGGTTTGCCGCAAGCTTGAACGACATTTCCGATGAGTCAACATCGTGATAAGAACCGTCGTAAAGGTCTGCCTTGAGCGATACCATCGGGAATCCTGCAAGCACACCCTTCTGCATTGCTTCTTCAAGTCCCTTTATAACTGCGGGGTGGAAGTTCTTCGGTACGGAACCGCCGACGCAGGACTCCGTAAATTCAAGTCCTTCGCCGTCACCCGGAGCAAATCTGATCTTGACGTGACCGTACTGACCGTGACCGCCCGACTGTTTCTTGTGCTTACCTTCACAGTCAACGCTCTTTTTGATGGCTTCTCTGTAAGCTATGCGAGGTTCTGAAAGATCAACAGATACGCCATAGCGGGAAGCAAGCTTTGCAACCGTAACGTCAATGTGAATATCGCCGATACCTGAAAGAACGAGCTGTTTTGTTTCTGCATCGTTTACAAAACCGAGTGTAAGGTCTTCTTCGAGAAGTTTTGTGACACCCTGCGATATCTTATCCTCGTCGCCCTTTACCTTAGGAGCAACAGCGACACGGAGATAAGGTTCTTCGTATTTTATCTTTCTGTAAGGATCTGCATTGGGATTTGCGGAGAATGTGTCGTTTGTGTTCACACCCGCAAGCTTTGTTGTAACACCGATGTCGCCTGTATAAAGCGAATCTACCTCTTTAAGCTCCTTACCCTTGATAGTGTAAATGTGAGCAAACTTTTCGGATACTCCCGTTTCGGGGTTTGTGAGTGTATCATCTCTGTTAAGCGTACCGCTCATGACCTTGAAGTATGACATTTTACCAACAAACGGGTCTGCAACGGTTTTGAATACAAATGCTGCAGTGGGAGCATCGGGGGAAATGTCACAGCTGATGACTTCGCCGTTTCTGATGACTTTTTCCTTTTCTCTTGCAAAGGGGGACGGGAAGTATTCGATGATGTTATCCATCAAATTATCAATACCCCACATCTTTGTTGCCGCGCCGCATATAACGGGTGCGATGGTACGTCCGACAAATCCGACATGGATAGCTTGAATTGCTTCTTCGCGTGTTATCGGTTCACCTGCACAGTATTTATCCATAAGCTCTTCACTTGTTTCAGCGATGGATTCATAAAGCATATTGCGGTATGAGTGCGCGATGGGAGCGTAATCCGGCGGAATTGCCGATTCTGTGTGCTTACCTTCCTTGTCGAAGACGGTGACACACATATCGATAAGGTCGATAAAGCCTGTAACCTTTTCGCCGTCTATAAGCGGGATCAAAACAGGACATGCCGAAACACCGAATGTATCTCTTATTTCTTTGAATGCACGCGCAAAACGGCATTCATCATCGTCAAATTTATTGATAAAGAAAGCTCTGGGGACTTTGTTTTCGACTACCTTTTCCCATGCAAGCTCCGTACCTACTTCAACACCCGCTTTGCCGTCAACGACGATTATCGCACTTCCGGCAACACGTAAGCCTTGTGAAACTTCACCGCAGAAGTCAAGGTATCCGGGGGTGTCTATTATGTTGATCTTTTTGCCTTTCCAATCAACGGGAGCAACAGACAGGGAAATTGAAAAGCCTCTTTTCTTTTCTTCGGCATCATAATCGAGCACGGTATTTCCTTCGCTGACCTTTCCCAAGCGGTTCGTTGCTTTGGTGAAATAAAGCATAGCCTCAGCAACGGATGTTTTGCCATGTGATGAGTGACCTATCAAACATACATTACGAATATTGTTGTTCATAGTTTTATTCCTGCCTTTCTTGCAAAAATATATATCAATATTTTGCATGTTTCTATTATACTGTATTGCGGTTTTTAATGCAATACCTTTTCGATTTATTTAAAATGCCGAATGCGTAGAATTTTTTTTGAAAAAATTATGCAATATGCACAAAACAGTTATGCGCTCAAGTGATGCACATAACTGTTTTAAAATTGTTATTCATAAGTAATACAGGTCAGTCAATGGGCCTGTATGCAAATCTGAATTCGGCGCCTGAGCTTGACAAAGGCTCAACAGAGGGCTGTGTTGACTGAAGTCTTTTGTCAGAGCCTGCATCGTATCTGTAAAAGTTATTGCGTGCGGCAGGGCCTGCGCAGATGAATACGTGTTTGGGGTAATCCTTAAGATATTCGGGAACGGGAATATTTTGGCTGTTTCCGACAAAGATGATGTCTCCCGCCTTTACCTCTGATTCATCTGTTATCTTTTCGAATCTGAGGTTCTTCAAAACATTCTCGATGGGGTTTGTTGTATATAGGGTAAAGCCCTTGGTGCTCGGCTGTCTGTTGGTGTAAAATCCCGCATCATAAAGCGCCCAGCCCACAAATCTGTCGCAGGACACGATCTTTTCTGTTTTATCGAGTGCGGGGTTTACGTTTGCATCTCCGTATTTGTAATTGTTGTCGCGTATGTAGTCGGCAACCGATTTTGCATGGAAAAGAATCTTTGCCGCCGCAAGCGTGGGGCATGGATTATATACAAGATTTCCCTCTGAATCAAATACCACATAACCGAGCTGTGCCATACCGTCTGCGGCTGTTTTTGCATCGTTAAGTGCGGTGTATTCATCACCCTGCTGTGTTTTCTCGTCATTATAGGGTGATCTTATGTAATATACAAGCTCCATTTTTTCCTCCGTTTGCGCATCTGTTGACGGTGCGCTTGTTTCTGTGCCTGATACATCGGCAGTGCCCGTGTCGGTTGAAGTGCTTCCGCAAGCGGTCAATAAAAGTGCAGATGCAATTACCATAATCAATATCTTGTTTTTCAAGTTCCGATGCTCCTTGTTGTTTTGTATGATAACATTATATATCTCCACACTTATTTTGTCAAGTAATAATTGTTAACATATGACTTTGTGATACATATGATGATCTTGGGGTGACTGCATGAAAAGAATTTATATTGCCGTAGGATTTATTGCGGCTGTTATCGGCTCCGTCGGTTGTGTTGTTCCGCTTTTACCCACGTTTCCGTTTTTTCTTCTGGCAGGTGTGTGCTTTGCCAAAGGTTCAGACAGTCTTTATAAAAGGTTCACTTCGTCAAAATTGTATGAAAAAAACTTCAAAAGCTTTGTCGGCGGTAAAGGAATGAAAAATAGCACCAAAATGCGTATTATACTGTCAGTCGGTGTGTGTGTCGGGATAGGATTTTTCCTTTCTGACAGCATTGCTGTTAAAATAATTCTGACAGCTGTCTTTTTTCTTCATTTGATATATTTTGTTTTCGGAGTGAAAAATTCAAAGGATTGATCATATTGTCGGAAAAGTAAGAGTTACTTTGAACAGATCGCCGTCAGTCATGAGGTCAATGGTGCCTCCCTGAAGCTCGGTAAGACTTTGCGCAATAGAAAGACCAAGGCCGTTTCCATCTGTGTTTCGCGAGCTGTCGCCTCTTGAAAAACGCTCAAAAAGCTCATCTGCGGAAATATTCAATTCGTCACGGGATGTGTTTTTGAAGGTTATTTTTGCACTTTTACCCGTATCCTCTAAAGAAATATACACTCTTGTACCGCTTAAAGAATATTTACATATATTGTTCATCAGATTATCAAATATTCTCCAAAGTCTTCTGCCGTCCGCCATTATCATCATGGGATGCTCGGGGACTGACAATACGGCGTTAAGCATATTTTTTTCAAGCCTGTCGCGGTATTCTGCAACGGCTTGGTTTACAAATACGTCTATTTGCATCGGTTCAAGCTTGACATCGAGATTTCCCGTTGATGCCTTTGATGCTTCAATAAGGTCATCTATAAGCCGTTTGAGCTTTTCAGACTGTCTTAACAAAACAGAGGAATATTCCGTTATTTTTTCGTTTTCTGTAGATTCCTTTGATATAAGGTCGGAATAGTTGATTATTGATGTAAGCGGTGTTTTGATGTCGTGCGACACGTTTGTGATAAGCTCTGTTTTTATTCTTTCGCTTTTCAGCCTTTCGTTTACGGCTGTTTTCATTCCGCCCGCTATACTGTTCAACGCTTCGCCGTGGGCTTTAAAATCGAGTATAAGCGATGATGTGTCGATCTTATGTGTCAGCTCACCGCGTGCAAGCGCTTTTGCGCCCTTTAAAAGACGGTTCCACATAAGCACGCACAAAAGAATGACACCAAGCTCAAAAAGCTTGAAAAGTATCCATATGACCAACATATCATTTTCAAATAAAAGTGCTGAAAATATGAAATCGGCAATAAAGAACACAATGGCAGCTCCGCACACCTTTATAAAAAGATGCAGGTTTTGAAAAACAATATTGAAAGAGCTGAATATTTTTTTGAAGATTCGGTATAAACCGTGAAGCACCATATATACAACGGTATTTTTGAAAAGCGTATTTGTTTTTATTCTTGCCGCAACACTCATCGAAAGTCCGAGAAGCGCAGATATTGCCGCTGTGATATAGATAGCGAGTGTGACGATGTCCTGCGGCTCTGACAATATACCTATTTCTTCTAAAACAAATAGAGCGAAAACAAACAGACCTATTACCGAAACTAAAAATAAGTCAAGCGGTATTTTAACACCGAAGCTCGGTCTTATTTCGTCTGTTTCTTTTTGTCTGCCTGAGGCATACATAAGAAACACAAAGCCTATTACAGAGCAGATGATGCACAGTATTGTAATGGGGAAAATCATATATCTCACGCTGTAAAGCGTGCCCACAGCGTTTTCGACGAATGAATATTTGTCCTGTGCCTTAAGCGGAGATGATAAAATAAGCGATGCGGAAATAAATCGCTGTTCCTCACTCGGCTCACCGCGGAATTTGTTTACCGAATGTAAAAAAACACTGTAATTGTAATTGTGACTTTCCGGATAGTATTCTTCGCTTAAAATAAAGTTTTCTTTGTAAACGGTACCATTCGTCTTTTCTCCGTAAGAGCACAGTATTTCAGACGTCGTGTGATCCTTCATTTCAAAATGTGAAATGTTTTTTGACGGAATATACGAGGAAATATCATCATCAATGCAATAATAATTGTAAACTGTATTTTTGATGTCCATGAATGCCATATCACTGAAAAGGTCTTCTTTATACTCATTTTCTGATGTTGTGTATACATTTGTTGCAATTGAGCAGTAAATGACAACGACGCCTGCACAGCTCATAAGGATAAAAAGTACAGTCAGGATAAAAGCCGTGACCTTCAACCATGGACAAGCGGTAAGCTGTTTCATTCCGTTTTCTCCTTTTCAAATTTGTAGCCCTGTCCCCAAACAACCTTGATATACCGAGGTTCTGCGGGGTTTATCTCTGTTTTTTCACGCAAATGACGGATATGCACCGCCACCGTGTTGTCACATCCCAACGGGGCTTCGCCCCAAATTTTGGTGTATATCTCCTTCGGGGAGAATACTTTTCCTTTGTTTTGCAAAAGCAGCTTCAAAATATCGTATTCCCTTGGTGTGAGATTTATTTTTTCTCCGTCAACGGTTACTTCCTTTTCATCGTCGTCGAGCGTAAGTCCGCCAGATGTCAGCACATTCTGACTTGCCGTGTTTCCGCCGAGGCGCATATACCGGCGTAATTGTGAATTTACTCTTGCTATTACCTCAACGGGATTGAACGGTTTTGTTATATAATCGTCAGCACCGAGGTTAAGTCCGAGTATTTTGTCGCAGTCCTCTCCTTTTGCAGTAAGCAGTATTATCGGTACGTTGCTTGTTTTTCTTATTTCAGCCATTGCCGATATTCCGTCGAGGATGGGCATCATTATGTCAAGCAATATCAGGTGGATATCTCCGTTTTTTATCATTTCAACGGCATCGCGGCCGTTGTAGGCTTCCAATATGCTGTATTCGGGATTTGTAAGGTATATTTTGAGGGCGTTTACGATATCACGTTCATCATCGCATATGAGTATATTATACATTTTAATCTCCATTCCGCTTTATGGCTTTATTATAGCATACAGCTTATTAAAAACAAAGAGGGCAAAGTATTAAGATTTTTTTAATATCACACCAAATACGCATTGACAAAAAAATCACCGTATGATAGAATAAAAAATCATACAGTGGAATTGAATACCCAAAATTAAAACGGTGTACAATTTTACAGGGTGATATTAATGAAAAGTATATTAAAAAGGTTTGCGGTTGGTTTTTCCGTAGGCACGGTTTTTGCTGTGGCTGTCGGCTGTGTGCTTTATACCGCAGTGAATTTGTAATGAGACTTGATAAATTTTTTACCCATACGGGAACAATGTCAAGAAAAGAATGTGCGCAGGCGGCAAAACGCGGGCGCATAAGCGTAAACGGCAAGGTCATAACGGACTCTGCCGTACATATAAACGAAAACACCGATGAAGTCACACTTGACGGAAATGCGGTCGTTTATATGAAATACATTTATATAATGCTCAATAAGCCGCAGGGATATGTCAGCTCCGCGGACGAGCCGGGAGAGCATACTGTGCTTGAACTGCTCCCCGAAAACATCGTAAAATGCGGTGTCTTTCCGTCAGGCAGACTTGATAAAGACACAACAGGGCTTATGATAATAACGAATGACGGTCCATCATCGCACAAAGCACTCGCCCCGAAAAGCCACGTGAGCAAAAAATACAGATACGAATGTGCCGATGCGCTTTTATCATCTGATGTTGAAAAAATGAAATCGGGTATAACCCTTGCTGACGGTTATACAACGCTCCCGTGTGAGCTTGAACCACAGGGCGAAAAATACGGGGAGATAATTTTGCATGAGGGTAAATACCATCAGATAAAAAGAATGTTCGGTGCGGTGGGTAATAAAATAACCGCGCTCAAACGGCTGTCATTCGGAGATATACTGCTTGATGAAACGCTTGAAGAGGGCAGCTGGCGGTATCTTACGGATGAGGAAATAAAAATTTTTACGGGAAATAAATGACAAGGAGATATATATGGATATTTTAAAGACGATAGCGGCAGAGTTCAATCTTAAAGAAACACAGGTGGTGAATACCGTTGAACTCATAGATGCGGGTAACACAATTCCGTTTATTGCGCGTTACAGAAAAGAAGTGACAGGTGCGCTTGACGATACGGTTTTGAGAAATCTTTTTGACAGATTGAATTACCTTCGTAACCTTGAAAAAAGAAAAGAAGAAGTCCGTTCATCTATTGAAGAGCAGGGCAAGCTTACAGATGAAATTATAGAAGCACTTGATAAAGCGCAGATACTTACAGAGGTTGAGGACATCTACCGTCCGTACAAGCCCAAGCGTAAAACAAGGGCATCAATTGCAAGAGAAAAGGGACTTGAACCGCTTGCA
>JAZTXA010000027.1:0-7892 GCA_045636245.1 Eubacteriales bacterium | reverse complement strand
TGGCTTACTATCTCAATAAGCGGAACACTTGTACGGTTGAAGTCAACGTGTGTTGTGTCTTCTCTTATATCGTGTACAAGCTTACCTGCATCTTCTTCCATATGGATCTGCTTTATACGGATTCCTTTTTTGCCCTTTGATGTTTCAATTTCAACAAGACCGTTTACCGCAACGGGAGCAAACCACTGTGTCGTCTGATAAGCAGCGGGAAGGTCGGGGTAATAATAGCTTTTTTTATCAAATGTCGTTACTCGGTTGATATCACAGCCGAGCATAAACCCTGCCTTCATACCGTAATCGACAACTCTTTTATTTACAACGGGAAGCATACCCGGCATACCGCAGCAAGCGGGGCATACATGCTCATTAGGCTCAGCACCGTAAGAATGTGCGGAACATGAGCAGAATATTTTAGACTGTGTTGCAAGCTCAACATGCACTTCAAGTCCTATGACTGTTTCGTATTTCATAGCCGTTATACCTCCTTTTAAATCTTTGATGCAAGCTCAAGCAGTGCGTTTTCGGAAAAAGCACAACCTATGAGCTGTACACCGCTTACAACAACCGCGGGAAGTCCTGTAATTGATGCAGGCGCTGTGTAGAAATTTTCTTTATAAGAAATGTACTTATCAGCCTTTATATCGTCTTCTGTATAGAAAGCCTTGGAGCACGCGGGAATCATTACCGCATCAAATTCGGAGAATATCTTGCCGAACTCCTCCGCAATAACACGGCGTGTGCGGAGAGCTTTGTCATAGACCTTCATATAATTTTCGGTTGAAAGTGTTTCGGAACCGAAGATTATTGCAGTTTTAAGCAGTTCTCCGAAAGCCTCTGTACGGCTGTTCGTATAAAGCTCATCAATTCCAGAGAACTTCTCAGCTCTGTGTCCGTACTTTACACCGTCGTATCTTGATACGTTGTTGCAAAGCTCCGCACTCATAAGAATGTTCCAAGCGGGACGTGATGCGGCAATAATTGAACTATCGATATTTACGACTTCAACACCGAGTTTTGTAAGCTTTTCACAAGCAGAATCAATATTTGCCTTAATATCAGCGGAAACACCTGCAGTCATATCGTTTATAATTGCTATACGCTTAACAGGCACAGCATCAGCCTTTTTAGCAATTTCACATTCGGGAAGGCTTGTGCCGTCCTTGTCATCGTGTCCTGCAATATCATCAAGTACACGGCGGCATGCATCGGCATCCTTTGCCATAATGCTTACTGTTTCACCGGAGCACGCAACAGGAACCGTACCGTAGCGGGAAACCGTGCCGTATGTCGGCTTAACACTTACAAGTGCGTTTTGTGCCGCTGCACGGCGGGGGGTGCCGTTAACATCAAGTGCAACAACAGCCAAAGCTTCATTTGCCTTTATTATTTCTGCAGATGCATTTGCAAGCTTACCGTCTATAACATTTGCACCGTTATATGATGTTTCGCCTAAAAGGTCGATTGCAAATTCACCGGCATCTGCTTTTCCGCATATGCCGTAACCTTTATTTTTAAGTTTGGTCAATACTTCTGCTTCAAGAAGGCTCATATACCCATCAAGCATTTTGGAGCCTGCCGTAGTGGGCATATCAGTTGTAAGGAGCATATCCTCTGCGACTATTTTAAGTTCAGACGTAACATCTTTCTTTGCGGTATAAATCATCTTAACACCCTCCTTACTTATTCTACCACACGGGGAACGCACCAGTATCCCTCGTCCGTTTCGGGTGCGCCCTTCTGAAGGTCATCACGGGAAAATGGCTGTGATGGGATATCCTCACGCACTACCGTCATAATGGGCATTACGTGTACCATGCGTTCTGTATTTGCTGTATCTATATTTTCGAGGGTTTCGGCATCCTTTTCTCGCTCGGAGAAAAATGATATAACCTCATCCTTTTGTGTTTCTGTAAGGCTGAGCTGATTGAGAAGCTCAAGTCTTCTGAGTGTATCTCTATCCATATTTCCTCCTTAAAATCAATCTCTTACTTTTATGTGAACCTCACGAAGCTGTTGCTCCGTAACCTCACCGGGAGCGCCCATCATAAGATCCTGTGCATTTCCGTTAAGCGGGAATGCGATAACGTCTCTTATAGTTTCCTCTCCTGCAATAAGCATTATCATTCTGTCAACACCGGGCGCCATACCTGCGTGAGGGGGAGCACCGTATGCAAATGCCGTATAAAGCGCACCGAACTTCGCCTTGAGATCTTCTTCGCCGTAACCTGCAATTTCAAATGCTTTTCTCATTATCTCGGGATTGTGGTTACGGACAGCACCCGAAGAAAGCTCAACGCCGTTACATACGATATCGTACTGATATGCGAATATTTCAAGCGGATCCTTGTTCAGAAGCGCATCCATACCGCCCTGAGGCATTGAGAAGGGGTTGTGCGTGAAGTCGATTCTTCCCGTTTCCGCATTAAGCTCATACATGGGGAAGTCCACGATGAAGCAGAATTCAAAGGAATCGTCCTTGATGAGTCCAAGCTCGTTACCGATCCATGTTCTCATTTCGCCCGACAGACGGTCAATTACAGAGGCGCTGTCGCTGATGAAGAAGATGGAGTCGCCTTCCTTTACACCGCAAAGCTCACAGAGTTCTTTTTTCTGTTCGTCTGTAAGGAATTTTGCAATAGGGCCTTTAAAATCATCGCCTTCAAGTGTTATATATCCGCATCCAAACTTCATTCCGATGCTTCTTGAATATGTGTCAATAGCCTTTTCAAACGCCTTTTTACCGTCGCCCTCGCCGTCCTTCTTCACAAGGTAGTTTGCAACGATACCGCGCACGAGCTTGTTTTTGAAAGGAACTGTTCTGCCGTTGATATCAAGGAATTCATGTCTTGCAAAGAAGTCTGTAAGATCCTTTATTTCAAGCGGGTTGCGAAGGTCGGGCTTATCTGTACCGTACTTCAGCATTGCGTCTGCGAATGTTATTCTCTTGAACGGAGGCTTTGATACCTTTTTATCTGAAAACTTTGTAAATGTGTTGTATACAACAGTTTCTGCGACCTCAAATACGTCCTCCTGTGTTGCGAAAGACATTTCAAAATCGAGCTGATAGAATTCACCGGGGGATCTGTCCTGACGTGCATCCTCATCACGGAAGCAAGGAGCTATCTGGAAGTAACGGTCAAAGCCCGAAGCCATCAGAAGCTGCTTAAACTGCTGGGGAGCCTGCGGCAAAGCGTAGAATTTTCCCTTATGCTTACGGCTGGGAACAAGATAGTCTCTTGCGCCCTCGGGGGAAGAAGCTGTAAGAATAGGTGTCTGTATTTCCAAAAATCCGAGGTCTTCCATTTGTGAACGCAGATAGCTGAGTATCTTTGAGCGAAGCACGATGTTATCGTGTATCTTGCGGTTGCGGAGGTCGAGGTATCTGTACTTGAGTCTTACCTCTTCTCTTGTCTGTGTCGATGTGTCAATTTCAAAAGGAAGTCCAAGCTGACAGGGACCGAGCACCTCGATCTTTTCAGCATTTACTTCAATAAGTCCCGTTGCGATTTTGGGGTTTACTGTTTCTTCATCTCTTTTGGCAACAGTACCTTCAACAAGAATAACTGTTTCCTTGGCAATTCCGGCAATTAATGAATCGTCCGAAAGTACGATCTGGGTTACTCCGTAATGGTCACGAAGGTCAACAAAGAGCACGCCTCCGTGGTCACGCACAGTATCCATCCAGCCTGTAAGGGTTACCTTTTCCCCGATATTGTTAATACCGAGTTCGTTACAAGTGTGTGTTCTAAGCATATTATATTGTACTCCTTTTATTAAAATATTTCTTAATTTCTGCCGTTTTATGCGGATGAAAAACAAAATGCCTTTCATCCCATAACATGGGACGAAAGGCTCTTCTTCCGCGATACCACCCAAATTGACCGAATAACGGCCCTCTTCATTAAATCTTTTCGCGATCAACGTGCGGGTCTAATAACCATATGGCTTTCTTCCGCAAGCTCCGAAGTGTTCTTCAGGTAAAATTTGTTACCGCACTTGCACCAATATGCGGCTCTCTGTAAACATTGATCCTACCGTACTGACTTCATCACAGCCCAATAATCTATGATGAAGTATATCACAAATCACACCAAAAGTCAATAGAAAGAAAGAAAAAAATCGGTATATCATAAAATAAATTCGCCGTTTATATCCGTGTTCATGAAATTTATCAGTTCATCGGCGAAGTAGCCCAAAGATGTACCGACAAGGAGCTTAATGTACGCCATTTCGCTTGTAAGACCGTGTATCGGAATAATTCCCTCTCGCAAAGCAATACCGGTCGTTTCGTATGAATAGGCAGCTTTATCGCACGGCTGTATAAATATCGGTATTTGGGGTGAGGCGCTATCGCACATCTTTTTAAGATACATAACGGAATCAGGGTGCTCCATTTCACCTTTATAGGGATTTATCGAAAGCGTGCTTGAATGATATGTGCCATGCAAAACAGCCGAAACACCGTCAAGGTTAAATACACTGTAGTCAATCCCGACATACGGCTCGATTTTAAGAACACGTGTGGAAAGCAAATCAATTTTATCAAGGAGCATTGTTTTCGGTTTTGTTTTTTCGCCCTTAAAAATCGGTTTATTTTCATTTACTTCTGCCATATCACGACTGTAGAAATCGTTTGAATGATTGGCGCATTGAAGTAAATGAGAGCCGTAGTGTACATACATTTTGCCGTCGCTGTTTTTATACACAGCATATATATTGGGCTCAACACCGCGTGCTATAAGTTCAAGGGCGGTTTTAAAATTATCGTTTCCGTTTGCGTCTTTCTCGTAGATAGGCAACTGACTCGAAACAAGGAACACAGGTATTTTTATTCCCGCAAGCAAAAGTGATAAAAGCGATGCGGTATACGCAAGCGTATCAGTTCCGTGGAGTATTATCACCCCGTCATATAAAGAAAAATCACATTTTTTGAGTCCGTCAATCAAAGTATTCCAATGAGTGAGGGTCATATTTTCGCTCAAAATATCAAGTAAAAAGCAGGGTGTAAACACCACACACTCTTCGCTCTTATAAACAGAATAGCTTTTTCTGAAATTTTCAACTATAAGCGCCTGTGCCTTTTCTGTTTTTGATGCCCTTTCGCCATTTGAATCGGCAAAGGAGCATATCGTCCCACCCGTCAAAACAAGTAAAATATTATATTTTTCCTTATCCATTTATTGCACTTCCTTCTGAAATCAAACTGTACGCAAAATTATTATTGCACACCAAGCACCATTTTGTCAATAATATGAAATGATTTTCAACACAAAAGCGTGTGATGTACAGTATCACACGCTTTTTGTATATGTTTTTCAAAATTGGTCAGGATATATACGCATACAGCGCAAGACGATGCGCGTATCGGTATTCGCCAAAATAGGGCATGTGAAAAGCGAAAGCTCCCAATCGCCCGATTTCAATTCGTCCGGACTGTGTTTACTTATAGTTTCTTTTGCTGTTACTTCATATACAAAGAGGTTTCCGTCAACGTCGGTAAACTTTACCTGCGCACCTGTTCCAAGTGTTTTAAGCTTTGCAAAAAAATGCTCATAACAGTGCGCGCCTATTACAAGATCGTCTTTATAAGCCGATCCACTGTAACGGCACGGTGCTTTTTTTAGCTTCGGGTACGACATTTTAGATATAACGGGAAGCTTCAAAGAGATGTCCGGAATCTCAAGAACTCCTATATACTCCTGATCATTTATTACCTTTACAGGCATTTCAATATCGGGGTTAAGGATATATGACGGTGTTTGCGGTAATACAGGTGTTACCTGTACATCAGCACTTCCGCTGTCGGATACGGCTTCATCATCCGCTGTATCAGTTGTGTCATCACCATTATTTTTGTCATTTGACGGTACTGTTTGCTGTACATCGGGAATTATGTCCTGCAACTGATCAAGCACGTCTGATGCATCGCGGTAAGCCGCATCTGCTGTATAAAGATTATATCCCGTAAGGCATCCTGCCGAAATAATTATCAGAAGCCCTGCAATAATTAATACAGTTCCCTTTTTCATTCTGCTTTTTTACGCCTTATAAGACCGAGCGCGACAAGAAAGCATCCAACACAAAGCAATATGGGAACAGGCCACCAAAGCTGTCCTGTTGACGGTATATCCTCGACGGGAGGTACAGTACCGGTAAATGTATTTTTGATCACGAACGATGTGCCGTTTTGCGTTATAACACTTTCATAGTCGGTCACTTCTTTTTCTTCTATCCACCACGTATGGTCAGACGGAAGATCTTTCCATTCGTATTCCCAGCTTCCGTTATACGGCAGTGATATTTCATCGTACACATCACCGTCACAGTACAGCACGATATCGATATTGGACGGGCGTCTGTTTTCGGCACCTTCATCATCCCACACCTTACATACCGTATAGAGATTCAACTCGGGCAAAATATCAAACTTTGCACTTGCAATAACATCATACTCTATACCGCCGTCATATTCAAACGGAAGCGTTATCAAAAACGGAGACATACTGTATACATTTCCGTCCCTTATAAATTTATCACCTGTTACAAAATACAGACCGTGCTCAAGTTCCCATGTATTAAACAGTGCCAAACCGTATTCATCGCTTGATGCGGTCGTATCAGGAGCTATTTCATCAGTCAGCACTTTTCTCAAAATCGCATCATAAAGTGCCGGATAATCCGTATTACTGTTTAATTTCAAATCAAACGATGCAAAATTTTCGACAGGGGTCAGTTTGCCGTTTTCATCAAACTCAGCCACAAGATATGCATTAAATGTCATTCCCGTAAAAGGGATGTCTGTTATTTCAAGAGTGACCGCGCGGTCAAGATCAACAGTAAATGCCGACGTGAAAACAGACAAAAGCGACATTATAAGCATTATGACAGCAAGTGACGCGCACACCGTTTTTTTATTCATCATCGGTATCATCTCCGTTTCTTTTTTTATTTTTCTTCGGCACCATAAGTACTATCAAAAGTACAATCAGCATCGGTATCGCCACAATGGGTGCCACAACAAGCGGCTTTATCTGCATTGCATCAGCAACAACACGTGCCACCTCGGATTCTTCAATATTTGCTATTCTATGCCCTCTGACAAGCAGACGGTGTGAATTTACACCATACGGCGTACAGGTAACAAGCGTACAAAGGTCTTCCCCTGCCACTATTTTCAAATCATTTGTTTCTGTCGGCTCAACGATACGTATTTTATCAATTTCATAAGTAAGCACTTCGTCGAGCACACGTATCATAAATATATCGCCTTCGATAAGCTTATCAAGGTCTGTGAAAAGCTTTGCACTCGGAAGTCCTCTGTGCCCTGAAATAACACAGTGCGAATCTATACCGCCCACAGGAAGACTCGTCCATTCAAGATGTCCCACAGTTGTCTGGAGTACTTCTTCAGCCGTGCCGTGATATATCGGAAGTGTTACTTTTATCGTCGGTATATCGACATAAGCCATTATACCGTCGCCGGATACATTCAAAAGATTCATGTATTCCTTTTGCTGAAGTTCATCAAGTACGTAGCTGTTATATCTGTTTTTCAAGGACATATTGTACACAGCGGCATCGTTTATGATGGCGTCGTATTTTTCCTTGTCAAGATTTGATACTTTATCAACATAACTTGCAATAGCTTTAGACTGAGTAAATGAATTCCAATAGTCACTTATGCTCGGATACAGCAGTAAGGACAGCCCTGCAATAAAGACAATTATCAAAAGAAATGTTGTCAATCGATTGTTTTTTTTCTTCATGAAGGGTTCTCCTTACCGCTGTAACCTGCTCGGTCAAGCCGAGCAGTTACAACGGTTAATATGTGTTATATTCAGCTATTCTTGCTCATGCGCTTTCTTGTAACGAGAAGCACTACCGCAAATACG
>JAZTXA010000026.1:0-1818 GCA_045636245.1 Eubacteriales bacterium | reverse complement strand
TATCTCTTGCGGGAATTGAAGACAGCAGCGGCAATATCTTTTTGAGTATGCTTAAGCCTTCTAACTTCTCAGCTATCTTGGCGCTCATCGGTGTCATTATGATAATGATGGCGAAAAGCTCGAAGAAAAAGGATATCGGTGAAATTCTCGTCGGCTTTGCGGTACTTATGTTCGGTATGTCGCTTATGGGCGACGCTATGGAGCCGCTTTCCGAATCCGAAGCATTTGCCCAAGTGCTTGTAATGTTCAATAATCCCGTTATAGGTGTAATCGCAGGTGCGCTGTTTACGGGAATTATTCAAAGCTCGGCGGCATCGGTTGCGATACTTCAGTCACTTGCTTTGACGGGAAATATCACATTTGCCATGGCAATACCGATAATTATGGGTCAGAATATCGGCACGTGCGTTACATCGCTTATTTCAAGTATCGGTGTTACTAAAAACGCAAAACGTGTTGCGGTCATCCATATTTCATTCAATATCATAGGTACTGTTGTAATACTTGCCGTTTACAGCTTAGTTGACTATCTTGTGACACTTGCTTTCCTTGATACTGCAATCGATGCTTTCGGTATTGCTGTTGTACATAGTATATTCAATATTACAACAACGCTGTTGTTGCTGCCGTTTGGTAAGCTTCTTATCAAACTTGCAGAGGTTGTTGTTAAAGGCGATGACAAAACAGTTGAAGCTCCCCTTATTGACGAGCGTCTGCTTATCACCCCTTCGTTTGCGATTCCTGAATGTAACAGCGTTGCGATCGATATGGCAAAGCTTTCTGTAAAGACAATAAAAGATGCGCTTTCTTTGGTTAACAACTATGATAAAAAGGTTATTGATTCTGTATACGAAACGGAAAGTGTAATAGATAAATACGAAGACCAGCTCGGTGCATATCTTGTTAAGCTTTCAAGTAAGGATCTAACATATTCGGACAGTAATCAAATTTCAATGCTTCTCCGTGCAATAGGTGATTTTGAAAGAATAGGCGACCATGCGGTAAATATTGTCGATACTCTGACAGAAATGAAGGAAAAAAAGATTTCATTCTCTGAACAGGCAAACCACGAAATAGGTATATTGAAGTTTGCGCTCGATGAAATAATCGATATAACGTATAGGGCATTTTCGGAAAATAATGTGTCAGCCGCATCAGATGTCGAACCGCTTGAGGAACGCATAGACGATCTTATACTTGACATTAAAACAAAGCATATCGACCGTTTGCAGAACGGCGCTTGCACAATTGAGCTTGGCTTTGTGCTTTCCGACCTGCTTACAAACTTTGAAAGAGTGTCCGACCATTGCTCAAATCTCGCCGTAACACTTATCGATGTTTCGGGTGAAAAGGGTGTACACAAATATCTTGACGAAGTTAAATCAGGTATCAATACCGCATTTTCCGAAAAATACGAGATGTACAAAAACAAATATTCCGTATAATAACAAAATAAAAAGAAGGGTGCAGAAAATCTGCATCCTTCTTGCTATTTAAAGCACCTTCATCAAAAAGCTCTTCAATCTGTCGCTTTGGGGATTCTGGAATATATCCTCGGGCGTGCCTTGCTCTATTATCTTGCCTTCGTCCATGAATATTACACGGCTTCCGACTTCCTTCGCGAAGCCCATTTCGTGCGTTACAACGACCATTGTCATTCCATCGCGCGCAAGCTCACGCATAACGTCAAGCACCTCGCCGACCATTTCGGGGTCGAGTGCCGATGTCGGTTCATCAAACAACATTACCTCTGGAGACATACAAAGGGAACGTACAATGGCAATTCTTTGCTTCTGCCCGCCCGAAAGCTGGCTGGGA
>JAZTXA010000025.1:0-6557 GCA_045636245.1 Eubacteriales bacterium | reverse complement strand
CGATCCGACTTGA
Source organism: Eubacteriales bacterium (assembly GCA_045636245.1). Classification (GTDB taxonomy): domain Bacteria; phylum Bacillota; class Clostridia; order Oscillospirales; family CAG-272; genus RGIG7213. The sequence goes on along the minus strand of JAZTXA010000025.1, from coordinate 6,544 downwards.
CCCCCCCACAGTTGACGAAGTCACCTGCCCGCAGGCAAATGGCGCATATTTCCTTCGGAAATATGTAATGTAAAGTTTTAGATGTTACAACATACTACAGGAAAAATATTCAAAAAATATACAGGCTGACTCATCTCGGAAACAATTTCCATAAATGAGCCAGCCCCTTTTTTATATAATCATTTATTTTGCAGCCATAAGCTTCGTGAACTCTATGGAACGCTCTACAAGATAAGTTATGTTTTTTTCTTCAAAAACGGTATCCTTACCTGTATGTATGCGGTCCATATACAGTATTCCGCGTTTTGTTTTTTTGAGAGCCGCTACGCCGACACCGTTTGCAAAGCTTGCCTGGTCCGACGGGTAAAATACATTTTTATCTGCAACATCAATCGACATTACATTATCCGGTGTATAGACTTTTTCAAGGTGTTCTTTAATGTGCCCTGCTTTTTTATTTATAGCGAAAAGAATTGTATCTCCGTCTGAAACGCAGTCAAAATTTATGACAAGTCCATTCTTTTTGAAGTCTTTGTGTTTTGATGCATAGGAATTAGAACCTATAAGCCCTGCTTCCTCAAAGTCAAAAAGTATGTATGCGGCATCGTTTTTGTGCTCGGGCGGCATACTTTTCATAAGCTCCATAACAGTTACAACACCCGATGTATTGTCATTTGCCGTGTGTTTGTTCGCAGGACCTGCAAGCATCAAGGCTATAAGAGCAAAAAGTACAATTTCAAGTGTATAAAAATATATAAGCGAAATGATGGCCTTATCTGTAACAGGTAGAAGATGTCTTGCTATCACCGAAGCGCCTAATGCGATTGCAAACATACCGACCGTCAGAAGAATCTGATACAGCAAATATATACCAATATTTTTCGGTGTTATAAAGTTCGGGCAAGGAAGCCATGCGCAAGTGTCGTAATGTGCAGTATAGACAACCTTGGCGCTTTCGGGATCACCGATGACAATGTTTCTTGCACCAAGCGAGCCTTTTTCGATTTTAACATCATATCCGTATTTTTCGGCTTCTGCTTTTGCAAATTCAATAAAGGCAGTTTTTTTCTTTTTTCCCTTTCTCACCTGATAATTTTCAAGTATTATATTTGAATAATATGACATTTTACACTCCTTAAAAATTTGAACAGTAACAATATATCACATCATGCATGTTTTTTCAAGTCAAAATTTACAATATACGATTTAATTAGACCGTATTTTTCAATATAATTAAATAATCATTTGTTTACGGAAGAATTAATATGTACGAAATAGGACTTAGAAACAACAAAACCACATTTTATAGGGGTATGAAAGACGGAATACCGATAGGGCTCGGGTATTTGGCAGTGTCATTTTCCCTCGGAATTGCCGCAAAAAATGCAGGACTTTCAGCTTTTCAAGGCTTGCTTGCAAGCTTTTTGTGCAGTGCCTCGGCAGGGGAATATGCAGGCTTCACGGTCATCGCCGCAGATGCTTCATACCTGTCTATTGCCCTTGCAACGCTCGTGGCAAACATAAGATATCTGCTTATGGGCTGTGCGATGTCGCAAAGGCTTGACGGCAAAACACCGCTTCGCCATAGGCTTTTGATGGCATTTCATCTGACAGATGAGCTTTTTGGGATCGCCATCTCCAGAAAAACCGACATCAACCCTTATTACAGCTTTGGTGCCGCACTCACCGCCGCACCGCCGTGGGCAGTCGGTACGATGCTCGGTGTAATTGCGGGAAGCCTTTTGCCCGATAATCTTGTCAGTGCATTCAGCGTGGCACTTTACGGTATGTTCTTGGCAGTTATCATTCCGAAAGCAAAAGAGGACCGCACGGTTTTCGCAGTTGTGGTCATTTCATTTGCTTTGAGCTTCACAGCATCGCTCGCACCCATTATTTCAAAGCTCAACGAGGGCATAAGAACCGTCATTTTAACGCTTTTGATATCGACCGCGGCGGCAATTCTCTTCCCTGTTAAAGACACAAAGGAGGCAGAATATGACGCATAACATATATATTTACATATTTATAATGGCGGCTGTCACGTATCTTATCCGTGTCACACCTCTTACACTTATCAGACGGCAGATAAAAAACACCTTTATCCGTTCATTTTTATATTACGTGCCGTATGTAACGCTTTCGGTCATGACATTCCCCGCAATCATCCACGCAACGCAGACGCCGTATTCGGGCGCTTTAGCACTGATCGTCGGCATCGTTGCCGCTTGGCGCGGGTGGGACCTTTTCAGAGTTGCCCTGTGCGCCTGCGGTGCGGTATTGTTGCTTGAATTTTTTATTATTTAAATTTGTTTTAAAACGGGCAATTCGTGAATTGCCCGTGTTGTTTTGCTTAAAATGAAAATTCACAAAATAGATTTCCGAAGGAAATCTGCGCCACTTGTCCGCAGGCATGGCACCGCGCTGCAAAGATTTAGATGAAACAAGGTATTAGGGATGATTCACGAATCACCCGAATAAAATAAACAATAATGAATTTGAAGCGGGCAATTCGTGAATTACCCCTACTATTGTTCTAACATTTAAAACTTTGCATTATATCAACAATCTCTTTTTTTGTATTGCCTCAAGGAAAAATAATACGATATGGGGACAACACACAGAAATATGCAAAACAGGATAATTATTTCGACTTCCGGACCCTCATATAACGATAATTTTTCATTTTCGAAAAATATTATTCCCACGCCTCCGGAAAGTGCACCTATTAAAAAATACAGCGTCCCCAAAATAACTCCCCGAAACTTTACGTAAAGCGGAAGCAGGCAAATGCAAAGTATATAGAGCACCAAAATAAGAATCAGTGCAGAATTGAATGCACTTGTAAAAAACGGCACGTCAAATATAACGCTTCGTACACCTCTTAGCAAAACAAACAAACTGATCATCCCTATTTTGATGCACACATCGGGTATGTACTTTGACAAAACTATTTCTTTTTCACTGCACGGCAAACCGAAAGCAAATTTTTCCCAACCTCTTTCATCGAAGTTCCACGTACTGTGCGCTACCACGCAGCCGAGTATACACGGGTAAAAGAACATCAGTCCTATATGATCTGTAAAAATTCCAACTACCCAGAGGATAATGAATATTACAGCCGCTATTTTCACCGTCTTTTGTAATGTATACCAATCCTTTAAAATCAAACCTTTTATCTTCATTTTTTCTCCTTAATCAAGCTCTTGCTTTTCATACATTTTAACGGTAATGTGATACGTTACGGGAATTGAAACAATCATCACAATAAACGAAACAATCACAGGAATCACACCAATATTCAAAACTATATTCTCATTAAAATACAGCATATTTACAGCGATTCCCGATACACCGCCGATAGCCGAGCAGGCAGCCACAAGCGCTTTGTTTGCCAATTTGAAGTATAACAGCATAAGACAATACATTACAGTATATACAGCAAAAACAAGCACAAGGTTAAAGGCAAATTCATCTGAGATAAATTTAAAATCAAATACGAGGCTTCCGATAAATCTTGCGCCGACCATTAATAATAATATTGCAAAATTCCAAGCTGAAGCGAATATATATTTTGATAAAATTATCTCTTTTGTGCTGCACGGCAAGCTGTAAACATATTTTTCCCAACCTTTTTCGTCAAGGGTGAAGCTGTTAATACCTACGCTGCTTGCTATAAAGCAAGGAAACAGCATCATAGGACCAAGCACATCAGATAAAAACAAAGCAACAGAAAAAACAGCAAGCATTATAGAATATGCTATGATCGTGAATTTCTGCGAATATACTTCTTTTAATAAAAGTCCTTTGATCTTCATTTGTTCTCCTCAATCAAGCTCTTGCTTTTCATACATTTTAACGGTGATGTGATACGTTACGGGAATGGAAATAAGCAGTACGCACAGCGAAATAATAACAGGTACAACACCCATATTTACTGATAATTTATCGTTAAACCCTAAGATATTTACCGTAATTCCTGCTGCAAATCCAATCACGGCACACAATCCGACAGCCGCCTTGTTTCCCCATTTGAAATATAGCGGAAAAAGGAAGTATACTACAGTATAAACCGAAAAAGCAAGTACCAAACCGAAAGCACAGTTACCGGAGAAAAATTTAAAGTCAAATATAAAGCTTCCGATAATTCTTCCAAGGATCAGCAAAAATAACGTTCCGAATCTCCATACAAAATCAAATATATATTTTGATAAAATTATCTCTTTTGTACTGCACGGCAAGCCGTGGGCATATTTTCCCCAGCCTCTTTCATCAAGGCTCAGGCTGTTAAGCCCTGCCATACTTGTGATAAGGCAATAAAATATCATCATGTGCCATGTTTTGTCAGATATAATTGCAGCTGCAAAAAACACTATAAACGCAATTGACCATACTACAAGCGATGTTTTCTGTGCATACAATTCTTTTAAGAAAAGTCCTTTGACTTTCATTCCTTGTTCTCCTTTATCATAGACACAAACAGCTCCTCAAGTCCTACGGCACTTACAGAATAACCGTCGGATAAAAGATCACGCTTGACAAGCACTTCCGCGCCGTAAGGTGTTATTTTTTTGTGCTTCACGGCATCCTCGGGGATGTCCGCAAGCTCTTCTTCCGTACAGCGGAGGATGCCGTACTGACAGAGTAAAACGTCCTTTTCTTCACAAAGCATCAAACGTCCGCCGTGCAAAAATGCGATATAGTCGCACAGCTTTTCAAGGTCACTGACGATGTGTGAGGATATTAAAATTGAGTGTGATTCGTCCCTTGTGAAGTCATAGAGCATTTCCACAAGCTCATCACGTACAACGGGGTCAAGTCCTGCTGTCGGCTCATCAAGCAGTAACAGCTTTGCATCATGTGAAAGTGCCACGGCAATACCAAGCTTCATTTTCATACCCTTTGAAAATTTCTGTATTTTTCTGTCGGTCGGCACGGAGAGTTTTTCAAGAAGCTTCATGTATTCCTCGCTGTCCCAGTTTTTGAAGATGTGCTTCATAACCTTATCGACCTGAAGTGCATTCATTTCATTCGGTATGCCAAGCTCATCAAATACAACGCCGATGTCTTCCTTTGTAAGCGCACCGCCGTCTACGTGGTCACGTCCGAGCATTTTGACACTTCCCGCATCCTTTTTGACGATGTTCAGTATCAACTTAAAAATCGTACTTTTACCCGAGCCGTTTTCACCGATAAGTCCCATAACACAACCCGACGGCAGAGTGAGTGTAACACCGTCAAGTGTGAAGCTTTTATATTTTTTTGTAAGATCTTTTATTTCAAGTGCATTCATTTTGATTCCTCCAAACTAAATCTGACCATTTCAACAATTTCATCAGCGCTTAAATTACATGATACGGCAAGCTTTGCTATTTCTTCAATGTGACTCTCTATCTTTTTGAGATTTTCCTCACGCAACAGCTCCACATTTTTCGGCGCAACGTAGCACCCCTTCGCCATAACGGTGTAGATGAAGCCCTCTCTTTCGAGCTCATCATACGCACGCTTTGTCGTGATAAAGCTTATTTTAAGGTCTTTTGCAAGCCCTCTTATCGACGGCAACGGATCATTTTCTTTAAGCGTACCGTTTATTATCTGTTCTTTTATCTGAGAATATATCTGATCGTATATCGGACACCCGCTTTTGTTATCAATAAATATATTCATTCCGCATCTCCTTCCATCTGTATATATACAGTATATACAGTTATATCAGTTTTGTCAAGTACTTTTGCAATTTTTTTCAAAAAAAAGGATCACCGCAAATAACGGTAATCCTTTTTTCATTAAAAATCATTCATAGACATATCAAGCGGGGCGGGGGTTTTGGCTGTGACTTCTCTTATAATGAAGCACAGATAGATAGGTGTCAAAAATTCAATTGATAATTCCAGGATACGTAATGCAAGTATATCTATTCTGCCGTTCAAAAATCTCACACATATTACAGAAGCAAGCAAAATTATGACAGATATTACATTTGCCCTTGATATCATTCTGTCTTTTATCAGCGCATTTATTATAAGATACAAACCGATTATCGTGATGATACCTGCCAATATATTGATATAATTACTTATATCTACTATCAGTCTTAATAAGCTGAAACCGTCTTCTCCTGTCTGATGCGTAATTTCAGACATAAAAATGCTTAATATATTGGCTATCATTACGTTTAAGATCTTACACACAGTTTCTGTAACCGCAAGTGTCAGACATCCGATTTTTATTAAATTATTTGCATTGATCTTCTGATATTCATATACAAAATATACAAGATACATTATAAATGCAAATGTTATGAAAGTGTCGATATAGTTTATTACATTCAATGCCTTTGCCAACTGTGTTTTCAAAGGATCGCTAATTGATATGTACTCTATAATAAACAAAGAAACAGCCTTTACTGCCCTTATTACAATAACACCGATAAAGGCAAGATACGTACATTTTGAAAGTCCTATATGCTTATCATGTCTTTCCTTTTCCAAAACGGAACAGAACAAATATACAAGCGACATTAAAATATAGCCCGCCGCATAGAGGT
>JAZTXA010000024.1:0-10047 GCA_045636245.1 Eubacteriales bacterium | reverse complement strand
TATTGCCGCGCACGCACCCGGCACGGGTACTGTGGGAATGTTAAGGCTTCGGCACAGCTTGACAAGGTCCTCCCCCGGATCGCTTATCGCGGGGGTGCCCGCATCGGTTACAAGCGCGCATGATTCGCCTGCCAAAAGCCTGTCGGCTATTTCTTTTCCTCTTTGTGCCTTATTATGCTCAAAGTACGATACAAGCGGCTTTTTTATGCCGTAATGCATAAGAAGCTTCGGGGTGTTTCTTGTGTCCTCGGCGGCAATAAAATCAACACCCGAAAGCACGTGCACCGCCCTGTATGTCATATCCGACAGATTGCCTATCGGCGTTGACACAAGATAAAGCGTGCCCTTTTCAATTTTGTTCTTTCCGTCTTCTTCCTCATAAAGCTTATCTATATTTTTCATACTGCTCATTGTGATTCACCTAAAAAATCCGTCGGGAAACATCCCGTTTTCATAAATATATTTCATATCGGGCGAATATTCTCCGCCTGCTTCGCCCTCATATATAATCAAAGGCTTTGTCAAAAGCATACCGCTTTTGGCGTTTTTCTTTGCTTTTATAAGCATCAGGCAAGGCTCATGCTCCTTTGTTGCGTGGACGAAAGTTATTATTTTCGGCTCCAGCCTGTTTTGCTTCAAGGCATAAATTATATCTGCGCATCTGTCGGGGCGGTAAACAAAATATGCATCGGCACCGTCCTTGATAACACGGTATGCACAGGCGGCAAATCCGCCGATATCAGCCGTTGTTTCGTGACGGGCGATATATTTTTCGGTGTATGTATTTGTTTTTCCGCTGTTTTCCTTCATGTACGGCGGATTGCATAAAAACGCATCAAATTCACGCTCACACCGAAAATCGAGAATGTCGGAGCATACAACGGTCATTTTTTCTTCAAGACCGTTTTGTTTTGCATTATTTTTTGCAATTTCACATGACGAGTCTTGCACGTCGATGCAAACGGCACTGTTGCATTTTCCGCTTTTCAAAAGCAAAAGCGAAATTATGCCCGAACCGCATCCGCCTTCACAAACCGCACTCTTACCCGCTTTGGGCATGAAAGCGTACAGCAGGTATGCATCTGTCCCGTATTTAAGACCGTTTTTTTCTTGCTGTAATATGATGTCACAGTTGACGTTATCCAAATTAAAATCCCCCTATAACGCACATCACCCCTGCTGAAAAGCAGGGGTAAAGGCTTGTAAGTAAAAATTATTCGGCAGGGTTGGGTGCGCCGACAGGGCATGCGCCTGCGCAAGCACCGCAATCGATGCATTCGTCAGCGTTGATAACGTACTTGCCGTCCTTTTCGGAAATCGCACTTACGGGGCATTCGGGTTCGCATGCGCCGCAACCGAGACATTCATCGTTTATAACGTAAGCCATGACACTTCTCCTTTTAATGTTTAATTTATTTGCTTTATTATAGCACACACAGTTCCATTTGTCAATTGAAAAACAATAAATTTTAAAAAAATGAAAAAATGCAGGTCGGGTATTGCAAGAATGCAAAAAATGTGGTATAATCGTGAAGATAATTAATATAATGTATTTAAAGATGCAACAGGAGATAGATAATGGATATAGGTGAAAAAAGAAACCAGCATATGAGTGATAGCAGAGAAATATCATTTTCCGATCACACAAACCTGCTTGAGCAGGCGGCTTATAAATACCAGCTTCAGGAAAGGGAAACCCCCAATCTGTACCGTAATCTGTTTGATTACGATTCGATACCGAAGGTAGCGTTCAACCACAGACACGTTCCGATAAATATGCCCTCCGATATCTGGATAACTGATACAACATTCCGTGACGGTCAGCAGTCAACATCCCCCTTTACGGTGGAGCAGATAGTGCATATTTTTAAGCTTCTCAATAAGCTCGGCGGTGAAAACGGTATAGTCAGACAAAGTGAGTTTTTTGTGTATTCCGAAAAGGACAGAGAAGCAGTCAGGGAGTGTATGTCACTCGGACTTAAATTTCCCGAGGTCACAAGCTGGATACGCGCACACGAAAACGATTTTAAGCTTGTTAAGGATATCGGTATAAAAGAAACGGGTATTCTTGTAAGCTGTTCTGATTACCACATATACAACAAAATGGGACTGACAAGAAAGTCAGCGCTTGATAAATACGTAAGTATGGTCGAAAAGGTCATCGACTACGGTATAAGACCGCGTTGCCATTTTGAGGATATCACAAGGGCAGACTTTTACGGATTTGTCGTACCGCTTGCCGAAAAGCTGACAGAGCTTGGCGAGAAATATAATATGCCCGTAAAAATACGTGCGTGTGATACAATGGGCTACGGTGTATCGTACCCCGGCGCGGCACTTCCCAGAAGCGTTCAGGGTATCATTTACGGTCTTATCCACTTTGCGGGAGTTAAGAGCGAAAATCTTGAATGGCACGGCCATAACGACTTTTATAAGGTTGTCGGTAATGCCGCAACGGCTTGGCTTTACGGCTGTTCGGGTATAAACTGTTCGGTGCTCGGTATAGGAGAGAGAACAGGTAACTGTCCGCTTGAAGCGATGGCTATTGAGTATGCATCGCTCAGAGGTACTACAAACGGCATGGATCTTTCCGTGATTACCGAAATTGCACAGTATTTTGAAAGTGAGATAGGCTACGAGATTCCCGCAAGAACTCCGTTTGTCGGCAGAAGCTTCAACACGACAAGGGCGGGCATCCACGCTGACGGACTTCTCAAGGATGAGGAAATATATAACATATTCAATACGGCAAAGATACTCAACCGTCCCGCATCCGTTGCGGTCGATTCACACAGCGGTGTTGCGGGAATCGCACACTGGATGAACGGATATTTCGCACTTGTCGGTGAAGAAAAGGTCGATAAGCGCCACCCCGTGATCCTGAAGATGAAAACGCTTGTTGATGAGCAGTACGCAAACGGACGCAACACAGTAATGGGTGATATTGAGCTTGAAGAAATGCTTCAGGAAATAGACTTTGAATTTTACCGTGAGCTTTCCCACATCCACGTCCACAAGAAAAAATAATACCAAAAATCGGCTCTGTGAGCCGATTTTTTAATTGTAATTCGGTGATGGCGTAGGGCGGGGGCTTGCTCCCGCCGTTTCAATCCCATTTTATTCATATTCCCCACTTGACAAATCCCATTTTTTATGTTATAGTACAAATAGTACAGATGGTACAGTTAATACAGATTTATACAGGAGGTGACCGTATGGTGTGGAAATTTTCGAACAAAAGCGATGTTTACGTGCAGATAGCGGAAAAATACGAAAATTATATAAAGTTAGGTGTACTTAAAAACGGAGAAAAGCTTCCTTCGGTGCGCACTGCCGCTGAGGATTGCGGAGTAAATCCGAATACTGTTGTACGTGCGTATGCCTTACTTGAAGAAAAAGGCTTCATCGCCTCGCTTCCCAAAAAGGGAATCTACGTAACATACGATTCGACAGATGCGTGCGAAAAGCCGAGCGAATGTGAGCTTGTGATAGCCGACCTTAAAGAAAAAGGCGTAACACGGCAAATGATACTTTCAGCACTTGATAAGATTTATAAGGAGGAAGACAGATGATAAAGATCAGTAATTTGTATCATGCTTTTTCGGATAAATACGTACTTGAAGATGTCAACATTGAAATAAAAGACGGCACGGTGACAGGCATCGTCGGCATAAATGGCGCGGGCAAAAGCACGCTTTTACGCCTGATGTCGGGTGTTTATATACCGATGAAGGGAAATATTGAAATTGACGGCAGCTCACCAAGTGAGCCTGCAGTACGTCAGAATCTGTTTTTCCTGCCTGACGATCCTTACTATACAGCAGGGGCAACGGCAAAAAGCGTTGTTGAAATGTATAAAACATTCTATCCCGATTTCGATATGAAAGCCTACAGTGATTATATGGAAAAGTGCAAGCTTGATACAAAAAAGCCGCTTCGCAACTTTTCAAAGGGCATGAAAAGACAGTTTTACATCGCTGTATCTCTTGCGGTAAAACCGAAATATCTTTTGCTTGACGAGGCATTTGACGGACTTGATCCGCTTTCACGCAAGCGTTTCAAGGATGAAATCGTGAAGTGTGCAGATGAAAACGGCACGTCGGTTATTATAACGAGCCATTCGCTTCGTGAGCTTGAGGGCTTTTGCGATTCGTTTATTCTCATAGATAACAAAACCGTCAAATCAAGCGGTGATATTGCCGAAAAGGTCGGAAGCTTCTGCAAATTCCAGCTTGCGTTTTTTGAAGATCCCGGAGATGTTTTCGCATTCGTGCCGACAGCATCGGTACATAAAAACGGCAAATTTGTTCAGGTAGTATTTGAATGTGACAGAGAAACTGCCGTGAAATATATCGAAAGCTTGCCCACACGCCCCGCAGTCTATGAAGAAATGGAAATGGACTTCGAAGAAGCGTTTATAACCGAGGTTGAAAGGGGAGAAAACAATGCATAACACGAAAAGATATTTTCTGCATCATTTAAAATCCGTATTGCCCCGTTTGACTGTGTTTACGATAATTGCCGTGCTTATAACCGTAATGACGGCAAACGGCGCACACAGCACTTATAAACCTGAGTATAGCAGCTCCGCTTATTACATCCTTACGATCATAATCGGCTTCCTTGCAACTGTTCTGCCTGTCTTTGAGTTTAGCGTGTTCAACAACAAGCGCAATCTTGACACGCTGTTTTCGCTTCCGATAAAGAGGTCATCGCTTTCGGTCGTTCATATAGCGGTCGGCTTTATACAGATGTTTACCGTTTATACCTTATCGACCGTCTCACTTTATATAGCGCACCTTGATTTTGCAAATTATTACGATTTCTCCTACCTTATTCCGTACTATTTCTCAATTCTCGGACTCGGCACTATAGTTTATTTCATCTTCACATTTATCTTCACGCGTGCAAACAGTACGCTTGACGGTATAGTTTTTTCCGTGTTCTGGATGTTCAATGCGTTTACTGTTTATTCGCTTCTTGACGATATATTCAATTTTAAAACGTACATTTCAAGCTCTTTGATGATATATACACCTATGAATAATGTCACAACATATTTCCAATACCTTACGGAAATGGAAAAAAGATGGCTTGAGGATGTAACACTTAAGAATGCATATTTTAACACATTGGATAATATCATATTTGCTTGCTGGGGTGTAGCAGGTCTTGTATCGCTTGTTGGCATGCTTCTTACGTTTGGCAAGAAAAAGGTTGAACGTGTCGGTGAAATATCGGATTCAATATTCGGGTATGCGCTCAACATTCCGTTATATTTAGTATGTCTTACAGGCTTGTTCGACGATGTTACGGCAACCGTGTGGCTGACAATATGCGCTGTTATAGGCTACTTTATATACAGACGCGGCTTTAAGCTTAAAAAAGCTGACTTGATCTCTATAATTATATCCTTTATTCTGCTGTGTGTATGTAACGTAATAAAGGCGCATATGTAAAATGCGAGGTAACTATGAAGGTAATGATACGTATTTTCACGGCTGTAATGATAGCTGTTGTTCTTCTTTCTGTGTGTAGCTTTACATTTGTGTCTCGCACCGTCAAAGAACCCAAGGTCGATATCGAATCGCTTATCAATGAGAGGTTAACAAAGGAAATCGTTGATGAAAGATACAATATGGGTTCACTTGAAAAGCCTGAAAAATATATGTATGATACGTCCGTATATTTATTGGAATACAATGTAGGTACTGATTATTGGAACAGCGTAACGGAAAATAATTATAAGGGCTTGACCGAAGCGATAGATTACAGTTATCCTACGGTATACATCCCTGTTTTCGGTGATATTGCAGATACAAACGGTGAATTTCACAACCGTGTAATAGGATATTTTAAGCTGGATTATGATGCGTTTGAGCGTGATTACAGATTGTCTTCAGCGTTTTATAATCTACCGAGCAATGATTATAAGGACAGAAAAATTGTCGGATTTTTTGAGAAGATCCAAGACTACCTTGATCAGAATAACATTACCTCAGAACAGGTGTTTTTGATAAGATATCCCTCGTCTTTATCGGATGATATGGAAAAGATCGCAGTAATTAAAACAGCAGATGATACACTTATTCTTGATGTTTCGGGCAGTGTGAATACAAACGCTGATAAAACAGCATTCTCTGAGGCGCATAGCTATTCTATAAGCGAGTACAGAACGCTCAGACTTGAAGCCGAAAAAGAACTGTATAAAAATGAAAATTACGGCACATGGATAGTTTGTGCTTTCGTTGCAGTACTGTTTTTGTGTGCAGTAGCTTTCCTGCTGATCAAAAGACACTTTGATTCTCCGAACAAATGAACAAAAATGTGCAGTGCGATAGAAATGTAGAGGTTGTTTAAATGAAAAAAATTATCATTCCCGTTGCGATAATCAGCTTTATTATCAATACATTGTAGTTGTTATTTAATTGGGCCCCGTCCGCACCCCCACAGTTGACGAAGTCAACTGCCTGCGGACAAGGGGCGCACACCGCAAGCGGTGTATGACTCAACTTTTTATCTGACCAAATTAAACGAAAGCGGCAGAGAAATGAATCTCTGCCGCAATTTATTTTGTGATGCTTAAATCTCAAGTCTTCCCGATATTGCACGGGCAAGTGTTTCACCGTCTGCATATTCAAGGTCAGCCCCCACGGGTACACCGTAGGCAAGACGTGTGACCTTGACACCGAGGGGCTTTACAAGCTTTGAAAGGTATATTGCCGTTGTTTCCCCCTCAATATTCGGGTTTGTTGCAATTATAACTTCCTTTATCGTATCACCCGAAAGGCGCATGATAAGCTCCTTTATTTTAAGCATATCGGGGCTTATTCCGTCAACAGGGGATATGACACCGCCCAAAACGTGGTAAAGTCCCTTGTAATCTCTCGTTTTTTCAATTGCCATAACGGCACGTGCATCTTCAACGACACATACGGTCGTTTTATCACGTCTGTCATCGGAGCATATTGAGCATACAGGAGAATCAGAAAGATTCTGACAGATCTCACAATGCGTTACATCATTCTTCATTGACATAACCGCACGGCAAAATTCGCCCGCTTCCTCCTCTGACATATTAAGTACGCCGAATGCCATTCGTACCGCACTCTTGCTTCCCACTCCGGGGAGCTTTCTGAAGCAGTCGATCATCTTCTGCATCGGCGGTATATAATTATTCATTATATATTAAAACATTCCGGGAATGTTAAGATTTCCCGTGATCTTTTCTTTTGCCGCTTCGTTTGTTTCGTTGACCTTTGTTATTGCTTCATTCATTGCGGCAACAAGAAGGTCGGAAAGTGTTTCGGGATCTTCGGGGTCGATGACTTCGGGATTTATCTCAATTGACTTGACCTCAAGTGTTCCCATTATCTTAACCTTTACAACACCGCCGCCTGCGGATATATCATATTCTCTTGCATCAAGTTCTGTTTGAAGAACTTCCATTTCCTCCTGCATCTTCTGTGCCTGGCGGATAACAGACTGCATATTTGAAGGGCCGCCGCCCATGCCTTTGGGTAATCTTGCTTTCATTGTTTTATTCTCCTTCTATATTATCTTTTACAAAATCATCGAGAAGCGTGTACTCCCCGCTTATATTTTCTTTACAGCCGAAGCTGATATTGCGCTCTGTATATTTACCGTCTGATATTATCGTCACCACGTTGACTATTTTTTCACGGTTAGTTTCGGCAATAGTCTTTGCAAGCTCACCGGGGAAGAATACGAAAAGTATTCCGTCGCCCTCGTATGCGTTGCTTCCCGAAAGATACATCATCGATGAAATGTCAGCCGATGTTATTTTTGACGTTACCTCGCCCCATTTTTTGTATATCTTAAGGCTCTTTTTTGAATCGGGCTCATTTGCCGATGGCGTTTCTTCCTTTACCTGCGGTTTTTCTTCGTTTAACGGTGCGGGTGCAGCTTCTTCAACGGCTTTTTTGACAGGCTCGGCTTTCATTTCCGTTTGGACAGGTGCCGAGTACACACCAAGTGTGATCTTGTCTTCAAGGCTTGATATTCTTGATAAAAGCGCATCGCTTGATGTGTCAAGTCTTTCGTCACACATACGCACGAGCGCAAGCTCTGTCGCCATACGCTTTACTGATGTGTTTCTCGTCATAAGGAAAAGCGCATCGTTGAGTGTCTTTATATGGTAAAGTATTTTTTCTTTACTTAATCTCTGTGCTGTTTTTTCAAGCAACTCCGCCTGTGACGGCGTTAAGTCAACGTACTTGCGGTAGTTGGGAACAGTCTTTACAACGAGCATGTCGCGGTATACGGATGTAAGCCCCTCGACAAATACAGAAATATCATTTGTTTTCCTGCAAGCATCCTCGATCTGTGCAAATACCGAGCCTATATCCTTTTCGGAAACGGCATTAACGACCGAAAGTAAGGCATCGTACGGTGTGACACCCAAAAGCTCGCTTGCACGTTTGCCGTCGATCTTGCCCGACTGACCTGCACAAAGCTCAAGATAACCGAGCGCATCACGCAAGCCGCCCCCCGCCAGCTTTGCCATAACAAAGAGGGCATCCTCGTCGATGTCGATGTTTTCTTTTTCGGCAACCTGTCCAAGCCTTTTGCAGATTACCGACGTGTCTATCTTTCCGAAATCAAAACGCTGACAGCGTGAAACGATGGTGGCGGGAAGCTTGTGTATTTCCGTTGTCGCAAGAATAAAAATTACGTGCGACGGGGGTTCTTCAAGTGTTTTCAGAAGGGCATTGAATGCCTGCGTACTCATCATGTGAACCTCGTCTATGATGTACACACGGTATTTAAGCTCCGTCGGGGTGTATGTTATCTCGTCAATAAGGTCACGCACATCGTTTACACCTGTGTTGCTTGCGGCGTCCATTTCAACGATGTCCGTGTTAAGGCCGCTGGATGATGCAATACACGACGGACACTCACCGCACGGTGAGCCGTCGCGCGGGCTTTCACAGTTTACAGCGCGTGCAAATATCTTTGCGCACGTCGTTTTTCCCGTTCCTCTCGTTCCGCAGAACAGATAAGCGTGTGCGGCTTTGCCGGTGGCTATCTGATTTTTCAAAATCGGCACGATATGTTCCTGCCCGTGAACATCGTCAAACGTCATCGGACGGTATTTTCTGTATAATGCCTTGTACCCTTCACCCATAACACACGCCTCCTTTGTTAAATCAAAGCAAGCTATCAAATAAGACCATACACCGAAACTTCGAACATTCGTCTATATGCGTACAATACAGCCCTGCTCAAAGCAGGCACCCTTGCAACACATCAAAGACTCCGCTTAATGCTGCTTGGTTCCCCACCTGACATGGTTCACGGATTTTGATTGCGCAAGACCCGCTTCTCAACACAGGCACTGCATCACAGACCAAACAAACGAAGCCCTCGGTTTCGGATACCACCCCCGCTGTAGCGGATTGCGGGTACAGGGCACCGCTGACTCCCCGGTTGGTATGGCCTTATTTCATAGCTTGCATCGCGTATTATACCACATACTCTCGCGTTTTGCAATAGAAAATAAGAATTTTAACATATTCGTAACCGTAAATATTGTAAATAAATTTATTTTACTAAAAAAGAAAACGGGAGAAAAACAGGCAAAAAAACGAGAAAAAACGAGAAAATGCATATAAAAATTGAAAACACAAAATATTTTTGATAAAAAGCTATTGACAATACTTATCCTTTGTGATATACTACCGCTGTTTGATATTAAAACGAAAAATACGGAGGAATAAAAGAATGTCTACTTTTATGGCTAAAAAAGAGACGCTTAACCGCAAGTGGTATGTAATTGATGCTGCGGGCAAGCCTCTCGGAAGAACAGCTGCAAAGGCTGCTGAAATATTAAGAGGTAAACACAAACCCGAATTCACACCCCATGTTGACTGCGGTGATTTCGTAATCATCATCAACGCATCAAAGGCGGTTCTTACAGGTAAGAAGCTTGATCAGAAGGTTTACTACCGTCACACAGGTTATGTCGGCGGTCTTAAGGCTGAAGGCTACAAGAAGATCATGGCTGAAAAGCCCGAATTCGCTATG
>JAZTXA010000023.1:0-6697 GCA_045636245.1 Eubacteriales bacterium | reverse complement strand
CCTACGCCGGCATTATCCGGATCAGGTTAGCGGGTCGAAGCTTACGCTTCCTCTCAGCCTTTTACAGCTCCCCTACAAATATTTTTCTTGAGTATATCACACGTAACATATTTTGTCAATAGATTTTTTTTGAGCTGTACGAAAAAATCAATATTTTGCTTATAAATGCATCTTAACCGCATACTTTTTTCTGTAAAGCAGTTGAAAAATACCAAAAAATGTGGTATATATTATAAGAGAAAAATATAATTAGATTTCGGAGAAAAAATATGATAATAAAACCGAGAGGAACAATGGATATAATGCCGGAGGATACACCCCTTTGGCAGTATGTTGAAGAAAAGGCGAGGGAAATATCGAATACACACGGCTTCGGCGAGATAAGATTTCCCACCTTTGAACAGACGGAGCTTTTTGCAAGAGGTGTCGGTGACACGACAGATGTTGTGCAAAAGGAAATGTACACGTTTTTTGATAAGGATAACCGTTCAATGACGCTTCGTCCCGAGGGCACGGCATCTATTGCGCGCAGTATCGTTGAAAACGGAAGATGTTCGGATGCAATGCCTTTGAAGCTTTACTATCTTATAAGCTGCTTCAGATACGAAAAACCCGCATCGGGCAGATACCGTGAGTTTTATCAGTACGGGGTTGAGCTTTATGGCTCCGAATCCGCCGCATCCGATGCATCCGTTATCGCGCTTGCGGATTCATATGTGAAGTCGCTCGGCATTACCGATTAT
Organism: Eubacteriales bacterium; assembly: GCA_045636245.1. Classification (GTDB taxonomy): domain Bacteria; phylum Bacillota; class Clostridia; order Oscillospirales; family CAG-272; genus RGIG7213. The sequence continues at coordinate 5,954 of JAZTXA010000023.1, read as the reverse complement.
TCGCTTGAAATAAACTCAATAGGCTGTAAGGAGTGCCGTCCGCACTACAAAAAAGCACTGACCGATTACTATACGGCAAATTACGATACACTTTGCGATACGTGCAAAACAAGACTTAAAACAAACCCGCTTCGTATACTTGACTGTAAAAATCCCGAATGTGCGCACCTTGCAAAGGATGCGCCGAAAACTCTTGACTATCTTTGCGAAAACTGCACTTCACATATGAAGACGGTAGAAGACTCGCTTAAGAGTATGGGAATCACATATAAGATCGATACGGGAATTGTAAGAGGCCTTGATTATTATACAAGAACGGTATTTGAAATAATTGGCCCCGGTGAGCCGGATAAGGACGGAAATATTCGCCGTCTTGCCCTTGGCGGTGGCGGCAGATACGACGGGCTTGTTGAAGAAATAGGCGGTCCGAAGCTCCCCGGTGTAGGCTTTGCGATGGGACTTTCAAGACTTATAATTGCCTTGCATATGTCAGGTAAGGAATTACCGTCAAAGAAAAAGCCGGTGCTTTATATTGCATCGCTTGGTACAAATGCGCAGATACAGGCGCTCGGCATTGTAAACAAGCTTCGCGATGCGGGCATTTATGCAGAATGTGATCTTGTGGGCAGAAGCCTTAAGGCACAGATGAAATATGCCGATAAAACAGGTGCCGAATTTACCGCAATTATCGGCGATAATGAGCTTGAAAACGGCAGGGCAATACTTAAAAATATGGCTACAAGCGAACAGACTGAGGTTGAAATATCAGCCCTTGCGGATTTTTTTAAAAACAGATAAGGAAGTGAAATAAAATGGCTGAATTATTTACAGTACAGGACAAAAGAACAAATTACTGCGGTGAAATATCAAATGAGCTTATAGGCAAAGAAGTATGCGTTTGCGGCTGGGTACAGCGCAGACGAGACCTCGGCGCACTCATATTTATTGATTTGCGCGACAGAGAGGGAATCGTACAGCTTGCATTTGACGAAAATACAGATAAAGAAACATTTGATAAAGCATTCTCGGTAAGAAGCGAATATGTGCTTTCTACACGCGGTATCGTTCGTGAAAGAGATGCTGTCAACAAAACACTCAAAAACGGTGATGTTGAAATTGAGGTAAAGTCGCTTAAGATACTTTCTGCCGCACAGACAACTCCTTTTGAAATAAAAGAGGGACTCAATGTCCGTGATGAGCTTTTACTCAAATACAGATATCTTGACCTTCGCCGTGCTCATTTACAGAACAATATCCGTGTAAGACACGAAATTGCAAAGATTGCAAGAGAATATTTCTATGAAAACGGCTTTCTTGAAATCGAAACACCTATGATGATAAAGCCGACACCGGAAGGTGCACGCGACTATATCGTTCCGTCAAGAATCCATCACGGAAAGGTGTATGCGCTTCCGCAGTCTCCCCAGATATACAAACAGCTTCTTATGCTTTCGGGCTTTGACAGATATATTCAGCTTGCGCGTTGCTTCCGTGATGAAGACCTGCGTGCAGACAGACAGCCTGAATTTACACAAATAGATCTTGAAATGTCATTTGTTGACGAAGAAGACATAATGACAATGGTTGAAGGCTTTATCGCAAGACTTTTCAGTGAGCTTCTTGATAAGAAAATAAGCCTTCCCATAACAAGAATGACATATGCTGAGGCTATGTCAAGATACGGCTCGGACAAGCCCGATACACGTTTCGGTATGGAGATAGTCGATATTTCCGACATCGTAAAGGACAGCGGATTTTCAGTCTTCTCTGGTGCTTGCGATCAGGGCGGCTCTGTAAGAGGTATCGTTGCAAAGGGTGCTGCAGGCAGACTCACCAGAAAAGAAATAGACAAGCTTACAGAAGCGGCTAAAGGAATAGGTGCTAAGGGACTTGCATATATAAGATACAATGATGATGTACCAAACTGCTCATTTGCTAAATTTATGGCTGAAGGTGAGCTTGAGCGTATAATGGAAGCTCTCGGCTGTGAAAAGGGCGACGTTGCACTTATAGTTGCGGATAAGGACAGGGTAACGCTTCCTGTTTTGGGAGCACTTCGTCTTACAGTCGGAAAACAGCTTGATATAATCGAGGAAGGTTATAACTTCCTGTGGATCACAGAATTCCCGTTCTTTGAATGGGATGAGGAAAGCCAGACATGGCAGGCAATGCACCATCCGTTTACCATGCCCAGAAATGAGTGCCTTGAATATCTCGAAAGCGACCCCGGCAAGGTAACTGCTAAAGCATATGACCTTGTACTTAACGGTGTTGAGCTTTTGTCGGGTTCAATAAGAATAACAGATTTTGAGCTTCAGCAGAAGATGTTTGAAGCCCTCGGACTTACAGAAGAAGAAATACAAAAGAAATTTGGATTCCTTGTTGATGCATACCGTTATGGTGCCCCCCCTCACGGCGGTGCAGGTATCGGACTTGACAGACTTTCAATGCTTATCTGCGAGGCTGCAAGCCTTCGTGATGTAGTTGCATTCCCGAAGGTACAGAACGCGTCTGAAATTATGTCTGAGTGTCCCGCAGCCCCCGAAGACAAGGCGCTTGAGGACTTGGCGATTAAGTTCACAAATATTGAGGAATAATAGAACAGAAATAAATATTAAAGGAGATTTTTGCTATGCATATGGATTACATTCATCCCGCCGACCAACTTGTAATGTTCATGCAGCGTATATATGACAGAGGACTTACAACTACATCGGGCGGTAACCTTTCTATTATGGATAAGGACGGTAATATCTGGATAACTCCCGCCGGTATTGACAAGGGTACGCTTACAAGACGTGATATTATTTGTGTAAAGCCTGACGGAACATGTGTCGGTCCGCATAAGCCGTCAAGTGAATTTCCTTTCCATCAGTCTGTATATAAAATGCGCCCTGACATTCATGCAGTGCTTCACGCACATCCCCCGGCACTCGTTGCATTTTCTATTGCGCGCAAGATTCCTGATCTCGATCTTATTCCCACAGTAAGAAAAACGTGCGACCGTATTTCGATTGCAAAGTATGCAGTGCCCGGAAGCAAGGAGCTTGGCGAGAATATCGCAAAAGAATTTGAAAAGGACGTTGAGATAGTTCTCCTTGAAAATCACGGTGTATGTATCGGTGCAAAAGATATGTTCACGGCGTTTATGATGTTTGAAACTATCGACTATTCGGCAAATCTTGAGATACTTGCCGCAAAGCTCGGAAGTGTTAACAGACTTTCTCCCGAAGCGATAAAGATAACGGAAACGCGCAACCACCTTTTGATGGATGATTTTATACCGAATACACGTTCATCAGAGGAGCTTGAAGCAAGACGTGAAATGATAACACTTATCCGCCGTTCATACAAGCAGGGACTGTTTACCGCAACACACGGCACATATTCCGTAAGACTTTCGGACGGAAGCTTTATAATCACTCCCTTTGGACGTGACAGGGCATATCTTTGTGAGGAAGACCTCGTAAGGATTAAGGCGGATATGAAGGAGCTTGGCAAAACTCCGTCGCGCGCTGTTAAGTCTCATGCTATGATTTATGAAAAGAACCCCGATATAAATGCAATTCTTTTGGCGCATCCGCCGCACGCAATGGCATTTGCGGTTACAGATGCAGAGTTTGATCCCAGAACTATTCCCGAAAGCTATATTTTGCTTCGCGATATCGAAAAGCAGCCGTATGACGGACTTTATGTTTCACCCGAAACAGTTGCAGAACGCTTTGCACCCAATCGCCCCGCGCTCATTTTCAAGAACGACTGCGTAATCGTAACGGGCTCAACGCTTCTTCAGGCGTTTGACCGTATGGAGGTTCTCGAATCGACAGCTCATTCCATTATCAACTCTAAGAGCATCGGTGAGATTGTTCACATCTCTGCTGATGAAGTTGATGACCTCAAAGCGGCATTTAACCTTAAAGACTAATGTTTGAGCTTGTTATTTTCGACCTTGACGGTACGCTTCTGTATACGATAGAAGATCTGAAAGACAGCGTAAATTATGCTTTAAAGCAGTTTGATATGCCGGTGGTTTCCCTTGAAAGCGCAACGGCGAATGTCGGAAACGGTGTCAAGAATTTGATTTCTTTATGCGCTCCTATAGGAACTGATGAAGAAACTCTTGACAAAATACTTGTAATCTTTAAAGAGCATTATAAGGACAATATGGAAAATAAGACAAGACCTTATGACGGTATTGTGGGGATGCTTGAAAAGCTGAAGGAAAAGGGAATCAAAACCGCTGTTCTTTCAAATAAATTTGATGCGGCAACAGTGAGACTTTGTAATAATCTTATACCGGATCTTATTGATCTTCCCGTCGGCGAAAGGGCAGGAGTGCCAAGAAAGCCGTCACCCGAAGCTGTTGATTATATAATCAATTCACTCGGATGCTCAAAAGACAAAACGGTTATTGTAGGGGATTCCGATACGGATATAAAGACGGGAAAAAATGCGAATATTGCATCTGTTGCCGTTACTTGGGGATACCGAAGCCGTGAATTGCTTGTTTCATCTGATGCTAACTATATGGCGGACACGGTAGATGAGCTTACAGATATTTTAATTAAATAAGTAATAAAAAAACGTGATACACTGAAACTTGAAAGTGTATCACGTTTATTTTTAATTATTTTTTAATCTGACTTATGATGTCTTTAAGTGAAATTTCGGGGTTATCCATGGCAATATTGAGGACTTTTATAAATCCTTCGTGTGCCTTTCTGATTTCCTCTTCTTTATAGCACTTTATTTTGTATTCGTAGTAACAGTGAAGCTCACCTGTTCCGTTACCATCCATTATCGTGGGATAAAGCGGCTGTGAAGCGGCACCGTTTCCATACCACATTATTTTGAATTTTACATTGTTTGGTGATTGGATACGTATCGGCTGATATGTAAGGTTAATTGCATTGTACTGTGCGCCAACGGGGCGGTTATAAAGTTTTTCTTCCAAATCGAATATGTCCAAGGAGTTGAAATTCAAGTGGTGCATTGTTGTACATTGTTGCTTATATGCATCAGAAACAGCGTTTACAAACGAATCGTTACGGTTGAAGATCTGTCTGTGCGGGAAAACATGTACTCTTGAGCCGCCAGCAGTTTTTTCCGAAAGGGTTGCACGTCTTGCATATGTAAGAGAAATTGTAATATCGTCTGACTCGTTAAATGCCATAACATATGTTGACATTGCAACGCCGATAACTGCCTGAACGGAAACACCGTATTTTGCTCTGTATGCTTCCATTTTATCGACAAGATCTTTCTCATATTTGAGAACAACATGTTTAGCTCTGGCATCGAAAGTAAAGGTCATTGCATGTGTTGCATTTGGATTTTTCTTTCTTGCCTTCTCAAGCAAAAACGGACCTCTTACGTCTGTATATACAGGCGGTGTGTGTGAATGAAATTCTTCCCAATATTCAATATCCTTTTTATGCTGTGCGGAGCCTTCATACTTAAGCTCTTTTTCCAGAAGAGCAATATAGGAAGCAGGGTCAGCCGGTGCAGGCTTACCTTCCTTATAGTGCATATAATATTCAACGATCAACTTGTAAAATCCGAATACAGCAAACGAGTCCATTGCCAAATGGCTTATTGCAAGAGCAAGACCGTTATATCCGTCCTGTGAGCGAACGATATAAATAGCGTTCATATTTTTATTTAATTTTGTGAAGCACTTATGTGATATTTTCTTGAAAAACTTCTCTTCGTCAGCCTTTGTTTTTTTCGAAAAATCAACAACGTTAATTACAGGTTCTTCGTAATCAGCAATATACTGCACTGTTTCCTTGTTGATTTTTGTAAGCCTTAAATGCATGGCCTCCTGCTTTTGATATGCTGTTATAATTGCTTTTTTTAAGAGATCTTCATCAAAATCCATTTTGAGAAGATAAGAAGTACACACAGTATTTACTTGCTTCAAAAGACTGAATTTTTGAGCAAAAAATAACATG
>JAZTXA010000022.1:0-1562 GCA_045636245.1 Eubacteriales bacterium | reverse complement strand
GGTATTATTTTATCATTTGTGTTGAGATGCACAATAAGATCGCTGAGTGATTTTAAAGCGTAAATATTTACACCGTCCACAACAGCCGCCTCTGCCGCATTATCAAACGGAACAAATATCTCTGTCTTTCCCGCCGCTTTTGCCGCAACGCACATCGGTAAAACACCGCGTACAGGACGGATATCGCCCGAAAGCGACAGTTCTCCGACAAAACAGCATTTTTCAAGCATATCTGTCGGAAGTATCACACCGCACGATGAAAGTATTGACACAGCAATAGCCAGATCATACGATGAACCTTCCTTTTTCTTGTCTGCCGGTGCAAGATTTACCGTCAGAAGCAAGGACGGAAAAAGCATACCGCTGTTGGCAACGGCAGCTTTTATTCTTTCCTTTGATTCCTTTATCGATGCATCGGGCAGTCCGACTATCTCAAAGCCGGGGATCGTATTGGTGCTGTTACATTCAACAGTAACAGTATAACCGTCAATTCCCGCAAGACCTGCGGTATAAACGACTGAAAGCATCAGTACGCCTTACCCCAGTAAAGCAACTTAGTCGCGGGCTTGCCGCAGCAAATACATTTATCACCGCACGCATCTTCATCAAAAGGCATACAGCGTGATGTTACGTCTGCAAGCTCCTTCATCTTAAGCTCACACTCAAGATCGCCGCACCACATCGCACGGATAAATCCGGGCTTTGTCTTTGCAGTTTCGATGAATGCATCAAGCTCTGTTTCCGTGTATGTCATATTCGCACGGCGCTCAAGAGCCTTGTTATAAAGCGCTTCTGTATATTTCTTGAATTCTTCGATAAGTGCTTCTTCGACATTATCAAGGCTTACGAATACCTTTTCTCTGTTGTCACGGCGAACAAATACGCACTGATTTTCTTCGATATCCTTCGGGCCTATCTCAATTCTTATCGGAACACCCTTCATTTCATATTCCGCGAACTTCCAACCGGGGGAATTATCGGAATCGTCAAGCTTCACTCTTGCAACAGAGGAGAGTCTTCCAAGAAGCTCATTTGCTTTTTCAAGCACACCTTCCTTATGCTGTGCAATAGGAACGATAACAGCCTGAATGGGAGCGATGGCTGCAGGCAGAACAAGTCCCGAATCATCGCCGTGTGCCATTATTATAGCCCCAATCATTCGAGTTGATACACCCCAAGAAGTCTGATAACAGGGTTTCAGCTGATTATCTTTATCGAGATACTGTATTCCGAATGCCTTTGCAAATTCGCATCCGAAATTATGTGACGTACCGCCCTGAAGCGCCTTACCGTCGTGCATAAGTGCTTCAACTGTGTATGTTGCGGCAGCGCCTGCAAACTTTTCTTTGTCTGTTTTCTTGCCCTTAACAACAGGGATAGCAAGCTGTTTTTCATAAAAATCAGCGTATATGTTCAACATTCTGAGCGTTTCATTTTCAGCATCCTCAGCCGTTGCGTGCATTGTATGACCTTCCTGCCACAAAAATTCTCTTGTACGGAGGAAGGGTCTTGTCGTCTTTTCCCATCTTACAACGCTGCACCACTGGTTGTAGAGCTTGGGA
>JAZTXA010000021.1:0-6011 GCA_045636245.1 Eubacteriales bacterium | reverse complement strand
TTCTCAATTTATAATATAGGAATTTATTAATACGAATAAAAACAAGTGCCTGTGCTGAAAAGTGCAGGCGCTTGTTTTTTTGAATAGGTTGAGCATTTTTTATTTGTATAAAATCAAATGAATAACTACAGTTAACAAAATGGCGTCCCTACCCGCCCTCATCGGGCAAGGGACGCAGATTTCCGCAGGAAATCTATTAACAATATTAAACGGAAAAGAATTATTCATAAAAACGAGTACAGGCGATGTTGAGGGCTCTTTGCTTGCCGATAAGGTTTTTATCGTCAACACCGATACAGGTGAGGTTGATGTTCCGAAAACGACATCGGGCGGTAAATGCGAGATAAAAACCGATACGGGTGATGTTGAAATAAATATTGTAAAATGACCGAATAACACTTGACACGGGATATAAAATATGTATAATGGTTGTATGTGCAACAGTTGCGCATACAACTTTATTTTGGAGAAAATGATGCCTAAAATAATGAAAACATTAAATAACATAAGCAGGTGTCAGGCGGTGTACAGGCGCCGTATGATACCCGACGGCGGGCTTTGTGCCCATCAATATGCCTTTGTACTTGTCATATGCCACAGTCCCGGACGCTCGCAAGAGGAGCTGGCAAAGGAGCTTTGCCTTGACAAAAGTACCGTGGCAAGAACGCTTGCCTCGCTTGAAAAAAACGGGTATATAACGAGGGAAGCAAAAGAAAGCGACAAGCGGCAGTATCTTGTGCATCCTACCGGAAAAATGCTTGCTGTATATCCTCTTATATGCGAGGCTAACAAAAAGTGGAATGAGCAGATAGAAAAAGACATACCGAAGGACGAACTTGATGTATTTTACAGCGTGCTTTCGCGTATGGAACAAAGCGCGAGAATTGCGACCAAGGAAGGAGATGTAAGCGAATGAAACGTATTTTATCTTATCTTTTGCCGTACAAAAAGCGGCTGCTGGTTGGCTTTTCAATAAAGGTATTCGGTACGGTATCTGAGCTTTTTATACCGTTTCTTCTTACCCACATACTTGAAAATGTAATAGTCACGGAAGAAATATCAAGCATCGTATTCTACGGTGTTCTGATGATGCTTTGCGCACTTGGTGCTTGTGTGGGGAATGTCACGGCTAACCGCATGGCGGCAAGGGTAACGGCTGACTTTTCGATAAGAATGAGGCGTGATCTGTTTGCAAAAACTCTGAATCTTTCGGCAAAAGACACCGACAGATATACTGTAGCATCGCTTGAGTCGAGAATTACATCCGATACATACAATGTGCAGAACTTTATCGGTATGATGCAAAGAATGGGAGTACGTGCGCCGATACTTCTTTTAGGCGGTGTTGCAATAACTCTGTTTATGGATTCGGTGCTTGCGCTTGTAATGATTGCCACAATGCCCATAATTTTCATCACGGTCTTTTGTATCGCACGATGGGGTGTGCCGTTGTATACAAAGGTACAAAGATCCATTGACGATATGATACGTGTTGTGCGTGAAGATATACAGGGTGTCAGAGTGATAAAGGCACTTTCAAAAAACAGCTACGAAAATCGAAGATATGACACGTTCAACAAAAATCTGGTAAAAAATGAAAGGGTTGCAAGCGTTGTAATGAATGCCGCAAACCCTATAATGACACTTTTGATGAACCTCGGAATTGCCGCAGTTATCGCAGTTGCGGCATATAGAGTAGCCGACGGCACATCTTCAACGGCAACTGTAATTGCATTTATGCAGTACTTCACGCTCATATCAATGGCACTTATGTCCCTGTCAAGAATGTTCGTTATGTACACGAAATGTGCCGCATCGGCTCGCCGTATCAGCGAAATACTTGATACACCCAACACATTTCCCATCGAGGAAGATGACGGGCAGGGAAATCTCAAACATCATATTTCATTTGAAAATGTTACGTTTTCCTATTTTGGAAAGAAGCCAAATCTTGACAATATAAATCTTTCACTGCCGCACGGCGGAACGCTCGGTATAATCGGTGCGACGGGAAGCGGTAAATCAACGCTTATAAAGCTGCTTTTGAGATTTTATGATGTTGATTCGGGTGTGATACGTATAAACGGTAAAAAGCTTACGTCCTTTACGAGTGACGAGCTTACGTCAATGTTCGGTGTCGCACTTCAAAACGATTTTCTTTACGCGGATACAATAGAGGAAAATATTTGCTTCGGACGTGATATTTCACGCGAAGACGTGATAAAAGCGGCAAAAATCGCTCAAGCGCACGATTTTATTTCCGCTATACCGGAGGGATATGACTATAAGATATCCGCTAAGGGTACAAATATTTCGGGCGGTCAGCGCCAGCGTATTTTAATTGCAAGAGCGATAGCCGCACATCCCGATATACTTATACTTGATGACTCATCTTCAGCCCTTGACTATAAAACAGATGCAAATCTGCGCCGAGCGCTTAAAGAAAATATGACGGACACGACCGTTATCACGGTTGCTCAAAGAGTAAGCTCCGTAAAGGACTGTGACATTATAATCGTACTTGATAACGGAAAGATAATCGGACATGGTAAACATGAGGAATTACTCGAAAATTGTCCGGAATATAAGCAAATAAGTGATTCACAGATGGGAGGTGCCTTCCTTGACTGAAAATACAGAAAACAAAAAACGCGATACAAAAGGTATAATGATACGTCTGGGAGGCTACGTCTTAAGACAGTGGCATCTTTTTATCCCCGCTGTAATACTGACATTTGTATCAAACCATCTTGCCCTTCTCGGCCCGAAATATTCTGGTGCGGCAATAGATGCCGTCACACTTGATACGGGTGTTGACTTTCCTACGGTGTGGGATAACGTCATAAAAATGATAGTTTGCTATGCAGGGGCAGCTGTTCTTTCGTATGTTCTTTCGATAATAATGGTGTTTTTGAGCCAAAGAATAGTTTACATTATGCGAAAGCAGCTGTTTGAAAAGCTTAATACGCTTCCTGTAGGATACTTTGACAGAAATGCAACGGGCGATATCATAAGCCATTTGTCGTATGATGTTGATACGGTCAACACCTCACTTTCAAATGACTTGGTACAGGTTATGACAAGTATCTATACCGTTGTCGGCTCGCTTATATTTATGTGGAATATTTCAAAACCGATGATACTGATATTTGTTTTGACTGTTCCCGTGTCGATACTTTTCACCCGTTACCGTTCAACAAAGGTGCGCCCGATGTTCCGTGCAAGATCGAAAAAATACGGTGAGCTTAACGGATATGCAGAGGAGATGCTGTCAGGCTCTGCGAGTATACGTGCTTACGGACGTCAGGATGTAATTTCCGGAAGATTTGATGTGCACAACGATGAAGCGATGAGTGCGTTTTATAATGCCGAATACAGCGCATCTTTGCTTTATCCGACGATAAATCTGATAAACAATGTTTCGCTTTCGCTTGTTGCAATTTTTGGCGGTGTTCTTTACATGTATTCTCAAAGCGGAGTTGTTCTTGCAGGCTCCATGTTTTTTATAAGTCTCGGCGGTGTGGCACAGTTCGTTCAGTATTCAAGAAAATTTGCAGGACCCATAAATGAGTTTTCAAATATACTCCATGAATTTCAATCCGCTTTTTCGGCTGCTGAACGTGTATTCCGTGTTCTGGATGAAGAGCCCGAAAAGCCAGACTGCCCCGATGCTGTAGAGATGAAGAATGTAAACGGCTGTGTGGAAATTGATAATGTCACATTCGGATATACTCCCGAAAGAACAATTTTGAAAAACATATCCGTTACGGCAAATCCCGGACAGATGATCGCCATTGTCGGTCCTACCGGCGCTGGTAAAACAACGGTCATAAATCTGCTTATGCGTTTTTACGATCCCAATACGGGCGAAATACGCATAGATTCAATACCGTCACAAAAAATAAAACGCCGCGATATGCGTCTTGCGTTTACAATGGTGCTTCAGGACACATGGCTGTTTCACGGTACGGTATTTGAAAATATCGCGTATGGACGTGAAGGGGCAACAGAAGAGGAAGTAAAGGCGGCGGCAAGAAGTGCGAAGATAGACACATACATTGAAAGTCTGCCCGACGGATACAATACAGTGCTTTCCGATGACGGTGTCAATATATCAAAAGGACAAAAACAGCTCATAACGATAGCAAGGGCATTTTTGTCGGACTCTCCGATGCTTATACTTGACGAAGCAACGTCAAATGTTGACTCTCGCACAGAGATACAGATACAGGAAGCGATGAATGACCTTATGAAAAACAGAACAAGTTTTGTTATTGCGCATAGACTGTCAACAATACAGAATGCCGATAAGATACTTGTGGTCAACGGCGGCGAAATAACAGAGTCGGGAACACATGAGGAGCTTTTAAGCGCAGGCGGTTTTTACAGTACGCTTTATAATTCGCAGTTTACTTGATATGAAACGGGCAGAGTGCTTTGTTTACTATTCTTGACATTTCTATAAATTTTTTTGCGACATTAAAATATTGTAGTTGACAAAAATAAAATTATTTGGTATAATCATCGGCGAATATTGAGTATATCTTGATATATCACAAAATCGGGTCATCCCGAAGAAAGGTTTTCAAATGAAAAAAATCAAACTTTTAAGTGCAATTATTGCGCTTGTAATGGCATTTTCAATGTCAGCAGCGGCTATTGACACATTGACGTATGACTTTGATGCTGATTTACCCGGTGATAATGCTGACTTCACAGATATGGGTAAGTTGTGGAGCCAGACAGTTCCCGCGGAAGGCAGCATTTGCCATTTGGTGGCTGTTGACGGCGGCAACGCTCTCAAGCTCTCCGGTATCAGCGAGCTCAAGCTCTCTGACGTTATCACAGGCGAATACGTATTCGGTTTTGATATTAAGACTAATGACACCACAGCTACAGATCCTATGGCGAACCACGGTATATTTATAAGAGGTGTACTGCCCGAGCACTTTATGAAGAACAACAACTACAATGGCGGCGGCGATTGGAACATGCACCTTTACTACTATGAATCCGACTGGTACGGCGAATGGGGCGGTACAGACGGCGCACAGGGTATCGGCGGTTCAGGTATATACGTTTCTGCAGGCGCTGAAGGTCTTATAGTAACTGTTAAGTCATATACTGAGGATGCGATGAATGTTTCATCCAAGCCCACAGTTATTCCTTATCCTGATGATGTTTTCTATGATGAATTTTTCAATGTTACATTCTTCGATAACGGAGTAGACAAAATCGACATATATCTCAACAACAAGCCCTTTGCGGTGATTGAACTTTCTGAAGCCGGCGTTGTATACGATATCGATGCTAATGTTGCAGAAGATGCATATTTCGGCAAGGCAGTACTTAAGGATGCTTCCGGTGAAGAACTTGCAAGTTTTGAAAAGACAAGAATTAACAGCAAATCTTCACAGCTTGCTTTTGCTACACGTGGCGGACCTTCTGTAGAAATTCTTGTTGACAACATCAAGCTTGTAACAGGCGAAGGTGCTGTTCAGTCTATCAAAGGCGATGAACCCGTTCCCGAAACAAAGGATCCCAACGCAACAGAGGCTCCGAGCGAGGAAACAAATGCACCTGCAGATGAAACAGGCGCAACAACAGATGCGGCAACAGGCGCTGACACAACAGATGGCGGCAATACAGATGACGAAGGCGGCAACACAGGTCTTATCATCGGTATCGCAGTTGCAGTAGTTGCTGTAATTGCAGTAGTTGCTGTAGTTCTTTCAAAGAAAAAGAAATAATCGGTTTTGATTGATAGAGAAAACCTCCGAATCCGGAGGTTTTCTTTTTGCTAAGAAAAGTTTTATATTCAATCTTGCAAGTTGAATTTTTGGCTTGTGATCAATGCTATAAAATAATTATTTTATTCAAATTTTATATTGACAAAACAGTACACGCTTGATATAATATTATGAGGTATATAAAAAGTAAAATTATATTTGTGCAAGTTTGAATGATGATTCTTTCAAACGCAGTTTTTTGATATTTTTATTGTAAACGGC
>JAZTXA010000020.1:0-11182 GCA_045636245.1 Eubacteriales bacterium | reverse complement strand
AAGCATAGCGGGGTATCTTTCCCTGAGCTTTTCGCAAAGGGAAGCGGCAATCTGTTCGGGAATGACAACATCATCCTTGATAGCACCCGTTGCGGCAAGATTCTCACCGACAGTCCTGCTGTCAAACTTCGGCCAAAGCACACCCGGCATATCAAGAAGATCAATGCCGATGCTCGTTGTTACCCACTGTTTCGTCAGGGTAACACCGGGACGGTTTTCCACCTTTGCCGATTTGCCCTTTGAAAGCTTATTTATAAGAGACGATTTGCCGACATTTGGGATACCGACGATCATCGCCTTGATGTGACGTCCGTTCATGCCCTTTTCTTCATATCTTGCAAGCTTGTCGGCAAGCACCTTTGAGATTCCGTCCTTTAAAATCCCAAGCCCCGAGCCGTTTATGCAGTCGCAAACAATGCACCTTTTACCCGTCTTTATATAGTGGTCGCGCCACATTATACTCGCCTTTTCGTCGGCAAGCGTTGACTTGTTAAGCACGGTTATCACGGGCTTCTGCCCGATAAGCTCAGCAAGCTGCGGGTTTGCGGAGCTGTAGGGGATTCTTGCATCCAAAAGCTCAATAACGATATCGACAGCGCCTAAATTTTCGCGTATAAGGCGCTTCGTTTTCGCCATGTGCCCGGGAAACCACTGTATTATATCCGTCGGCATCAGTACACACCGCCAAATTCGGATAAGGGGAACAAACGAAGTATTGCTTTACCGAGTATATAGCTTTCCTTTATAGGACCGAATGTTCTGGAGTCGCTTGAGACCTGTCTGTTATCACCCATTACAAAAAGTTCATCCTCTGCAAGCTTGATGGGATATGACCTTCCCGCAAACTGCATGACCTGCTCAGGGTCATAAACAGGGTTATTTTTGATATACAATTCTTCAAGAGGCTGTATGCCCGCCGCTTTTATATCGTCAAGCGTTTTCAGCTTTCCTTCGGGATCGTCATAAACATACACAGCCCAATTCGGAAAATCGATATAAACGGACTGACCGCCTGTTGCGATAATGCGCTTTATAAGCGGGAATTTATGTGTAACGCTTGATGATTTCGGAGCGTGGAAAACGATGATATCACCCTGCTTCGGCTCATAAAAGAAATCGGAGATAAGCAAGGAATCGCCTTCTTCAAGCGTACAGCGCATAGACGTTTGCTGTACAACGGCAAGCCTGCCGAAATACGTGAAGAATATCATTACAAACGCCAAGGACAAAACCACTACTTCAAGCCAGTCAAACGCCTCGGTAAGTGCTGTGCGTTTCGGCGGTGTTGTTCTTACGTTGTCCATTATCGGCGCATAAACATCATCGTGACGGTGATGATGGCGATGTCTGTGGTGTCCGTCGCTTGTTTCCGCGCTGAGTATTTCTGTGTCGTCATTATGTGTTTTAATTTCTTTGTTTTCGTTATTTTCAGTATTCATAGTGTAATTCCTTTATTTTTCAATGAAATAATCAAACAAATGCTCACCTTTATCAAGATAAAATCCCGTTTGCTTTGCATTTTCTTCCGTAAACACCTCTATGCCGGTTTCGTCCTTCTTTGAGGAATACATCATAAACGGCACGGGATCGGACGAATGTGTGCGTATTTCAAGAGGAGTGGGATGGTCGGGCAAAACGAGTATCTTGAAATCATCACCCGAGCCCTTCAGATATTCGTATATCGGGGTGAGTATCTTTTCATCGATCAGCTCAATTGATCTTACCTTGTTTTCTATCTCTGCGCGGTGTCCGCATTCATCGGGTGCTTCAACGTGCAGATATACAAGGTCGGCACCGTTTTTGAATTCTTCAATTGCCGCATCGCCCTTGCCCTTGAAGTTCGTATGCACGTTACCCGTTGCGCCTTCAACGTCAATCGAGCGCATACCTGCACAAAGACCGATGCCTTTTATAAGGTCAACAGCGGAGATGACGGACGCATCAAGTCCCCATTTTTCCTTGAAATTGGGAAGCTGGGGCTTCGTGCCGGGACTCCACAGCCAGATGGAGTTTGCGGGTTTGAGACCGCGGGCACGGCGCGCCTCATTTACGGGATGGTTATTCAGAATTTTGTAGCTTTCACGGAACAAGTCAATAAACTGACCGCCTATCTCACCGTTTGGCAAATGGTCTTTTATCGACTGACCGATAATGTCATGCGGACGGTCGAAATTGTAAAGTCCCGGTGCGTTTTTCCAGATAAGGCAGTGGCGGTAGCTTATGCCCGTGTGGAACTTACGGCTTTCTGTGCCGAATTTTTCATCGATAGCCTTTATAAGTATATCAGCTTCCTCGGTTGAAATTTCATCCGCGGAATGGTCAAGCATGATCTTATCGTCGTAATTTTCTTCATCCTCGGAGATCGTTACGATATTGCATCTGTATGCGGTGTCATCGGGATCCATTTCAAGTCCCATGCTGACCGCTTCAAGCGGAGAGCGTCCGTGTGAAAATTCTTTCGGGTCGTATGACATGACCGCAAGGTTTGCCGTATCGCTTTCGGGAACCATACCGGCAGGAACATTGAGAACCTCACCGCAAAACGATTTTTTTACAAGCATATCCATGCAGGGCTTGTTTGCCGCCTCCATGGGAGTTTTATTACCGAGGGCGGGCACACATCTGTCAGCCATGCCGTCGCAAAGAAGTACAAGATATTTCATTATGTATTTTTTCCCTTTCGTTGTGAATTTTTAAAAAATCCACCGTAAATTTCATAATACATCAAAAATATAATGTATTAATGCATATTATAATAAATTTTCGGTAAATTTTTATCCGCATGGCATATGCGGCGGGCGAAAACGGGTGTCATCTTTCAGGGGGCGTCACGTTTCGCTGTGCGAAACGGACGGTGCGCGCCTTTAAATATACGGGTTGAAAATAAAATCCTGTGCGCGCCGTTCAATTCACGTATGTGAATTGTGACGCCCCCGAATGGAATGAACAAAAATGGGATTGAAACAGAATTAAGATAATAGATATTATCCTCCCGTATGAAATGAGCCCGCCCCGCTGAAGCCCATTTATGTTTTTTTCAGTAAGTTCAAGACTTGTTTATATATATATGATAAAATAAATTATAATTGTGACCGTAAAAGAGGTAATGAGTTTTATGATACATATTGAAAATCTTACAAAATATTACGGAAAGAATCCTGCTGTCAACAATATCAGCTTCGATATCGGCGACGGCGAGGTTGTCGGCTTTCTCGGCCCCAACGGTGCGGGCAAGTCAACGACCATGAATATTTTAACGGGATATCTTTCCTCGACGTCCGGTACATGCACCATTGACGGCATCGACATTCTTGAAAATCCGGGAGAGGCAAAAAAGCGCATCGGATTTTTGCCCGAGGTACCGCCGCTTTATCCCGATATGACACCCATTGAATATCTCAATTTTATCTATGATCTTAAAAAGTGCACGCTGAACCGCAAAAAGCACATTGACGAGATAATATCCGTTATGCGTTTGGGTGACTACAAGGACCGCCTTATAAGCCATCTGTCAAAGGGTTACAAGCAGCGTGTAGGCATCGCGGGCGCGCTCGTGTCAAACCCCAAGGTGCTTATATTTGACGAGCCTACAATAGGTCTTGATCCCCGTCAGATTATTGAGATACGTGAGCTTATACGCTCTCTCGGTAAAAACCACACGATAATTCTTTCAACGCACATACTTCCCGAGGTTCAGGCAGTATGCGACAGAATAATCATAATCGACAAGGGCGTGATACGCGCGGACAAGGCAACAAGCGACATAAATGAGCTTGCGGAAAACAAAAAACGCTTCACCATACAGATTGCGGGACCCCGCCAGGAGGTTGAAGGCGTGCTCCGCCGTGTTGAAGGTGTGCAAAGCGTTGAGTATCTGTCAACATCCAAAAACAACGGTACGCTTTACCGCGTACAGTGCAAGCCCGGCTACGATTCAAGACGCCGTATATTCACAGCCCTTTCCGAAAGGCAGTGGCCCATTATGGAGCTTAACACACTCGGTACGAGTCTTGAGGACATATTCATCGCCCTCACCTCGAAGCAGTAAGGCGAAAGGAGAAACAAATGACAGCCATATATAAAAGAGAAATGAAGGCGTATTTTTCCACATTCATAGGATATGCGTTTATCGCCTCATTTTTGATAATTTCGGGTATTTTCTTTACCCTCGCCGTGCTTGCGCAGGCGGCGGAAGCCGACGTTACGGTATATTATGCGGGTGTTATCTACTCATTCATCGTGCTTATCCCGCTTTTGACGATGAAGCTTTTCACAGACGAAAAAAGACTCCGCACGGAAACAGTCCTTCTGACTGCCCCCGTCAGCCTTTTCAGCATAGTTTTCGCAAAATTTTTGGCGGCATTCACAATGTTTGCCATGACACTCGGTGTTTCATGCATCAATCTTATTCCGATGTATGTTTACGGTGACCAGAACACGATGATAATTTTGGGAAATCTGCTTTCCATCCTGCTTATAGGTGCGGCATTCATTTCCGTCGGTGTGTTTTTGTCCTCCGTTACGGAAAACCAGCTTGTCGCAGCGGTTTCGACAATTGCCGTTATCGGTATCTTTCTGGTTATCGGTATGTTTTCGACAAGCATCGGCTTCACACCTTTGCGTGTTGTGCTTAACTTCTTCTCTGTTTTCAACCGTTACACATATTTCACATACGGTATTATCGACTATGCGGCGCTTATCTACTATTTCTCGATAACCGTACTTTTCATCTTCTTGACGGTGCGTGTGTTTGAACGCCGCCGCTGGGCATAAGGAGGGAAAAAACAATGGAAAACAAAAAAACATCATTTTTCAAAAATAAGAAATTCAAGTACGGCTCCCTTGCTATTGCCTTCACAGTCGTATTTATCGCCGTTATGATAACGGCAAACGCAATAATCACCTCGCTTTTCTCAAAGTATTGGGTATACACAGACCTTACGGAAAGCAACCTGTTCACCCTTTCACCCGAGGCGCAGGAGCTTTTGAAATCCGACATTATAAAAAACGATATCGAGATAAAGTTTGCAATTCCCGAGGATACCATCGCAAAATCAAGCCGTATGCTTATGATATACTCCTGCGCGCTGGCATATGCCGAGGCATCGGAAGATCTTGAGCATAAGATAACGGTAAACTGCTACGATGCGTATCTCTATCCGTCGGAATTTGCCGATTACAAAACACTTACAGGCGGTGAATGGGCAGACACAAACGTTGTTGTCGAAACATCAAACGGCACACCCATCGTTTACACGATGAACAACTTTTTCTCAGTTGATTCTTCATCCGGCGAGGAGCTCGGCTTTTCCGGTGAGCGCAGATTTTTAAGTGCATTTTTCCAGCTTGCAGGTGTTGAAAAGCCGGTTGTTTGCTTTACAACAGGCCACGGTGAGCCGATAGGAACAAACGATGACCAAGCTTCAAACCAATACAAGGACTTCTTTGAAATGCTTTCCGGCTGGGGATTTGAAACAAAGATAGTTGATCTTCAGCGTGAGGAGCTTGACGAAAACTGCCGTCTTGTTATAATACTTGATCCCAAAAAGGACTTCGTTTCAAAGGATCTTGACACGATGGGCACACGCTCCGAAATAGACAAGATCGATGAATATATGGCGACGGAGTACGGCTCCATGATGGTATTTGCGGGCCCCACGGGCACGGAATTCCCCGTTTTGAACGAATATCTTGAGCAGTGGGGAGTCAAGATAAATACCACAGAGAAGATCACCGACACAACAAACGCCATTTCCACAAACAACACAACCTTCACCGTTGAATATTCCGAAAACCCGCAGACAGCATCGCTTTTGGAAAAATTCGGAGATCTGCGTACAGCCTTTTCAAATGCCGCCCCTGTTGAGGTGCTTGCAAACAATGAGGCTGAAAAAATGCAGGTAGCCGCCCCTGTCTTCCAGACGTCAAATACGGCACAGGCTGTATCGTCAGAGGATGTAAAAACAGGTACATTCAACCTTTTCACCCTCACAAAGAACCTCTCTTATAAGGACAACGAATCGATGTACAACTACATCGTAACATGCGGAAGCCCCGAAATGCTTAAATACTGCACATCGCAGTCTTATGCAAACAGAGAGATCATTTACATGCTTACACAGAAGATACATACCGTCAAGATTCCGTTTGAGCTTGATTACAAGGCATACGAGGACAACGGTCTTTCCCTCATCACAAGCAGCGGCGTGCTGACATGGGGCATCGTTTTGATCGGTGTTATGCCCGTTATCATCCTTGCCGTCGGCGGTGTGATCGTTATAAGGAGAAAAAGAAAATAAATGAGCGAAGAATATAACAAGGAAACAGAAGGCGGGGCTCTTTCCGAGCAGGCAGACGACAGCGAGCTGCACAGTATTTTATACAGCGGTGAATATTCGGAGTACAAAGAAGACCTCGACTTATCCGACATAGAAAAAGAGGAAAACGAAAAAAAGCTTAACCTTTCGACCTTTGAAGAGGATACCTACAAAAAGGATGAAAAGAAAGCTTCGTATACCGCAACAAAAAGCAAAAAGCTTTTGATCGCCATACTCGGCGGTGTGTTCGTGCTTCTTATCGCCGCATATCTCAT
Organism: Eubacteriales bacterium; assembly: GCA_045636245.1. GTDB lineage: Bacteria > Bacillota > Clostridia > Oscillospirales > CAG-272 > RGIG7213. Next base: position 4,590 of record JAZTXA010000020.1, on the reverse strand, counting down.
TTTAGGCCCCACAGGACTTGATGTGTTCGGCTTCAAGGAAACGGAAGAAACACAAACAGTCTACACCACGGGTGAGGTAAAGGGTGCAGGCAAGGACAACTGGCTTATTTACGAGCATGTTGAAAGAAACAACATCCAAAGCATTGAAGTGCACAACAAGCACGGTGTTTACACGGTGTATTACAACCCGCAGGCGGACGGCTTCTACTTCTTGGGTGCCGAAACGCTTTCATATGATGAGGAGCTTTTTTCGTACCTCGTTGTAAGCGCAGGCTATACGGTGTTTGCCGACAGACTCCCCAAGGGTGAGCGCAGTGACGACCTTTCCGAATACGGTCTGTCACCCGATGATAACCCCGCATACTTCATTTTAACGACAAGAACGGGTAATAAGCACAAGCTTTATATAGGTAATCCCACGCTTGACGAGGGAAGATATTACGTTATGTATGAAGGACGCGATATCGTTTACGTGCTTGAAAGCTCCATTGAAAAAACGCTTTTGGGCGATGTCCGCGACATTCTGACACCTGTTTTGTCATTCCCCGTTCCCACGGGCTCAAGCGATTATTACACGAGAATTCCCGAAATTTATATAACTCTCAACAAAGATGAACCGTATGTGTTCATCGAATACACAAAGGACGATAAATCTACAGAGGATACCTTCGGTGTAACGATTCCGTACATGCTCCGTTACCCCGATGATCTGCCCGCCTCGACCGAGCAGGTAACGTCGCTTTTCCAATACATCATCAACCTGCAGGCTGATGAATTGCTTGAATATGATATCTGCTACACGAAGGATGAATTTGACTCTACCACAGGCGAAGTGTATGAAGAGGAAGAGGTAAAGCCCGAAATTCTTCTCAAATACGGTATAAATGATGCCGAAAAAGCGCTTATCTACACGTATGATGGTTATCCGACGATAATTTATTTCAGCGAGCTTCAGAAGGACGAAAACGGAAAATCATTCTATTATGCGTGGTCACCCGTTATCGGAATATTGACGAAGCTGTCGGCTGACAAAGTACCTTTCCTTGAATGGAAAAAGGTCGATTTCATGGAAAAAGCGCTGTTTAACGCGCATATTGACAAGGTCGCATCCCTTGAGCTTACCGACAAAACATCATCCGCACAGCATTTTGTATTTGAGCTTACGGGCAAAGGCGATGAGCTTTACATCGAGGAAACCGTTTCGGGAAAATTCCTGAAGTCCACAGGCAAAACGGAGGGCGGAAATACCGATGTTTACAACTTCCGTCAGTTCTACAAATCCGCTTTGTATATGGAAGCGGGCAACATGGTAGATGAGCCGAGTGAGAAATCCCTCATAGCTCAAGTCAAAATGACCACACGCAACGGTTACGAAATGCTTTACGAATTTTACGCATATTCCGATCAGCGCTGTTATTACACGATAAACGGCGAGGGAATGTTCTACGTAAAGCGTGCGGCGGTACAGAAGCTGTTTGCTGATGCAACACGCTTGCTTGACAGCAAGGATATAAACGCCGAATCTGAATATTAAACGGAGAAAAAGATGCCGCTTCTTGAATGTCATTCCCTGTCAAAGGTATACAGACAGGGAGAAAATACGATACCTGCCGTCAGGGACTGTAATCTGACGATTGAAAAGGGTGAATTTATCGCCATTGTCGGCACATCGGGCTCAGGCAAAAGCACACTTCTGTCGCTTTTGGGCGGGCTTGATACGCCAAGCGGCGGCAAGGTGTACATAAACGGCTGTGACATTTACAAGCTGTCAAACGAAAAGCTTGCACAGTACAGACGTCAGCACATCGGCTTTATATTTCAGAATTACAATCTCATCCCCGTTTTTACGGCACTTGAAAATATTCTTATGCCCGTCTTGCTTGACGGGCGTAAGATAAACGCGCACCACGTTAACGAGCTGCTTGACGTCCTCGGCATCGCCGACAGAATACACCATCTGCCGGGTGAGCTTTCGGGCGGTCAGCAGCAGCGTGTGGCGGTTGCCCGCGCGCTTGTAAATTACCCGTCGATAGTGCTTGCGGACGAACCGACTGGGAATCTTGACAAAAATTCCGCACGCGAGCTGATGAAGCTCTTACTTGAAACGAAAAAGCTTCAGGATCAGACGCTTGTTATCGTCACACACGACGACACCGTCGCCGCCATGGCGGATAAAGTATACCGCATGGACGACGGATATTTAAAAAGGCAATAAAGATCGCATTTCAAAAAAACAGCGTAGGGCATGGGCTTGCTCCCGCCGTTAAGATCCTGTTACGTTCATCTTATTCAAAGTACCTTGTATGGATCGGCGCCTTGATGCCCCAAATATCAAAATATACAGAATAACCAACCGTAATATCTTGCAGCATTTAAAAGTTTTCTTACATGTTTCCGCAGGAAATATCTGCGCCCCACACCGTGGGGGTGGCGGGCACAGCAGACTATAGAAATATTGAGTATCATAAATTAATTTAAACTTTTTAATCTTGCAGTATAGTTGGGGCGGGTATGCCCGTCCGCATAAATTGAACGAAAATCGGCATCACCCTTTAACAAAAACCTCTGAAAATCAGGAAATAAATCATATGTTTAAAGTTTTATTAAAAGAAAACCGTGCAAGACGGGGAGAGTTTGTAAGCTGTCACGGAACAGTGCAGACTCCTGTTTTTATGAACGTCGGCACATCAGCCGCGATAAAGGGCGGCATATCAACACAGGATCTGTATGAGCTTGGCTGTCAGATAGAGCTGTCAAACACATACCACCTGCACGTGCGTCCGGGCGATGAGGTCATACGCGACCTCGGCGGTATACACAAGTTTTTCAATTGGGACAGACCTGTTCTGACCGACAGCGGCGGATTTCAGGTGTTTTCACTTGCCCCCTTACGCAAGATAACGGAGGAGGGTGTACATTTCGCCTCGCATATCGACGGCAAACGCATATTTATGGGTCCGGAGGAATCGATGCGCATACAGTCAAATCTTGCCTCAACCGTGGCAATGGCATTTGACGAATGTGTTGAAAACCCCGCCGCATACGATTATGCGAAAAATTCCTGTGAAAGAACGTACCGCTGGCTTTTGCGCTGTATGGACGAAATGAAGCGGCTTAATTCGCTTGAAGGTACGATAAACAAACAGCAGATGCTGTTTGGCATAAATCAAGGCAGTACATACGAGGATCTGCGTATAAACCACATGAAGCAAATTGCCAAGCTTGACCTTGACGGTTATGCAATAGGCGGTCTTGCAGTCGGTGAAAAAACAGAGGATATGTACAGAATTATCGACGCTGTGGAGCCGTTTATGCCCGAAGATAAACCCAGATATCTTATGGGTGTCGGAACACCGTGGAACATTATTGAGGCAGTTTACAGAGGCGTTGACTTTTTCGACTGCGTAATGCCTTCACGTAACGCACGCCACGGATATCTGTTCACATGGGAAGGTACGGTAAACGTGCTTAACAACAAGTATGAGCGTGATCCCTCGCCCATATCCCCGTCGTGTAATTGCCCTGCGTGCAGACACTATTCAAAGGGATATATAAGACATTTGTTCAAGTCAAAGGAAATGCTCGGTATGCGCTTGGCTGTTATGCATAACCTCTACTTCTACAACGATCTTATGGCAAAGATCCGTTTAGCCCTTGAAGAAGGCAGATACGGCGAATTTTACGAAAAATACCGCCTCTCTCTGCAAAAAAGAGTATAATTAATATTGCAGCGGGGGCTTATCTCCCGCTGTAAATACGAAATCATAAATGGGTTTTGGACGGGCCGTCCGGTTCACAAAGCGAACCGATTGGGCGCCAACCTCTTCAGCGTACCGCAATAATCCTTGAGTCATAATGACCCGCTTATTAAACGTGTGTTTTCGTTATAAAATGAAATAACCTCCGCCGTTTGGCGGAGGTTATTGTTTTTGAAATAAGATAATTTATTGTTTTTTGCCGCCGTTATAGAGGGTATAATACGTTCCGCCCTGTGCTATAAGGTCGTCGTGTGTTCCGCGTTCTATTATTCTGCCCTTATCAAGCACCATGATAACGTCGGAATTTTGGACTGTGGAAAGTCTGTGTGCGATAACGAATACCGTTCTGCCCTTCATTAAGCTGTCCATACCTGCGGCAACGATCGCTTCCGTTCTTGTATCGATGCTTGAGGTCGCCTCGTCAAGTATCAAAACGGGCGGATCGGCAACAGCCGCGCGCGCAATTGCGATAAGCTGTCTTTGTCCTTGCGAAAGGCTTGCACCGTCTGCCGTCAGCATCGTGTCATAGCCCTGCGGCAAGTGGCTGATGAAGTAATCGGCATTGACAAGCTTTGCTGCCGCCACTATTTCTTCATCCGTTGCATCAAGTCTGCCGTAACGGATATTGTCGGCAACAGTGCCTGTGAAAAGGTGTGTTTCCTGAAGCACCACACCGAGGGAACGGCGAAGGTCAGACTTCTTTATCTTGTTGATGTTGATACCGTCGTATCTTATCTTACCGTCCTGGATGTCGTAAAATCTGTTTATGAGATTCGTTATCGTCGTTTTACCTGCGCCCGTTGCACCGACGAATGCGACCTTCTGACCGGGA
>JAZTXA010000019.1:0-16942 GCA_045636245.1 Eubacteriales bacterium | reverse complement strand
ATTATCCTTGTCTGTTCTGTTTCCGCACTGGTTATATAAAATAAGCAGTTCGCGGATATCGTTTTTGGCATCATCGGAAAAAAGCCCCTTGTTTATTTCGCGGCATAGCTTTAAAAGCTTATTTTTTTCTAAGTATTCATCTTTCATGTTTTTTCTCCTTCAAGGCGAAATCAAGAAGCCTTTTTACAGCTTTGTTACATCCGTCCTCATCGATGACAAAAGCACCTGCGTGATATGCATTTGAAACGGTATAAAATTCAAATGGATATTTAACTGCTTTGAAATTGTTTTCGGTCATATAATACGGAACGTATGTGTCAAGCGCACCGTGAATAAAAAGTATCGGCATATCGGTATTTTTTAAAATATCCTCGGTACTGACACCTCTGAATCTGCACTTGCAAATTATTTCACAAAAGATAATGATGCTTTTTCTTACAAAGAAGGGAAGGTGGTAATCTTTTTTCAGCACATGATGAAGTATTCCCTCGGGACTGTCAAAGCCGCAGTCATCTATGATACATTTTACTTCACTCGGCAAATGCCTGCTGATTGAGAACAACACGCTTGCACCCCCGAGAGATATGCCGTGCAAAACGATTTTTTTGCAGTTTTTAAAGTGTTCTTTAATGTAATCGCACCACATTGACACATCACGGCTTTCGTTGACTGCAAAGGTCACGTGCTTGCCGTCGGAGGCACCGCACGCTCTTTGATCTATAACAACAATATCAAAACCAAGCTCTTTATAAAATTTTATCTGTGTGCCGAAAGCGGTGAAAGCATCAGAATCGTATCCGTGTACAAGCAGTACAAACTTATCGGTTTCTTCTCCGCACGGCACATAATATGCTTTCAGATTCAAACCGTCAAAGCTTTTCATGCAAAGCGTTTCAGTCATTGATGATTTAAGTATATTTATTCTTTCAATGCACCTTTTTGCGTGCTCATGTTCACAGACTCTCGACTGATCGCGGAGTATTTTCAAAAATGTATTAACGTCCCGTTTTTTCTTTCTTTTCAAGGCGTATAATGCAGCGCAAATACACGAAACGGGATAAAGTAATAAAAGGACAAAAACTATAGTTAAAATATACTTTGTCAATTCGTTCCCCCACAGCATTTATGAGGAACTATATCAAGTGAAAAAATGCCGTTTTCATTTTTTGTAAATCCGAGTGATCTTGCAAACCCATCGTTTTTTCCTGTATAAATCACTTTTTTTACACCGCATATGTCAATAAAACTTATTGCCGACATGCCGATAAGTATTATAAGATCGCGGTCCTCTTGTCCCGGAACATATGCAATTTCATCAATCGTTCCGTATTCACCGTTAAGGTAAAATTGACAGCAGGCGGTGAGGATATCATCTTTATATCCGCCGTAGCAAAAGTGCTCCTCGTCGTATTTTATCCCGCAAAGATTGCAGATGTCCTTTTGCTCCTGCTTGTCCTGAATGGGTTTTACAGTAAGCATTTTATACCCCTTTTTCCTTTAAATATTTAACTTGCTTTCCCGTAAGATAACGGTATTTTCCCGGTGCTAAATTGCCGAGCTTTATATTACCTATTGCAATTCTTGTAAGCCTTACGATTTTTAATCCTGCCGCTTCCGCCATTTTTCTTATCTGTCGGTTTCGTCCTTCAAAAAGCGTAAATTCAAGGACTGTTTCGTTATCGGTAAGACGCACAACCTCTGTTTGTACAGGCTTTATTTTATATCCGTCAAGTGTCAGCGGGCTTCTTAATACTTCAAGCTGTTCATCCGTTATTTTACCTGCAAATTTAACGTGGTATATTTTCGGTATTTTGTGCGTGGGGTGTGTTAAAATGTTTGTAAGCTCACCGTCGTTTGTTAAAAGCAGCAGCCCCTCTGAATCACGGTCAAGTCTGCCGACAGGGTATATTCTTTCGGGGATATCGGATACAAGGTCAAGCACTGTTTTACGTCCAAGCTCATCACTTGAAGTTGTTATGTAACCGCGCGGCTTATTCAGCATTATATATATGCGGTCATTTTCGCGCTTCTGAATTACTTTTTTGCCTTTATACGTCACGGTATCTGTTTCGGGGTCAATAACCTGTCCAATAGTGGAGACCTTCCCGTTTACGTATACAATACCGTTTTTTATATCCTCTTCTGCCGCCCTGCGGGATGTGACACCGCAAAGCGACAGATATTTTTGTATTCTCATTTTTTCCATTAGCTTATAAGATCCTTTATTTTTTCGAAAAATCCTCGGTCATCTTCCGCGTACTCAACAGCAAAGTCAGCATATATCGGAGCTGTGGCAATAGAAATATCGCCGTTTAAATAATTAACATATCCGATTATATCACCCTCTTTTATGCCGGGGTAATAAAATCTCCTCATACAAACGATGCGCTTTAAATCGCATCCATTAACACGAATCACTGCAGTAACATCACCCTGTATGTGTGCACTTATACTGCTTTTATCCCCTCCGCATACAGGAGCTGAAAATTCAAACTGTCCGCCGGATTCAAGTACCACACGCTTGTAAATCGTAAAACCGTAGGAGTACATACTTTTATGGTCATTCCAATCGTCTGGAGCGTTTAAAGTAACTGCGCAAAGCTTGACGCCGTTTCTTTCACAAGTCGTCACAAGACATCTGCCCGCGTTTTTTGTAAATCCCGTTTTTCCGCCTGTTATTCCGTCGTAAGTGCCTAAAAGCCTGTTGTGGTTGACAAGCAAGCGGGAATACGAGTCATCCGAACCGTCAAGTGAAAATTTCTTCGTGGAAGTGATTTTTGCAAACATCTCATTTTTCATACAGTAAGACATAAGGGTTGCCAAGTCCTGTGCTGTACTGTAATGCTCGGGATCGCTCAATCCGTGAGGGTTCGTGAAATGTGTGTTCCGAAGTCCGAGGCTTGAAGCCTTATCGTTCATCATATCCACGAAATTTTCAATGTTCCCGCCGATTTCGATGGCAAGGGCACATGCCGCATCGTTTGCTGATTCAAGCATGAGGGCATATAAAAGCTCCTCTGTTGTAAGCCTTTCATTTTCGCAAAGATAAATTGAAGAGCCTTCAACTCCGACAGCATCGGATGAAACGGTAATGATCTTTTTAAGCGGTGCGTTTTCAATAGCTATGATCGCCGTCATTATCTTTGTCGTGCTTGCCATCGGCATCTTTTTTGTTGAGTTTTTTTCGTATACCGTATCTCCCGAATCACATTCAATAATGCAAGCGGATGTGGCAGACACGGAAGGGTACACAGCTTCTGTGTCGGTCTGTATAAGCCCGTCGCTTGATGCGTATGGGTTTATTGTAAGACAAATTGCTGAAAGTATCGAAATACAGATATTGACTGCTTTCCTCATATTAGCTCCGTAACTTATCAAAATTTCGGTATTGACCGTGTTACATAATATGAGGTAAAAACAAAGATTATTCTTCTGTTTGCATTATTTCGGAAAGGTCAAGCTCCTCGACCTGTTCCTCTGTTCCTTTTTTATTTTTCTTTGAAGATTTTACGATATCTTTTACCTTGGCGATGATATCGGGGGTTTTGTTAAGCAGAGAAAGCACGCTTGAGCCGATGTCATTTGCCGAATCCTGCGGATTGTTTATGCTCATCATGGATACATCGCCGTCGGGCTTTATGACAAGAAACGCAACAGGAGAGACAGTTACCCCTGAACCCCCCGCGCCTGTGAAGCTGTTTGCCTTGTCATTCTGATTTTTCGTATGTTTGCCGATATAATCAACACCGCCCGTGGCAAGTCCGACCATGATCTTTGATACGGGAATGATCGTAACACCCGATGATGTTACGATAGGCTGTCCTATGATAGTATCAGCCTCCACTATATTCTTTATGTTTTCAAGTGTTGTTTTAAGTGCATCTGAAAATTTTTGTTCTGCCATAATTTCCTCCAGTTTTATACATAATCAAATATTCTGAAAATTTCGGGCAGGGCAGAAAACAGAAACGTAAAGATCTGCCCCGGACGCAGAGATATCTGTAAATGAACGTCACATACCGTTTTTTCACTCGTAAAATCGGGCGTGACACTTATGTTGCCATTATCGTTTTCGTTATATCTTGTGTGATGAACAAGTACGGTTATAAGTGCATTTATACCCGCACACACAGCACCGTAAAGTATTGCTGTTTTTGCCGCATTGTCAGAGCCTATATTTACGTTGAAGCTTACAATTTTAATCTTCAGACGCTTGGAAAATTTTCCTGTAACGGTTGAGATTATGTCGTAAACATCCGTTATAAATGCGGGAATGTCTGTGGGATGTGTGAATATATCACGAAGCTTGGATATCTTTTTTTCTTTTGTATTTGCTTTTGACTTTGCCGTGTTCTTTTTTGCAAGCTTTTTCTCTTTTTTTATTTGCTGTTTAATTCTTTTCTTGCGTGCTTTTTCCATCGCACGCGGAGAATATTTTTTTAAATTTACCTTCTTTTTTCGCGGGGAAAGCTTTATTTTTACGAACAGTATCTTTAAATAAAGCTCTGCCTTTTCCTTATACTGTATACCGAGCTTAACGGGTATGAGCATAATAAGGGAGAAAAAGCCAAGTATTCCGAGTAAAATATATAAAAATATCATATCTTTACCTTACGGCTTTATCACAACTTGTCCGTCAGCACCTACAAGCTGATACGGAGGTAATTCGGAAATATCGGATATTCCGAAAATACGCAAAAAATCAGGTGTTGTCCTGTAAAGTGACGGGCGTCCGGGTGCATCGAGCGTACCGCAGTTTTCTATAAGACCCTTTTCAAGAAGGGAAGAAACGGTATATGTGCAGTCAACACCTCTTACGCTTTCTATATACGATTTTGTCACGGGCTGATTGTATGCAACGATCGCAAGCACTTCAAGTGATGAACGCGAAAGATTACCGCCCTTTTTTATTCCCAAAGCTTCCTTGACTTCTTCTTTGTATTTTTCATTTGTACAAAGCTGTATACAGTCATTTAAGAACACAAGAATGATTCCGCCGTCGGGATCCGAATATTTTTCCTTTAAAAGCTTGAGTGCTTCATCAAGCTCGTCATCGGTTACTGAAAGCGCATACATCAGCTTTTCACGTGATACGGGATAGCCTGCGGCGAAAAGTATTGCCAAAACAGCGTTTGAAGCCTTTTCGGGATCAAAGATCGGTGTAAGTTCGTTTTCGGTATTAATTTTGATTACCTCCCTTATGGTGTACAGTTAAGCTCAACAATGATATCCGAAGGATCAAACTGTGTATTTTCCGTCTCATGTATGAGTATTCTGTTAACTTTAAGAAGCTCAAGCACTGCCATGAAAACAGCCACAAGCTCCGATTTTGATGTACATGATTCAAAAAGTCTGTCAAAATGTGTTTTTCCGCCTCTTTTAAGTGTCTTCATAACACCTATGATTTTTGCCGAAACGGGTACAATTTTACGCTTGATTATCGGGCGTATGTTGTCGGGTCTTTCTCTTGTTTCCTCCGCGCGCTTTTCAAACATGCGCATCATCGCGCTTTTTAAAAGAGTAATGTTGTGCGGACAGACATATCCGGCATCGGGCGGTATTTCATCTGTTTCCTTGACAAAACGGCCCTCGTATTCTTTTTGATATTCGTCAAGCTTTTCTGATATTTCCTTGATATACTTATATTCAAGAAGTGCCTGTGCCAAAGCGGCACGGGGATCTTCACCGTTTTCGGATGGGCGGGGAAGAAGCATTTTGCTTTTTATAAGCATAAGCTCCGATGCCATAACGATAAACTCTCCTGCAATATCCATGTCCATCTTCTTCATTTCGTCAAGATATTCCATATACTGTATGAATATTTCGTTTATCGGTATATCGCAAATATCAACCTTGTTTTTGTGAATAAGGGAAAGAAGCAGATCAAGCGGACCTTCAAAAACCTCTATCTTATACGTTAATTCCGTCATACCAGAGTGTTTCCGTTTCCTTGGAATATACTGTAAAAACGGGCGAAAAATGTATTTATTTCATATACATCGAAGCCGGGTATCTTTACGATAAGATTTATTGCTCCGTTTGATATGAACGATGCAAGATCACCGATAAGTGATGCGCCCGAGAAGAAAAGGAAAGCCAAAAACACTATTTTGATTATCTCTTCATATTTCATAATACCGAAATATATCTTATCGGGCAAGAAAATGAATGCAATACGCGAGCCGTCAAGCGGAGGTATCGGGATAAGATTGAAAAGACCGAGCATCAGATTAACGAGGTGGAAATAGTAAAAGAAGAATCCGATAAGCAAAAGAACAGTCGATTCGGGATTTATAAGACACGCAATCAAGGAAAACAGAATTATACCCAAAAAAGACATTATAACATTTGACAAGGGACCTGCGCATGCAGTTATTGCCATACCGTTTCGGGGATTTTTGAAATATCTCGTATTAACGGGCACGGGTTTTGCCCAGCCTATTCCGAACAAAAGCATACAGATCGTTCCCACAGGGTCAAGATGACGGATGGGATTAAGCGTAAGCCTGCCCAAATTTCTTGCTGTCGGATCTCCGCATTTGTATGCGGCAAAGCCGTGCGATGCCTCGTGTACCGAAAGGGCAATAAGCACAATGGGAACACGGAAAAGAAGCATCACAAGCTCATACGGGTCGGAAAACAAATTCATTATAAAGCTCATAAAAAATCTCCATTCACCGCTTCAGCGGTGTAAAACCTTTGAATTTGAGGTATTATAAAACCTCGTTCTTTATAAGATCCTCAAAACTTTCACGGCGCACGGAAAGTCTGTCTATGCCATCCTTAATTATAACTATCGGAGGACGCGGGATCCTGTTGTAGTTGGAAGCCATTGAATAATTGTATGCACCTGTTACAAGTACAGCAAGCGTGTCGCCTCTGTCCATCTTCTGAATCTTTATATCTTCAGCGATAAGATCTCCGCTTTCACAGCATCTTCCGCACACGGTCGCCTTGTAATCAGCGGCAAAATCCGCACGGTCAGCACACAAAACGGTGTACGGCGACTGATAAAGTGCATATCTCGGGTTATCAGGCATACCGCCGTCAATAGAAATATAATTTTTGAATCCGGGGATCTCTTTGCGTGTGCCGACGGTGTAGAGCGTAACACCTGCGGCAGCAACAATGCTTCTGCCGGGTTCCATAAATATCTTCGGCATCTTTACAGAATATTTTTCACAAAGGGATGTTATGTTCTTTGCAATCTCTGCTATATATTCAGATATATTTACTTCAGCCTGTTCTGCTGTGTATTTAACGGCAAAGCCGCCTCCGAGATTGAGCACCTCTGCTTCAAATCCGAATTTATCCTTCATATCTGAAATGAACGAAATCATAACAGTTGCCGCATCGATGAAGGGCGCAGGCTCAAATATCTGTGAGCCGATGTGGCAGTGAAAACCGCACAACTTAGCATTTTCCTTTGAAAGAGCAAGAGCTGTTATTTCCTCTGCCTTGTTTTCGATGATCGGTGTGCCGAATTTACTGTCAACCCTGCCCGTGCTTATTGCTTTGAGAGTGTGAGGGTCGATACCGGGAGTAATACGGAGCAGGATGTTTTGTACCTTGCCGAGCTTTTTGGCAATACGGTCAACCGCTTCAACCTCCTCACGACTGTCGGCGACGATATATCCGACACCGGAGCTTATACCGTATTCTATATCATCATCCTTCTTGTTGTTTCCGTGGAAGCAAGCGTTTGAAACATCAAAGCCTGCGGTGATTGCTGTGTAAAGCTCACCCGAAGAAACAATGTCAATGCCTATGCTTTCAGATTTTACTATCTTGTAAATATCAACGAAGGAAAGAGCCTTGCTTGCATAAAAAGGCATTGAACCTTCTGGGAAATGCTTCTTGATCGCTTCTCTGTATATTTCGCACTGACGGCGTATTTTGTTCTCATCAAGCAGATAAAGCGGTGTGCCGTACTTCTTTGCAAGTGCAACCGTGTCAGCTCCGCCCAAAGTGAAATGGCCATCCTTGTTTACACCGTAACAATCTTGTATGTTATTCATATTTTTGATCCTCTTATATTTCAGTTACTTTCCCAATAAATGAGCGTATCTCATCCGTTCCCTCGCCATTCAATGCGGAAAAGGGAATTATCGGTATCCCCTTGGGAATGAGGGGGTGATTCTGAAGCTTTTCGAGCGCTTCCGTTCTTTTTGTTTTGTTTAGTTTGTCTGCCTTCGTTGCGACGACTGCAAACGGCATACGGCTGTCAACAAGCCACTCAAGCATCATTTCATCATCCTTTGTCGGCCCTACCTTCATATCGATAAGCTGAAGCACAAGCTTTATATCTTTACTGCCCGAAAGATATCCGTCGACAAGTGTTGACCATACAGCTTGATCCTTTGCACTTCTTGCTGCATATCCGTATCCCGGAAGGTCAGCCAAAAACAGCTTTCCGTCTATTTCGTAAAAGTTGACGGTTATCGTTTTACCGGGTGTTCCGCTTACCCTTGCCAAAGATTTTCTTTGCGTCAAGGCATTCAAAAGTGAGCTTTTTCCGACATTTGATCTGCCCGAAAAAGCAACCTGCGGAATACCGCCCGACGGTATCTGATCAAGTCTGCCTGCTGAAATTGTCAGCTTTATGTTATTTAAATTCAATCTTTTCATATCAGCGAATTACCGCAGGTGTTTTTGCGTCTCCTTTTTTCTTAAGCGGATGTGCATCGTTTGAAAAATCGATCACTGTGTTGCAAAGCTTATCTGCGTGATAAGCCATAGCGTTTTGAAGCACATCGTTTGCGTTTGCGCAGGGGATAAACTCAAGCTTTTCTCTTACCTCAGGGTCGATGGTTTTTAAATCGTCAAGGTTATCCTGCGGTATAAGTACCGTTTTTACACCCGCTGCATATGCAGCGGCGGTTTTTTCTTTAAGTCCGCCGATGGGTAATACTCTGCCGCGAAGTGTTATTTCGCCCGTCATTGCAACGTCGCGTCGTACAGGTACACCCGACAGCTCACTTGTCAAGGCTGTCATAATAGTGACACCCGCGGAAGGGCCGTCCTTTGGTACAGCGCCCTCGGGCACGTGTATATGAATGTCGCGGCTTTTATAAAAGTCGGGATCGATGTTAAGTGCTTTTGCGTTACAGCGTATGTAAGTGATTGCGGCTTTTGCCGATTCCTTCATGACATCGCCGAGCGAGCCCGTAAGCTCAAGCTTTCCGCTTCCTTCAGGGGCGGATACTTCAATTTTCAGTATATCACCGCCGACCTGTGTGTAAGCAAGACCGTTTACAACACCGACTTCGTCGTAACGCGATATCTTTTCGTTTTTCATCTTGTGCTCAAACGGCAGGAATGAATCAAGATTTGAAACAGTTATATTTACAAAAGGTGCCTCCCCGCTTGCAATAAGCTTTGCAGTCTTTCTCATAAGAGAATCAAGTACACGCTCAAGGTTACGTACACCCGCCTCATGCGTATAATTGTCGATGATAGCGTAAAGTGCATCGCTTGATATCTTGAACTCAAGGTACATCAGGTTGTACTTCTTGCGAAGCTTCGGCAAAAGGTGGCGGCGAGCTATCTCAAATTTTTCCTTGCGTGTGTATGAATCAAGCGCGATTATTTCCATACGGTCTATAAGCGGACGGGGAACTGTGTCAAGTGTGTTTGCCGTACATATAAACACGCAGTGCGAAAGGTCAACGGGAATTTCCAGAAAATGATCCCTGAAGGATTTGTTCTGCGCGCTGTCAAGTACCTCAAGCATAGCGGAGGCGGGGTCGCCGTTTATACTTGATGCCATTTTGTCTATTTCATCGAGAAGTATAAGCGGATTCATACACTGCGCACGTATGAGCGAATCAACGATTCGTCCGGGCATAGAGCCGATATACGTCTTTCTGTGACCTCTTATGTCTGCCTCATCCTTGACACCGCCGAGAGAAGTTCTTACAAACTTGCGTTTCATCGCTTCGGCTAAAGATGATGCAATTGAAGTCTTACCGACACCGGGAGGACCTACAAGACATATGATCTGGTGGCGCAGCTCCGGATTTACGGATTTTACCGCAATATATTCAAGTATCCTTTCCTTGACCTTGTCAAGACCGTAATGATCGCGGTCAAGTATCTTCTTGGCGTGTGCGATATCGTTTTTCTCGGGTGTGAATTTGCCCCACGGAACATCGAGAACCGTGTCAAGATAGTTTCTTAAAACAGAGCTTTCCGCTGACGAAAAAGGGGATTTTGAAAGCTTTTTGATGTCTTTCATCAATTTTTCGTGCGTATCGTCATCAAATTTAAGCTTTTCTATACGATTTGTGTACTCTCTTATTTCCTCGTCTTCATCTTCTCCGAGCTCTTCTTCTATTGCTTTCATCTGCTCGCGCAGGTAATAGTCGCGCTGGTTTTTATCCATCTGCTCCTTAACTTTTGAACGGATCTTAAGCTCAAGCATCAGAAGCTCAAGCTCATTATTAAGCATAACAAGAAGCATCTGTGCACGTTTCTCGGGGTCAAATTCGCTTAAAACAGATTGTTTATCCGAGATGCTGTGCAAAATATTGAGTGCGATAAAATCGCAAAGTAAGCCGAGTGACTTAATGCTGTTCACCGCAAAGACTATTTCCTTGGAAATATTGGGTAAATATCTTATCGTTTTTTCCATTACTGCCTGAAGCTCACGCATCAAGGCTGTGGTGTTCGCATCAAAGACAGAATCATCATCTGTTGATTTGAGCGAAATATCAGCCTTTATGTAATTTACACGCTTGAAGCTTTCGCAAACAGCACGGCACTGTCCTTCAAACAGTACACGCTGTGTTCCGTCCGGGGTCTTTATTGTTTGCTTTATTTTGGCGATAACTCCTATTTCAAAGAGGTCATCCGGTCTTGGCTTTTCATCGACGATATTTTTCTGAAGCGTCAGAAAGACAAGTCTTTCCGGCGTCCGTGATGCAGCATCAACTGCACGGCGGCATGTTTCGTTTGTAAGTTCAAAATTAAGGGGTATACCCGGAAATGCAACAATGCCTCTTAAAGGCACGCAGGGAAGTGTGAGTCCCATAACAGACTCTGTATAGTTCAACATAAATATCAATCCTTTTTTCTTTCTGTGTTGACAGTACTAATTTATGAGTACCTTTCATTATATACTATATATTTTGATTTATAAATAATTATTTATTAACTTTCTACGATAATGAGCAGAGTTCCGTCATTTACATTGATAAATGACGGTTTTCCCACAAAAGAATTGCTTACACCGAGAGGAAAACGGTTATCAAGCGTTATATCTGAAATTTCATATTTAAGTCCTTTTTCGGAAACTCCAAATGATTTATCCGTATATGAAAATACCGATATATGCCCAGTTTTATTTTCGTCAAATTCTATTTTGCTGTTTTTGAGCATAAAGATTTCGCAATTTTCGGAAACAAGTTTACCGAAGCAATTCGACTGCGCAATGTAAGCAAGAGCTTGGATATTTGCATAAGAATGACTTATCCTTGTTCCGCCGAGTCCGCCGAAAATGACGAAATTTTTATATCCCTTTTCCATACCGTACTTTATGCATAAAAGTGTATCGGTATCATCCTTGATAACGGGATGGCGTATTACCTCACAGCGTATATCTCGTATGTCAAGAGAATCAAGATCACCTATCAGAATATCGGGGGTGTATCCCTTATTTACGAGCTGTTCATATCCGCCGTCGGATGCAATGATAAGATCGCCGTCATTCGGTATGAAGTTTTCAAAATTTTCGCCGGATGCCCCGACAATATAGCATGTATTTTCCATTATAACCTCTGTATACAATATTAATTACATCATACAATTTAATTATTTATATGGTAAGAACATTTATTAAATTTTAATACAACGGAATAAATTACAAAAGGCGTGAAACAATATCTTTAAAATATAAGAAAGGACGTGAGTGTATGAAAAACAATAAAAAGATAGTTTATCCCGAAAAGCTTCCGTTTGAGAACGATGACGAAATAGGCTCTGTTGCTTCTTCAACCGAATGTACAGGTCTTGCTCCATCGCTCCCGATGTATGAGGATGAAGCGTTGTCATACAGGGATATATACAATATCCCCGTAGAACCGAGAGTAAAAGAGCCGAAGAGTAATAAAAATTGAAATAACAAAAAAGGCGGGCTCATTTCAATCAGTTGATTTCTTCAACTGATTTAATACGGGTGTTTAGTGTTTACGACCAATGGTCGTCATTACAATTTCTGTGTTATTTTTTTTAAATGAGCCTGCCTTTTTTTGAATTTGGTATTTACAAATTCCGTTTTGTGGTATATAATTATCCGTATACATATGTTTATATTTGGGAGCTTGAAATGAATATCGGTTTTGATCACGAAAAGTACGTTAAATTACAAACGGAACACATTTTGGAAAGAATAAAAAAATTTGATAATAAGCTTTATCTTGAGTTTGGCGGCAAACTGTTTGACGATATGCACGCTTCCCGTGTTCTTCCCGGGTTTAAGCCCGATGCAAAGATCAAACTGCTTCAGGAGCTGAAGGACCAAACGGAGATAATCGTCATTATCAATGCCGCAGATATCGAAAGAAAGAAGATACGTGCAGATTTTGGAATTACATACGATGCGGATGTTATGCGCCTTATCGACAATTTGCGTTCTCTTGATATTTACGTCAGCGCGATCGTTATAACACAGTATAAAGAACAGCCGTCAGCCGATATTTTCAAGAAAAAACTTGAAATAAGAGGTGAGAGGGTATTCGTCCACCGCTGTATAAAGGGTTATCCCAATGATATAGATACGATAGTAAGCGATGCGGGGTACGGTGCAAATGAGTTTGTTCCCACAACACGTCCGCTTGTTGTTGTAACTGCTCCGGGACCCGGTTCCGGCAAGCTTGCAACGTGTTTAAGTCAGCTTTATCATGAGCATAAGCGCGGAATAACAGCGGGTTATGCGAAATTTGAAACATTTCCCATATGGAATCTTCCCTTGAAGCACCCCGTCAATATCGCATACGAAGCCGCAACGGCGGACTTGCGTGATGTCAACATGATAGACCCGTATCACCTTGATGCATACGGTATAACGACAGTTAACTACAACCGAGATGTTGAGGCGTTTCCCGTCTTGAAGAAGATACTTCACAGGATAACGGGAGAGGATTGTATCTACAAATCCCCCACGGATATGGGTGTCAATATGGCAGGCAGCAGTATAGCCGATGACGAGATCTGCAGGGAAGCATCAAAGCACGAAGTTATCAGAAGATATTTCAAGGCGTTTTGCGATTATAAAAACGGTGCTTGTGATGAGGATGTAGTCCACAGACTTGAAAATCTTATGCAGGAGCTCGGCATCGATGTTACCGACCGTGAGTGTGTAAAGGCGGCAAGAAAAAAAGAAGGATCTTCCGGGTCAAACGCTGTTGCAATACAGCTTTCCGACGGACGTATAATTTCCGGTAAAGCGGGTGAGCTTCTGACTGCTCCCTCTGCAGCCCTTGTAAATGCACTCAAGGTGCTTGCGGATATACCGAAGGGAATGCATATACTTTCGCCGTTCGTTCTTGAGCCCATAACATCGCTTAAAAAGTCGCTCGGCGACAAGGTAACAGCGCTTAATATACACGAAACTCTGCTTGCAATGTCGCTTTGCCGTACGATGAATCCGCAAATGGACTATATTCTTTCAAAGCTTCCGGAGCTTTTTCACTGTGAAGCGCACAGTACAAAAATGCTCCCTGCATATGAGGAAGCATATTTTAAGAAATTGAAAATTAATCTGACGTGTGATCCTGAATTTATGACGGATGATCTGTTTATTCAGTAACTGTCAGTCTTGATGATACGCCATGGTCATACATGGCGTTTTGTCATATTCAATACCGTTTTTGTAGCTGATAACACCGTTGTTCTTTGCATCCTCTGTCTGTTCGCCCATAAGCAGAAGCGCCTCGGGAGAGGTAAGCGATATTACCAAAAGGTACTCACCCGCTTCGGGAGTTTTCATACTCGGAAACACCATTGCCTGTACGGCGCCGATCTCTTTTTTGGAAAGAGGGCCGAGCGTGTACATATCAAACGGTTTTGAATTTACTGTCGTTTCGTAGTCGCCTGACCATTTATAAAGAGTTACCACAGCACGGCTCATACCTTCTCCTGCAAAAGCGTGCAGATCAAATGAGTGAAGTTTGCTTGAAGCAGTGAATCTTACGGCGTATTTATTTTCGCCGGAGGCTTCATAATCGTTTGCTGTTTTATAATCGCAAAATGTAATTTTTTCCGTTTTGGGCAATATGGGTGCGGGCGCGGTTGTGTCATTTACAGAATTGTCTGTACTGTCAGCACATGAAACGGAAAATATCATAACAAATAAAAGTAAGATACAAATAAAGATATTTTTTCTCATTGTTTACTCCTTGTAATTTTTCTAAATTATACACAAAAAAACGCTTGGTGTCAATAGGTGTACGCATATAAGCGAATAATGTGAAAAATATCGCAGTTGAGGATAAGTAAAATGAAAAAGAATGAAGAAAAGACAAATGTAATGCGCGTGCTTGATGCAAAAAAAATAAACTATAAAAGCTATGTGTATGTTGACAGCGGTGTTGTAAGCGGTGTTGATGTTGCGCGTGTTATCGGACATGACCCCGACAGGGTATTCAAAACGCTTGTTACTGAAGGCGCCTCGAAGAAAAATTACGTGTTTCTTGTGCCTGTGGAAAAGGAGCTTGACCTTAAAAAAGCGGCAAAAGCCGTTGGGGAAAAAAGTATTGCAATGATAAAATCAAAGGAGCTGTTGCCGCTTACGGGATATATACACGGCGGTTGCTCCCCGATAGGGATGAAAAAACAGTTTAAAACGGTTATTGATTCATCGGCACAAAATCACGAAACGATCTTTTTCAGCGGCGGAAAGATAGGATATCAAGTGGAGGTTTCCGTAGAAGATATAGATAAGTGCATACCGTTTACTTTTGAATCTGTTTCAGTTTAAAAAATTAATAATGGGCTGACTCGAAATCGTTACCAATTTTGAGTCAGCCCATTAATTTCAGCCAAATGAGTTTATTTATATATGAGATCTGAAAGGGAAGAGTCGTATTCGATGGAAATATTATTTGTGATATCCTCGATATAATTTGTGAGCATATCGCTTTTAAGCTTTGTTTCGATTATATATTCGTAATACGGTCTGCCGTGGGAGGAGATAAACGTGATGAAATATCCGCAAACAACGCCGTAAGATGTATATTCCTTATAATCGCAGTCATAAAGCTCCCGTCCTTCCTCAAAACACCATGAAATAATATCCTCCGGAAGCATGGTGCTTGTCGGTGTTACATTTTCAAGAAGACCGCCATTTTCGTTGGTTGTTGTGTCATTTGAGTGTAAAGCAACAAGCTCTGTAAACCTCTTATCTTTATCATCTGCTTTTTTTATCTCATCGATAATGTCCTTTGCAAGCTGCGGTGCCGTTACCTCGTTGTAATGCTGAAGGGAAAGATCAATGTAAATGTATCTTATATTTAAAAGCGGGTCATCGTTCTTATCTGCTGTTTTGGCGATTTGAACTATTTTTATTTTACCCTGTGTATCAATCGTGCGATTGATATCTCCATTGACTCTTGCTTCATCAAACAGCCACTCCGAAAGGGTATCATCCTTTACATATTCGGCTTTTGTCACTTCGTAAGAGTTTAAAAATTCCGTGTGTGCTTCATCGCTAAGTTCGGGATAAGTCAATTTGTGGGCATCAAAAAAGCTATTTCCGGCTTCAACGTAAGATGTGAATTTATCGGCATCTTCAAGGGCTTTCTTTTTTGCGTTTTCCTTTTCCTCATCCGTACTTGTTGCATCGTATTTCGGCACGATTGTAATTATGTTATAGTCAACCGTTGAGTACGTATTTTTGTCTTTTTCATATTCCTTTTGAATGTCATCAGAGGTTATCTCAAATGAGTCGTATTTTACTCTTGAATACTTTGTTGCAAGCTGGAAGATGTAATATGTTTCTTTTACGGTTTCTGGGGTGACACCCGGTCCCATCATTTCAAATTCTTCCATATACTGCGAAAATGAAACCTCATAGCTCTGTGCGTTTTCTTCCATTTCCGCAACCGTTTTATCAATATCGGCTTTTTCTTCATCCGTTAAAGAAATTCCGTCTTTTTCAGCATTTACCGCAAATGCAATATAGTATTGAAGATCTCGCTTTGCTATGCTTAAAAAATAATCGTACCAAGTTGCATATTCCTTATAATCAGCGTGTGTCGGTACTTGCTCGTGCAGTGAAAGAGAGGGATTGAAAAAGTCTGAAATATTCGAGTAATTTGCTTCATAAAAATCTTTGTAAGCGCTTACAAAAAAGTAACGAAGCGCATAAACAGGTATGTCGATGCCGTCGACACTTGCAATTGTTTTATTTGCAGGGGCAAGTATTATACTGTCCGTCGGTTCAACTTTATCATCTGTCGTTACAGATGATCCCACATCTGAATTGTCGCATGAAACACAGGAAAGTACAAGTAAAATGATTAAAAGCATCAAAATAATCTTTTTCATTCAGTTATCCATTCTGCCAAGTTTGGCACAAAATAAAATATATGCGGTAAAATATCAAGCGATAAAAAGCTTGTCAACCATACTTAAAACGAGAGGGACGGTTGCTACAGACAAAACTGTGGAAATTCCCGTGAGCTTTGCCCCGAATTCGGGTGCAACATCGTATTTTTCGGCATACATTACTGTGTTTGAAGCGCACGGAAGCGCTGTCATGATCGCCACAAAATAAATGTAAAAGCTGTCAAGTCCAAAAAGATATGCCAATGCAGACGCAGCGGCGGGAATTACCAAAAGCTTGACAACAAGATAAATATACACTTTTATATCAGAGAATATTTTTCTGAACGGAATAGTTGCAAAGTCGGAGGCCAAGCGGTCTTAGGAAGACAACTGTGGT
>JAZTXA010000018.1:0-18422 GCA_045636245.1 Eubacteriales bacterium | reverse complement strand
CATACGTGTTTTCGCAAGCACACTTCCTGCTTCTCCCGACATATCCTTACCGCCCAAAACGGTCAGTATTCTTTCCGTGTCGTGAGTGCCCAAGAAATTCATCGCGTGCAAAAGATCACCGTGCGGATAATGGCGCGAAAGAATTGTCAAGGCATATTCAAGCGCCTTTTCGTCCCCGTACTTTGCAAAATCGATAATTGCGTTACGCAGGGGGTAATTCATTACACCGTCAAGCTGTTTACCCTCAAAATAGTGACGGCGGTGGCTGTATGCTATCTTATTCGACGCATCCTCCCATACTTCTCCTATAAGAAGCGAACCGGGCTTTTCCGCATCACATGCCTTTTTGATGTCATACATAAGATCCTCGGGAAGCTCGTCAGCAACGTCAAGACGCCAACCGTCAGCACCGCGGCGAAGCCAATATCTTATGATGCCGTTTTCACCGCATATAAATTCTCTTAAATCTTTTCTTGTGTGGTTAAGTGACGGCAGAATACCGATGCCCCACCAAGCCCTGTATTTATCGGGATGCTCTGTAAAATCGTACCAATTGTAATACTGTGAGTTTTTGCTGTGGTATGCGCCTATAGATGGATACTTTTTATACTTATTGAAATAAAGGCTGTCGTCACCCGTGTGATTGAAAACGCCGTCAAGGATTATTTTCATTCCTCGGCTGTGCGCTTCCTTTACAAGCTTGTCAAATGCCTCCTCACCGCCGAACATTTCATCTATCTTTGTATAGTCGCCGGTGTCGTACTTGTGGTTCGAATATGCTTTGAAGATGGGCGAAAGGTAGATGGTCTTTATTCCGAGATCTTGCAAATAATCAAGCTTTGAACAAACACCGTAAAGGCTTCCGCCGAAAAAGGTGTTGTTTTTAAGAGGTTGTCCGGGGTATTCAACATACTCAACCTCGCCGCCGTGCCAATCTGAAATATATACAGCATCGTCACGTACGGGTATTTTGTGATTTGTCTTACAGAATCGGTCTACGAATATGTGGTACATTGCTCCTTCCGAAAACCAATTTGCCTGACGGTATACGTTGTGGTATACCATAAGCTGGAATTTGTCGGGGTATTCTTCCGTCAAAAATCCGTTTTTTTCGTTTCCTGAGGAAGAAACCGTGAAAACTTTTCCGTTACATTCCGCTTTAAAAAAGAAGTAGTAAAGTCCGACTTCGGGTTTAACAGTGACGGAATAAACATCAAAGCCGTTTTCTATTCCTTCATATTCAAGCCTATATGTGTCTGTTATATCCGAAAAATCGTGTTCAAACAAAAGGGTGCAACCGTTAAGACAGTATATACGCGGAGAAAGAAGGGAGATTTTTATCTCCCCCTTCTCAAATGCGCAACTGAAAAAGTTTTTGCCGTCTACGGTTTTTCTTACGATAAAGGGCTCATTCTGTTTCAGTGAAAATGGAAGCATAAATTAATCCTTTATCTGTTCTGCGTGCCAGATGTTATCGGCATATTCTTTAACTGCACGGTCAGCGGCAAATCTGCCTGCGCCTGCAATGTTTACAGCGCTCATTGAAAGCCACTTTGCTCTGTCTTCGTATATCTTGTCCATATTGTTATGAACAGCGTTGTATGAGTTGAAATCGGCAAAGCACATATACGGGTCGGGAATACCGCCGTCAAACAGCAGATAATTGGAGAAATCGGAGAAGGAAACACCGTTAAATCCTCTGTTGAGGGAGTTTATTATTTCCTTCAAAGTTTCGCTCTGGGTGTAGTATACATTCGAGCGATAGCCTTCTCTCCATACCTTTTCAACTTCATCAGCGGTAAGACCGAACAGGAAGAAGTTGTCATCACCCACAGACTCATGCATTTCAACGTTTGCACCGTCAAGTGTACCGATCGTAAGCGCACCGTTTATCATAAGCTTCATGTTACCGGTGCCGCTTGCTTCCTTACCTGCAAGAGATATCTGTTCACTGATATCTGCGGAGGGAATAAGAATTTCAGCTGCTGATACACAGTAGTTTTCAAGGAAAACAACACGGAGCTTCTGTCTTATCTTCGGATTCTTTTCGATTTCAGCCGCAATATGCGTAATGAGCTTGATGGTCTGCTTTGCACGGTAATAACCGGGAGCAGCCTTTGCGCCGAAAATGAATGTCACAGGGCGCATTTCAAGGTCGGGATTTTCAAGAAGCTTGTTGTAAATATTGATTATACGGAGCACGTTGAGAAGCTGACGCTTGTATTCGTGCATACGCTTGATCTGTACGTCAAATATAGAGTCGCAGTCAAGCGCAAGTGTTTTCTGATTGCTCAAAAGGAACTTTGAGAATCTTTCCTTGTTCTCTTTCTTTATCTGTTCAAGCTTTGCCTGAACGCCCGCATCGTCCTTGTACTGTGCAAACTTTTCAAGCTCCCAAGGAGAATGTCTGTATTCGGGTCCTATCGTGCTGTCAAGCAGGTTTGCAAGACCGGGATTGCTGTAGCACAGCCAACGGCGGTGTGCAATACCGTTTGTTACGTTTGTGAATTTTTCGGGTGTCATGGCGTAGAAATCAGAGAAGATAGTCTTTTTAAGAATATCGGAGTGAAGTCCCGAAACACCGTTTACGTGGTGTGAGCCTACGATGGAAAGGTTAGCCATTCTCACCTGATTGTAGCCGATGATCGACATGCGTGCAACTGTGTCCTCGTTACCGCAGAAGTTACGGACAGATTCACAGAAACGTCTGTTTATTTCACAAATAATAGTGTATATTCTGGGAAGCTTGAGCTTGAATATGCCCTCTCCCCATGTTTCAAGCGCTTCGGGAAGGACTGTGTGGTTTGTATATGACATTGTCTTTGTCACGATGTCCCAAGCGGTATCCCAGTCGTATGCACATTCGTCAAGCAAAATACGCATAAGCTCGGGCACGCAAAGCGCGGGGTGTGTGTCATTTATATGAATGGCAACCTTATCAGCGAGATTGTCAAGTGTGCCGTACTGTGAAAGATGCTCATTCAATATGCACTGAAGAGATGCGGAAACCAAGAAGTACTGCTGTGTCAGACGGAGCTGCTTGCCCTCGTAATGGTTATCAGAGGGATAAAGCACCTTTGAAATAACCTCTGCATTTGTGTTTTCTTCAAGAGCCTTGATGTACTGACCCTGTGAAAACAGCTTCATGTTGAATTTTGATTCATCCTGTGCACGCCACAGACGGAGGATGTTTACTGCTTTGGAGTCGGCACCCGATATCATCATGTCGTAGGGAACTGCCTGAACCTCATCGCAGTCAACATAATCAACAAGCATTTTGCCGTTGTGCCAATATTCCCTTACATAACCGCCGAATTTTACGGTGTACTTAAGGTCTGCTCTGGGAACGAGCCATGTTTCACCGGTAGGAAGCCATACATCGGGTAATTCATACTGCTCACCGTCAACGATCTTCTGCTTGAAAAGACCGTAGTCATAGCATATTGAATAACCGTATGCAGGGTAGTCAAGAGAAGAAAGACCGTCCATGAAGCACGAAGCAAGTCTTCCCAAGCCCCCGTTACCGAGTGCAGGGTCATCTTCATACTTTACAAATTTTTCAAGTGAAAATCCGAAGTCTTTAAGAACACGGCTGTATTCGGAATAAAGACCGAGGTTCATAAGATTGTTTTTGAGGGAAGGACCGATAAGAAACTCCATGCACATATAATATACGCGCTTTGCGGATTTCTCCTGTACTTCCTTTTCAAATTCCGCATTCTTCTGCATGAGAATATCTCTTATCGTAAGAAGCGTTGCGTGATACATCTGATCGTCAAGTGCCTGATCGGGTGTTATTCCGAAATTACGGGTAAGCTTTGTGATAATGTTATTTTTGATTTCAATTTCTCTGTTTGTTGCCATTGGTAGAATTTCCTTTTACTTCTTTAATTGATTGTATATTTCAAGATATTTGACCGCAGATACTTCCCATGAAAAATCACGGCGCATAATTTTCTTTACAAGTGCTGTTCGCTTTGCTTCATTTCTGTAAAGTGAAACTGCAAGGCGAAGCGTGTACATCATGTCGTGAGCATTGTAGTTTGCAAACGTGAAACCGTCGCCTTCAAATGTTCCGTCCTCGTGCTCAATATACGGCTTGATGGAGTCGTAAAGACCGCCCGTTTCTCTGATTACGGGTATTGCTCCGTAGCGCGAAGCTATCATCTGTGAAAGACCGCAGGGCTCTGTTTTCGAGGGCATCAGGAATATATCCGATGCGGCATAGATGTTCTTTGACAGATCCTTGTTGTAGCAAAGCAGTGTGCGTACCTTGTCGGGATATCTTTTCTCAAGCTGTGAGAAAAATTCCTCATACTCATAGTCGCCCTTGCCGAGTATAACAAACTGAATATCATCCGTCAGTATCTCGTCGATAACAGCTTTGACAAGGTCAAGACCCTTTTGTTCTGTAAGACGTGAAATGATTGATATCATCGGCACATCAGCCCTTTCGGGAAGTCCTATCGACTTCTGAAGCTCAAGCTTGTTATCTGCCTTTCTTCCCAGGGAACGCCATGTATAATTTTTAACTATTGCCGTGTCCGTATTCGGATCGTAATAGTTCATATCTATGCCGTTGAGTACACCGCAGGTCTTTCCCGCATAAAGGCGAGTCATGTATTCAAGACCGTGAGCATATACCGAGGATTGTATCTCATCGGCATATTTTTCACTTACAGTCATGAGAATATCGCAGCATACTATAGCACCCTTCATAAGGTTGATACATCCATCGTATTCAACTGTCTCACGCTCGTTTTGACCAAGTCCGAATACATCCTCAAGTATATCAAAGCTGTATTTGCCTTGGAATGCGATGTTGTGAATGGAGAATACTGTTTTGATGTCGCGGTAATTCTCCCAATTGTTATACTTTGTTTTAAGATAGATCACGGAAAGTGCGCTCTGCCAGTCATTTGCGTGGAGGATGTCAGGATAAAATCCCGTCATTTCCATCATTTTGAGAACGGCTGAGCAGAAATATGCAAATCTTTCTCCGTCGTCAAAGTCGCCGTAAAGTGCATTTCTCTTAAAGTAATATTCATTATCTATGAAATAATAAATAACTCCGTCAAGGTTGTAGCTGTAAAGCCCCGCATACTGACGGCGCCATGAAAGCGAAACTTCAAATTCACATTCTTTTTTCATCTTCTCCCTGTATGCACCCGATACCGCTGAATAAAGCGGAATTATAACACGGACATCATCCTCGGGAGAGGCTTTTTTTACCGCGATGGGAAGCGCACCTATAACATCGCCGAGTCCTCCCGACGATGCGAAAGGAAGCGCCTCTGTCGCAACATACAATATCTTTTTCATTACTGTGTCTGTCCCTTTAAGCTATAAATAAATTTTATATCATTATACCTTTTTCCGCAAAATACGGCTTTGTTTCATGTCCTGAAAGCACACGGCTGTCGCGAACAACAACATTTTTGTCAAGTACGGAGCAGTTTATGACAACGTTTTCACCGATCTCACAGTCCTGCATGATAATTGAATTTTTCACACATGTGCCGCGGCTTACCTTAACACCTCTGAAAATTATCGAGTTTTCAACAGTTCCTTCGATAATACATCCGTCTGCGATAAGAGAATTTTTAACGGAGGAGTGATTGCCGTATCTCGTGGGAGATGAATTTCTTACCTTTGTAAGCACGGGACGGTCTTTAATATTGAAGAGTGCGTTGCGCACATCGAGCTTAAGAAGCTCCATTGATGAGGAATAGTATTCCGCAAATGATGAAACGCATGCAAAATAACCGTCATATTTATATGTCATTATCTTGTACGAATTTATATTTCTTGCAATTATATCGGAATTGAAGCTTGTGTAATCGTGCGCTTTTGAATCATGTATAACGGAATGCAAGAACTCGCGCTTCATTACCATAATGTTGAGGCTTATATCGTGCGCGCCCGTTTTTTCTGTCGGATAAACGAAGATATCCTTAGCGCGTCCGTTTTCATCGGAATTGATGATGACGTTTTTCTTGCATGACTCGGAATTGAGAACAACATTTTTAACTGCGATGGTTATATCGGCGCCTGTTTGCTCGTGCGCGTCGATAAGCTTTCTGAAATCTATGTTACAGATAACGTCACAGTCAGACATTACGACATAGTCTTCCTTACATCTTTCGACAAAATGCAAGCTGTTTATAAGCCCAGAAAGCCTTGAAGCATAGCTGAGTCTTGATGTACTTGCAAATGCTGTTATGTGCGGAGGAAGTATCTTTATACCGCCTGAACGGGATGCCAAGTCCCAGTCCTTACCGTTTCCTATGTGGTCCATAAGCGACTGGTAGTTTGACTGTGTTATAACGCCGACCTTCTGTATACCGGAGTTTACCATGTTGGAAAGCGCAAAGTCAATGAATCTGTAACGGCAGCCGTAGGGAACTGATGCCATTGTTCTCATCTGTGTAAGCTCTGGAATATTTCTGTCGTGAACATTTGAAAATATTATACCAACTGCGGACATATTATATATCCTCCTTTTCGGTAAGTTCCTTCAGTGAACTTTCATTTATCATTTTGCCGGGGTCAACAACGGTGCCGTCGGGAATGGAAAGACCTCCACCGACAAGTGTAATTTCACCGTTTTGTTTATCACCGCCGATGGAGCATCCACACCCTACAACGGTGTCGCCGTCCATAACCGTATAGTTTACAACAGCGCCGGATTTTATTACTGTGCCCTTCATAATTACACTGTCCTTGACGACAGCACCCTCTTCAACGGTAACACCGTTTGAAAGCACGGAATTTTCAACACGTCCGTATATCTCACATCCCTCTGTGATAAGAGAATTGACGATAACGGAATTGTCGCCTGCATAGTGCGGCGGCTCTGTTGAGTTTCTGGAGTATATTCTCCAAGAAGGTTCCTTGAGGTTAAATACGGGTTTTTCGCCGAGAAGATCCATGTTTGCTTCCCAAAGGCTCGAAATTGTTCCGACATCCTTCCAATAACCGCTGAAGGGGTACGCATACATACGCTCACCGCCTGCAAGCATTGCGGGAATGATGTTTTTTCCGAAGTCCTTTGAGGAATTCGGGTCAGCCTCGTCAGCTGTGAGATAGTCAAACAGCTTCTGCTTGTTGAATATATAAATGCCCATTGAAGCCTTTGTGCTCTTGGGTTCTTTCGGCTTTTCCTCAAACTGATAGATAGATCCGTCGTCGTTTGTGTTCATAATGCCGAAGCGGCTTGCCTCTTCAAGCGGTACATCTATAACGGCGATGGTACAGTCTGCATTGTTCTTCTTGTGATAGTCAAGCATTGCATAGTAGTCCATCTTATAGATGTGGTCGCCCGACAGGATAAGAACGTAATCGGGATCGTATCTTGCAATAAAATCGATATTTTGATAGATAGCGTTTGCGGTTCCGCTGTACCAGTCAGCGCCCTTCTGACGCTGATAAGGGGGAAGAACCATGGCGCCGCCGTATGTTTTGTCAAGGTCCCACGGCTGTCCGTTTCCGATGTACTCGTTGAGCACCAAAGGTTGATACTGTGTCAGGACACCGACTGTATCTATGCCTGAATTTACGCAATTGGAAAGAGTGAAGTCAATGATCCTGTACTTTCCGCCGAATACCACGGCGGGTTTTGCGGTTTTTTCCGTAAGTGTGTAAAGTCTGCTGCCTTGGCCGCCTGCCAAAAGCATCGCAACACATTCCTTTTTCTTGAACATTGATGTTCTCCTTTACGATTTATTTTATTCGCTTTTTATTTCTATGTCTTCTTGCTCAAATATAACTGCTGAAAGCGGAGGCAGGGATATCATAAGTGCATACGGCAGATTGTCGCACATCATTTCACATGCAAAAACCGAGCCGTTTGTACAGCCTGCGCCTCCGAATTCACGGCTGTCAGAGGAAAATACTTCGTGCCAATAACCACCGTCGGGCGCGCCGATACAGCAGTTTTCTTTATAGGATGCCGAAAAATTCATAACACAAAGTAATTTTTTGCCGTCTTTATTTTGTCTTGTGAATACAGACATGTTTCCGTCGCCGTCATCTGCGCGCACCCATGTAAATCCGTCCCATGATGTATCACATTCCCATAAAGCGCTCTTGGAAAGATAGAAGCGGTTCAAAACGGAAACAAAATACTGAAACGTTTTATGTGTTTGGTAATCGAGCATAAACCATTCAAGTGACGATGCATAATCCCATTCGCGGAACTGACCGAATTCGCTTCCCATAAACATCAGCTTTTTGCCGGGATGGCACATCATATATGTCATGAACAGGCGCGCTGATGCAAATTTCTGCTCATAATTTCCCCACATCTTGTTGATGAGAGAATATTTACCGTGTACGACCTCGTCATGTGATATCGGAAGTATATAGTTTTCGTTAAACGAGTACATAAGCGAGAAGTTGAGCGCCGAGTGATGGTATTTTCTGTATATGGGATCACGCATAACGTAATCTGTGATATCGTTCATCCAGCCCATATTCCATTTGAAATTGAAGCCGAGCCCTCCGTCGGATACGGACTTTGTTATCATGGGCCAGTCGGTAGATTCCTCTGCCGCCATTATGACGTCAGGAAAGTGTTCATCGATAAATGAGTTGAGCTTTTTGAAAAATGCAATAGACTCATAATTTTTATTTGAACCGTCAAATGCGGGCGTCCATTCGCCGGGCATGCGGTCATAATCAAGATAAAGCATCGCAGCCACAGCGTCAACACGTAAGCCGTCGATGTGGTATTCGTTTAACCAGTAGTGTGCGTTTGAAATGAGGAATGACTGTATTTCCTCACGTCCGACGTCAAAGAATCGTGTGCCCCAGATCTTATGCTCTATTCTGTCCCATCCCTGATATTCATACAGAGGTGAGCCGTCAAATTCATAAAGTCCCTGTTCGTTTTTCGGGAAATGTGCAGGGACCCAGTCCATTATTACACCGATACCGTACTCATGCATTTTGTTTACGAAATACATAAACATTTCTGGTGTTCCGAAACGTGATGTGGGGGAATAAAATCCGCACACCTGATAACCCCAAGATCCGTCAAACGGATGCTCCGCTATCGGCATAAGCTCAATGTGTGTGTACCCCATCTGTTTTACGTACGGTGCAAGCTCGTCTGCAAGCTCGATATATGACAGATATGAACCGTCCTCATGCCTTTTCCATGAACCGAGGTGCACCTCGTATATATTCATGGGTATCGGATAATCTCCACGTATGACAGTTTCTTTTCTGTATTTGAGCCACGCCTTGTCTGTCCAATGATATTCATTCAGCTCATACAAGTAAGATGCTGTTTCGGAAAGTGTGCCCGAATGTACCGCGTACGGGTCCGCCTTGAAAATCTCACGCGAGCCGCGTTTGATCTTGTACTTGTATTTTATCTTTTCGCCGTTCTGGATCTTCAGCTTAAGCTCTGCCTGCCATATGCCGTTGTCTGTGATCTTTTTCATAGGACAGCTTTCGTCCCAATTGTTGAAATCGCCTGTTACAAAAACGGAGTCTGCATTCGGTGCCCACACGCGGAATACGACAGTTCCTCTTGAAACGGTGTGATGACCGAGGTATTTGTATGCTTCAAAGTTTGTACCCTGATGAAACAGGTACGGTGCGAGTTCTTCTTTTTTTCTTGCCATAATACCACTCCTTTTGTTGTGAAAAACTCCAAATTATATTATAATACATAATTTACAAAAATACAAGTACTAACGCATATATTTTTAATATTTATCAAAAATCACTTGTCAGTTTTAAGTGTTTTCAGGTGTTGTTTTCTTTCTTTGTTGATACAAAGGCTTTCGCATGCTTTTTGTATTGTTTTCATGTGTACAAAGGATGGCAGTTTTTTCTCTTCGATGTAAGGTACGGTGCTTTCATACTGTTTTGTGAGTGCTGTGGCGAAATACCAGCTTATCATCATATTCACGTAATAATTATCGCTTTTTATTTTTGACACTGTTTTTAAAAAATCAATGTCAAAATTTTCGTCAAGAAAATGCACCGTAAGCATCTCAATTCCGAATCTTACGGTATACGGATGGGAAGAATGAAGATATATTTTTATATGTTCAAGCAACTCATTTTTATGCTTTTTAAAGCATTTCGGACGCAGAGAATCGCACACCGCCCAGTTATCGACAAACGGCAGAAAAGCTTCCGTATGATGCAGACATTCTTCAAAGTCGGCAATCTCGCATAATATGAGTGAATGAAGAACATTTTCTTCATAATATTCATGCGGGAGCTCTGAAAGGAAATCAAGGTATTCTCCGCTTTTTAAAAGCTCTTTTGCAATCTTTCTCAATTTCGGAACACGTACACCTATGACGGTGTTTTTGTTGATCGTAGGCATAAGCTTACTTTGAAAGTCCTTGTATTTTTCATCCTTCAAATTGAAAAGGGCGTGCGTCATTTTGGTCATTGTTTTATATCCGTTTCGTTTGTTTTCTCATATTATATCCTACAATGTTTGTGATGTCAACTGCTGTGATTTTGCAAAACTTTACCGAATTAAACAGATTTATTAAACAAAATTACAAATAAGTTGTTGATTTTGTCATTCTTTTATGATAAAATAACAAAGTCTAATTTAAAATACCGAAAGGAATTAACGAAATGTTAAATGTTGCTGTGATAGGATTCGGCACGGTCGGAAGCGGCGTTTGTGAGCTGTTGACGAATAATGCCGATATTATCGAAAAAAATGCAGGCGAAAAAATAAACTTGAAATATATATGCGATATACGTGAATTTCCCGAGTCTCCCTTTGCCGATAAAATGGTGAAAGATTTTGAAATTATTGCAAACGATCCCGAGGTCGATGTTGTTGTTGAAACGATGGGCGGAAGAAACGCAGCATACAAATTCACAACAATGGCTTTGGAAAAGGGAAAAAGCGTTGTTACATCAAATAAAGAGATAGTGGCTTACTGCGGTGTTGAGCTTATGCAGAAAGCTGAGAAAAACGGCGCCAGATATTTGTTTGAAGCAAGCACGGGCGGCGCAATTCCCGCACTTACACCTATTGCGCAGTGCCTCGGTGCAAACAGAATATCACGTATTGCAGGTATCCTCAACGGCACAACAAACTATATTCTGACAAATATGTTCACACATGGAAAAAGCTATGACAGGGCACTTTCCGAAGCGCAGGAAAAGGGCTATGCGGAAAAAGATCCTACTGCCGATGTTGAAGGGTTTGATACATGCAGAAAAATATGCATACTCGGTGCTATAATGTCAGGAAAGCTTGTATGCCCCGATGATGTGAATGTTACGGGTATATCGAAGATAACAAGAAAAGATGTTGAAGCGGCTGAATCCTTTGGTTGCAAAATAAAGCTTCTCGGTGTTGCGGAAATGCAAAACGGCAAGCTTTTGCTTGAGGTGTCGCCTTACTGTATTGCAGACGATGTTCCTCTTTACGGTATTGAAGATGTATTCAACGGTATTATGGTTGATACGGATGCCGCAGGAAGAGTAATGTTCTACGGCAGAGGCGCAGGTAAGCTTCCCACCGCAAGTGCCGTTGTTTCCGATATCATAGACATCGCCGCAAGAAAAAATGCAAAATCACAGTTTGACATCTGGGAAGATGGAAAAGATATGGTAGCGAAGGACGAAAGAAAGCTTTCTTACCTTATGCGTGTCGGCGGCAAGATCGACGGATTTGACAAGAAATTCAATGTGTGCGCACATATCCCCGAAGAAAATGTCATAGCATTTGTTACAGATGCATTTACAAAAGAGGAATATGATGTATTCTGTAAATCACTTAGCGATGCGGGATATACGGTAATATCCTCATACAAGGTGTTTGCATAAGCTTTTTGTAAAGTTTCAAAATATCATCAGTGTGATTTCACATTTCCATCACGTAAGAAGGGTATAATGAGGTCACAAAAGCTATTGATACATAATTTTGAAAGGACATAACCATGGACGAAAATTTTAACACCTTTGATGAAAATACAAATAAAAACGAAACAAATCCCGAAACAAATCCCACAGATGGAGATAATATTTCCGAAACTGCAAACGAACAAACGGAAATGGAACACACGAGAAATGAAGAGCCTCCAAAAACAAGCTATTCGTATGAAGGCGGAACAAGGAGCTATTCTTCAAATCCCGATTTTGCTTCGTACAGCTCTCCTTATGTGCCGCCTAAAAAGAAAAGCTCCGCAGGCATAGTTATAATATGCTTGCTTGCCGCTGCCTTGCTTTGCACAGGTGCGTATTTTGCGGGAAGATATTTCGGAAATAAAGACGGAACAAATCCGCCTGTTAACGGTGAAGTTACAAAGGACGATGCGGCGGATTCAAAAGGCGATGTTACATCAAGCGATGAAACGCTTTCGTACAGCGATGTTGTGGTTGAACCCGACGAAATGGTAACTGTAGTTGAAAAAACGGTTGACTGTGTTGTTGAAATAAAGACGGAGAAGGTCGTATACGGTTCCATCTTCGGACAGAGTGTTTCGCAGGGCGCGGGAAGCGGTGTCATCGTAACGAAGGACGGTTTCATTGTTACAAACAATCACGTCGTTGACGGTGCGGAAAAGGTCACTGTAAGACTCAGAAACGGTGAAACATACGGTGCTGTTATTTGGGGTGTAAATACTAAAAATGACTTGGCTGTGATAAAGATAGAAGCACAGGATCTTCCTGTGGCAACATTCGGAAATTCCGACAATCTTAAGGTAGGTCAGACTGTTATTGCAATAGGCAACCCCCTCGGTGAGCTTGGCGGTTCCGTCACAAGCGGTATCGTTTCAGCTTTGGCACGCGAAATAAATATCGATAACAAAATGATGACACTTATCCAGACGGATGCACCTGTAAACCCCGGCAACTCAGGCGGCGGATTGTTCAACATGGCAGGTGAGCTTATCGGTGTTGTCAACGCAAAATCATCGGGAAGCGATGTTGAGGGTATCGGATTTGCCATTCCGTCAAGCACGGCATACGGCATAGTTCAGGATATTATCTCGAACAAATCTTCAAGTGATAAAGCATATCTCGGTGTTGAGATCGGACAGACAAGACAGGGATATGTGTATATAACAAAAATTCAGGATGGCTTTGATGCACAGAAGGCAGGACTCAAGGTCAACGATATCATATTTACCGTTGACGGTACAATGATATCATCCGCAAATGCACTTTCAACGCTTATTGCTTCATACTGTGTCGGTGACACGGTTGAAATGGTTATTTACCGTGACGGGAAATCGCAGATAGTAAGCGTTGAATTTACCACTCCCCGTCCTGCGGATGTCAACTAAAATAAAAAAATCAGTGTCAATAAATGTGACACTGATTTTTTGAAGTAAGTTTTTTGGAAAAATTCGGCTAAGGTGGGCAAGTTATGCTTGGAATACAGAAAAATAAAGTTTATTTATCCGCTTATGATCCTACGTGGAAGCAGGAGGCGGCAGACACTATTGTAAATTTAAAAAATGTGCTTGGTACATTTGCTGTTGATATTCAGCATATCGGCTCAACTGCCGTGTTCGGAATGTCGGCAGTGCCTGTGATAGATATAGCTGTCGGTGTACGTTTTTTAGAAGATGTCAATAAATTTATTCCCGAGCTTGCGGAGATAGGTGTATACCACGTACCGGAAAAGGATAACGCAAGACGTATGTTTTTCTATTCGGGAGATCTCGAAAACGATATCGTTACACACAACATACATTTTGTTGAGTATATGGACGAAAGATGGCAGGGTTTTGTGAATTTCAGAAAGTACCTCGGCGCAAAGGATTCGCACAGGGAAGAATACACGAAAATAAAGGAAGCCGCATATCTTAAGCACCCATACAGTATCGATCATTATAACGCATCAAAAGCCGAATATATAAGAAATATTGTAAGAAAAACAAGCACGAGGAATTACCTCGGTAAAACATTTACGGTAAGCGTAATACGTCCGATAGGCACACGTCATCCCACAAAAAAGAATATAACATATCCCATCAATTACGGAGTTATTGAAGGAGAATACGGTGCTGACGGTAAAGAGCTTCGCGCGTATATACTCGGCGTAAGAACACCTGTTTCATCGTTTACGGGAGCTGTTGTCGGTGTTATACACAGGGGAGGAGAGTGCGGTGTGCGCCTTGTTCTGGCACCTCCCGGCGTGTATGTGAATCAGGCAAGGATAGAGGAAGCGGTACACTTCCGTGAAAAATTTTACGATATAACGGTAAATTCGCTTTATCAAAAATCGGCAGGTATGATCGTTTACAGAAAAACACCCGACGGTATCAAATATCTGCTGTTGTTCCAAAAAAGATCGGGAACATGGAGCTTCCCGAAAGGACATATGGAAATGTGCGAAACTGAGCTGCAAACAGCGAAGCGAGAGGTGTTTGAGGAAATAGGTCAGCACCTGAAGCCGCACAAAAATTTCAGACAGTCCGTCACATACAGACTTGCTGCACCGTGCAGGAAGACGGTCGTGCTTTTCTTGGCTGAATCAAATGACCCCAATGTTGTATTTGAAAGTGTTATGTCGGAATACAGATGGCTTAAGTATGATGATGCATGCCGCTTGTTCTGGAATTCCAATTACAGACGCATTCTTGCAGAAGCGGAAAGCTTTATTTATAATATTGGAAGAAAAACCAAAAATTAACGTGTCTTTGAAAGTATATTTTGTCCCTTACGGAATACAATAATCCTGCGGGCAAAAATCAATCAAAGGGACGGTTTAAATGACGAAACTGTATAGATTCTGTGCCGCACTTGCGGCACTTTTTCTTTTAACATCATTTACGGTTGCAGGCAGTGACACGGTAACTGTAGGTGAAAATGAGACACTGAATTATTACTGCAAAAGAAATCGGGATCATGCAACACCCACACTTGACCCGAAATTCGGTTTTATGAAAGACTACGGCGGCTATTACGTCGGACGTGAAGATGACAAGGTCATATATCTGACGTTTGATGCAGGGTACGAAAACGGCAATATAGAGCGCATTTTGGATACTTTGAAATCTCACGGTGCGACGGGTGCGTTTTTTGTACTTGACAATCTTATAAGACGTAATACAGCTCTTGTAAAGCGAATGGCAGATGATGGACATCTTGTGTGCAATCATACCGCACATCACAAGGATATGACGAAAATATCGGAAAAAGCGATGTTCGAAAAGGAACTGTCGGAGCTTTCATCGTTCTATACCGAAATGACAGGGAAAACAATGGCGATGTACTACAGACCTCCCGAGGGCAAATTTTCGCTTAACAATTTGAAATTTGCCAATGAGCTTGGCTACAAAACTGTTTTTTGGAGCTTTGCATACGCGGACTGGGACAATAATAAACAGCCCGATCCCGAAAAGGCAAAAAAGCTTATTCTCGATAATACGCACAACGGTATGGTGGTTTTGCTTCATCCCACATCAAAAACGAATGCTGATATACTTGACAGTGTTATGACTGAGTGGGAAAAGATGGGCTACCGCTTCGGTACGCTTGATGAGTTATGCGGATAAAGCTTATATGTGTTCTGCTTATTTTCAGCTTGTGTTCTTTTGCCGTACTCCATGCTTCGGCGCTTGCCGAAGTGTACAGATGCGTTGCGACAGAGGACAAAAAGATCGCCCTGACATTTGATGACGGCCCGCATTATAAGTATACCGAAAGAATACTTGATATTCTTGAAAGCCACGGTGTCAAGGCGACGTTTTTTGTAATAGGTGTAAATGCTGAAAGATATCCCGAAAAGGTGAAGCGCATAGTGTCAGACGGACACGAAATAGGCAATCACACCTATTCACACCCGCATTTGAAGAATATATCGGGTGAAGAACTGCAAGCAGAAATTAAAAAAGCATCGGATGTTATCGGAGGAATAACCGATAAACGTCCCACGCTATTCCGCCCGCCCGAAGGGTTTTGCGGAGAAAAGGTTGCAAATATGGCGAAAAAATGCGGATGTTCGGTGATATTATGGTCACATGATACAAGAGATTGGGCGCATACGCCGTCGGATGAGATATCCAAGAAAATACTTGACGGTGTTAAAGGCGGCGATATAATTCTGTTTCATGATTTTATAACACCCGATACACCGACACCCGATGCACTTGAAGAAGTGATACCGAAGCTTATTGAAAGAGGATACGAATTCTTAACGGTATCGGAGCTTATTTCATCTAAATAAGCACATAAAACGGCAGGTTCAATTCAATTTGAAACTGCCGTTTTAAACTTATATTTTATGGTAATGTACACCGCTGTGCGATGCGCTTGCGTGAAACGGATTTTGCTTATTCTTCCGTTTCTTCTTCGTTTTCGTTGTAATACGGATCTATCATTATTTCCTTTATCTTTGGGTAAGCCGCATAAACTCCTATATATGCACATGTGGAAAATGTCAAAACGAACGGTAAAACGATGCCAACAGGCAAAAATCCTATAAAGATAAATACGTTAAATGCAATAACAAGGAGCATTCCCAAAATTGCGGGGATATTTCTCTTCAGTCCTATAAATGAAAATATAAGTCCGTTTTTGAACATTTTATATATCGAAAGGTCAAACGTGACAAGCATAAGATAGAGATAGACCCTCATAATCAGATATGTGATTCCGATGAAGACGCATATCCAGAACATAACGCTGTACATGGATGAAATAGATGAGTTTATTGCGAAAAACTGCAGGTCATAAATTGTAAGTCCGATGATGGCAAGGTCAATTATTCCGAGTATAAGTGATTGAAATTTGTTTTGTTTTATTGTCTGCTTGAAGTCGGCAAACATGAATACGGGTTCACCTTTTTGGATGTTTCTTATAACAT
Organism: Eubacteriales bacterium; assembly: GCA_045636245.1. Lineage (GTDB taxonomy): Bacteria > Bacillota > Clostridia > Oscillospirales > CAG-272 > RGIG7213. The sequence goes on along the minus strand of JAZTXA010000018.1, from coordinate 1,609 downwards.
AAAACATACCGGTATTTGCGTATCCCCAGGTGAAAATGATAAGTGCGGCTATACCGAAAAATATAAGTGTCGGTACGGTAAGGCGCACGCTTTGGTCGGTTTGTATACCGTATGCCCCGAACAGTGACATTGTCACGGGGTTTATATTTCCGCTGATGATTGCAGAACGCACAGGCCCGAAAAGTGTACCCGATGCCGCAGGTGCTGAAAGATTTGTGAATCCCGCAATAGCAAAAAACAGGGAAAATACAGGCAAGCACAAAAGGGTAAACATAAGGTTTACATTAAGAAGCTTTGTTATAGATCTGCCGTAATATTTGAAAAAGTTTTTGAATGTGGGCTCTTTGACCTCACCCTTTTCAACACCCTTGCCTTCCTTTTGGGTATCGAATATATTTGGCAGCTTCAGAATTTTTTTTCTTTCCATTTTAAATTTCCTTCAGATAATGTGGTATATTATGCAAGCGGCAAGAATTGCCGATGCGGATGTTAAAAGATAACGCAGATAACATGCAAGGTCTTCTTCAAACAGCCTGTCGAATTCTCCGCTCGGATTTAAGCTGTGAGAAAAGCTTACCGATACTGCAGAGAAATACAGAAACACAAAGCAGTACAGCGCCAGTGATACAGAAGCGGATAAGCATCCTAAAGCGGACAGCCTATACATATATGTGACAAAAAATCCGCAAAACACACCGAGGCAGGCACACAGTATTCCGTTTGTAAGAGAGCAAATTGTTGTAAATCCCAAAACGAATACGAGCGCAAACGGCAAAAAAGATATAAAGTAATTTTTAAGTACTGTTTTAACAGCTTCCGTGAATGTGTCCGGGGGAGTTTGAATATCAAAAACAGGTAAGGCGTCCGTTTGCTTCAAATAGATATACAGAAGACACCCAACGGTTATCGACAGAAAAAATATGACGCATAAAAATATAAGCGATGCAGAAAAATAATTGCGCCTGTCCCTTCGTTTGGCGAGGGTGTACAGGGTGCGTGTGGCAACATCGTCACCGTTTTTTGTGTTAAGCCCGTTATTTTCTCCGTCGGTAATATACTTCATTTCAGCACTCCGTTTCTTTATTCTTGATAAAGAATATGAAGTGCTGTATGTGAATATTCCGATTATCTCTTTGAAAGCTCGTCAGCACGCTTTGTACATGCAGTCATTGCTTCATGTACTGTTTTTTCAAATTCTGCTTCATAAAAGACTTTCATTGCCTCGGCAGTTGTGCCGCCGGGGGAAGTGACATCCTTTATAAGCTGTTCAGGGGATTTTTCGCTGTTCATGAGCAGTTTTGCGGAGCCTATTACAGTTTCGCAGGCTATCCTCCTCATTTCCTTTTCGTCTTTGAATTCAAGTCCCTGCATTACAGCGCCGTCCATTAAAGCTTTAATGAATAAAAATATGTAGGCAGGTGAGGATGAGGTGAGGGAGATTATCGCATTCATTTTGTCTTCATCCAGCTCAAACGCAACACCGAGGGCGGAAAAAAGCGAAAAGGCTGTTTTGAAATTTTTTTCGCTTACAAATTCGTTTTTGCAAACAGAACAAACACCAGCACCGATAAGCAAGTCGGATCGTAGCCATGTCGTTCTGTGAGCCAGG
>JAZTXA010000017.1:0-12525 GCA_045636245.1 Eubacteriales bacterium | reverse complement strand
TTTTTCGGCTTTCATAAAGCACCGCGGATGCCCCTTTCGATATCGCCTGTGCAATATAATCAAAGCCGTCATGATTCGTACCGCCCCAAGCAATAAAAAGATCACCCGGACATACGTCATTTGAGTTTTCCTTTATACCGTTTATTTCGGCATAAAACAGATTTTCGCTTGCTCTTATTATGCAAACTCCGCTTAAAAGCTTTGAAAGTTTAATACATATCACCTTTTTTCAGTAAATATTTTTAAACTTCCTTTTATCCTTTAATCTGTGTTTCCTATAACCTCATCCATATGCAGAAATTCTATTGTAACAACAGTACCCTCGGGCACTGTGCTTCCCGCCTCGGGATATTGCTTAACGGCATATGCGTTTTTTGCGGCAACAGCACCGCTTACGCTTATGTTGAGTCCCGAATTGACAACAAGCTTATTTGCATCCGTCGGAGATTTTCCGACAACATCGGGAACCTTGACTGTTTTTTCCTGTTCGTTTGACGATGTATAAAGTATTATTTTTCCGTTTTTAATTATAAGCGTGTCACCCGCCTTGGGCATCTGTGAAATTACGGTCTTGCCGTCACCCTTCACAGTTACCTCGTATCCGAGTGATTCAAGCTTATTCTTCGCGGCATTGACATCAGCACCGACATAACTTCCGACTGTGGTCTGCTTACTGTCTGTATCAGATCCTGCATACTCAGGCTCAATACCGAGATACGGCAGCACTTCAGCCAATATCTTACTGTTGTAAGGTGCTGCAACGATAGAACCCTCTGCACGGCTCAACTCCGTATTCGGTTCATCAACGACAACTATCAAAGTGACCTCCGGGTCATCTGCGGGTGCAACGGAGAAGCACGAACCAACTCTGAGCAGGTACGTTCCGTGCGCATCCTGTTTATCTCTTTTTTCGGATGTTCCCGTTTTGGCACCGACCTTATATCCTGCAACGTATGCGTTTGCCGCACCGATACCCTCCGTAACGCCCTTTTCAAGTATATCGCATATCTGCTCGCCCGTTTGCGCTGATATTACCTGACGTTTCACGGTAGTATCAATATTTGAAACGATATTTCCGTCACTGTCAAGTATCTGCTTCACAACATGCGGTACTACAATATTTCCGCCGTTTGCAACGCTTGAAACGGATGTAAGCTGTCTTATGGCAGTTACCTTAAACGTCTGACCGAAGGAGTACACCGCAAGTTCTGTCTGATTAAAATTGCTGTATTTATGGCAATATGTTGATGCTTCACCCGGCAAGTCTATACCTGTCAGTTCTTTATAACCGAATGATTCGAAATAATTATAAAATGTTTCTTTTCCCAGCTTTTCAGCCGTTATCATCATCGTTGGGTTGCAAGACTTCTGAAGCCCCGTTTGAAAATCCAAAGCACCGTGACCGTATGTTTTGTGGCACTTTATCTTTCCGTATCCCTCTACCATGTGATATCCCGGGCAATAATACGGCGTACTTCTCGATACGACATCCTCTTCAAGCGCCATACTGCATGTTGCCACTTTGAATGTTGAACCGGGCTCATAAAGGTCATTTATTGCCTTATTTGACCACATTACACCGAGAAGTTCTTTTTTCAAAAGATTATATTCTTTTGTTCCGACCTCGTAACCGCAATTATCAAGCTTAATCTGCGAGGCGGCATCAAGAGTATTCGGCTCGTTACAGTTAAAATCGGGCTTTGTTGCCATTGCAAGTATATCGCCCGTATCGGGATCCATAATCACACCTGTTACGCGGTTTTGTGCATCAACCGCTTCAAGCGCTTCTTCAAGATACTTTTCAAGTATACATTGGACGTTATAGTCGATCGTAAGTACAAGATCACAGCCATCAACAGCTTTTACATAGCTTTCGTATTTATACGGCATATCAAGCCCAAGACCGTTTTTAGCTGTTACTATTTTTCCCGCCGTACCCGTAAGATATTTATCGTACTGATATTCTATACCGTAAAGTCCCTGTCCGTCCGTACCGGTAAAGCCGAGAACATGCGAAAGCAAATTCCCATAAGGGTAAAATCTTTCCGTGCCCGTAACAAGATGCACACAGTCAAGCTTATATTCGGCAATAAACGCACGGACCATGTCAGCCTGTTCCTTGCCTACACCTTTTTTTATCGTTTCATCCTTACGGTTAACAAGACCGCCTTTTTCGTATACCATATCATAATCAACATCAAGTATACGCGAAAGATTTTCGGCAATAAGCCTTCTTTCGGCGTTTCCGTCAATGTCCGCAGGTGAAATAAACACGCGTTCAACCGTTTTGTTATCGGCAAGAATTATGCCGTTTCTGTCATAAATCCTGCCTCTTGAGGCAGATACGGATGTTTCGCGTGTTATATTTTCGGCGGCTTTTTTCTGATAATCATCATAGCTCCAGATCTGCAGATAAAAAAGCCTTCCGCTTACTATTACAAATGAAAGAACAAAGATAACTATAAGAACACGGTCCTGCCAGCTTATCTTTTTCGGTTTTATGTTGTTGTTTATTTAAAAGCACCCTTTCAAACAATAAGTTGTACCGTACAAATATATTCCTTTAATCTTTGATGTATTCCAGAATCTCACCAAGGCTTTCACCGAGAGCCGATAAAAGCGCGGAAAACGAATATTTGTCTTCTTCTTTTTCGGCAAGAAGCACCTCTGACGCATCATCTCCGGCAACGGTAACATATTTTTTGGGAAGCTTATCTTCCTTTACCATTCCCATTGCCTGCGCCTGCTGCTCTATGTACTTAAGGTCATTTTTCTGCGACAGCTCAAAATTAAGCCTTTCTTCTTCCTCAATAAGCCCCTTAAGCTCACTGCTGAGCTGTGAGACCTGCGAGGAATAATCGCTTACCTGAACACCGACAAAAACGATGAACATAAGCAAAAGCGAGCATATAACAGCCATAAACATCGTGCCTATCGGCATAGGTGTTTTTGATTTAGCAAGCTTTGTAAATGTTTTTTCTTTTATTTTGAGTCCTTTGATATTTTCAGATGTAAGTGCCGTATCACTTGAAACGGCAGGGAGATTTTCAGCCGTCTTATTTATGAGTGTGTGTTTTTCCGCTGTCATTTTTTCTCCTTTAAATCTTTTGTGCTATGCGAAGCTTTGCGCTTCTCGAACGTGGGTTTTCGCCAAGCTCTCTGTCGCTCGGCAATACCGGCTTTTTGGTAACAACCTTAACAAACGGCTTTTTGCCGCATACACATACAGGAAATTCGGGCGGGCATGTACAGCCTGAGGAAGCATGTGCAAACGTCTGCTTTACTATCCTGTCCTCCAAAGAATGGAAGGTGATAACACAAAGTCTTCCGTCTTTGTTAAGATGCGAAATGAGGGATTTGAGAGTGGGCTCGATTATTTCAAGCTCACTGTTTACCGCAATTCTTATTGCCTGAAATGTCCTTTTTGCAGGGTGGTGTCCGCCTACCTTTGCCTTGGCAGGCATAGCGGATTTGATTATATTCACAAGTTCAAGTGTAGTATTTATGGTTTTTTCTGCCCTGTAAGACACGATTTTGCTTGCAATCTGCGGCGCGAAGTTTTCCTCGCCGTATGTATATATAATTCTTTTTAATTCTTCTTCGCTGTACGTATTGACAACGTCATATGCGCTTACGGGATCGGATGTATTCATGCGCATATCAAGAGGCGCATCATTCATATACGAAAATCCTCTTTCAGCGCAATCAAGCTGGAAAGAGGATACCCCTAAATCGATAAGCGCCCCGTCAATTTTTTCTATTCCGAGTTCCTCTAAGATATCCTCTATATTTTTAAAATTGTTATTTACAAACGTTATTCTGTCACGGTACTTATCAAGTCTTGCAGATGCCGCTTTTATTGCTGTGACATCAGTGTCAACGCATATAAGGCGTCCGTTCTTAAGCTTTTCTGCAATTTTCTCACTGTGTCCGCCGCCGCCAAGCGTCAGGTCACAGTATATACCGTCCTCTTTTATACTTAAGCCGTCTATGCATTCATCAAGCATTACGGAATAGTGCGAAAAATCTTCTGCGCATGTGTTCTTGCCCATCAAACAATTTCTCCTTACAAACCGTAATTTGCAAACAATGTCTTGATATCGTCGATATTTTCTTCGTCAACAAGCTGTTCGTATTTTTCTGCCGACCAGATCTCTATTCTGTCGCCCATTCCGACGATAACCGCATTTTTACCGATGCTTGCATGTTCCCTCACCTTTGAGGTAAGCAATATTCTGCCTCCGGAATCTATCTCAGCGCTTTGCGTTCTTCTGAAGATGGAACGTTTTGCCGCTTCTCCGTTTATTGCGGGAAGTGAGCTTAAAATTTTTCCCGACAGCTCATTCCACGACTTTTCCGTATACACGGTAACACAGCCGCTGAAGCTGCAAGATATATAAATGGCAGAACCAAGCTCGTCACGGAACTTGACGGGAACAAATATTCTGCCTTTTGTATCGACTGTATGCTCAAATTCACCAACAAACACAGCGTTCTGCCTCCTTTTTAACGGTTTTGTGCCCGAGTTATCCACACTTTCCACATAGTTCTCCACATTTATGAACTTTGGTAACATCGAGTGACACTCAGTCACACCGTTATTATATATTACACGCAAAAAAAATGCAATAGCTTTTTGCCTTTTATTGCAAAGAAATTTTTTAACTTTCTGTAAATTCTGCATTTTGGGTCGAAAAATCCCCTGTAACGTCGACACGGCACACAGAATATACTTACCTTCGGAGGTGAATATCATAAACAACGTAAGTATTGCATTTCTTTTGACATTTGTTGCAGGTATGTCAGCAGCTCTTGGAGGCTGTATCGTATTTTTTACAGGCAGAAGCAAAAATATAAACAATTTTTTGGGTGCAAGCCTCGCCTTTTCAGCAGGTGCCATGCTTTATGTTTCGTTCACAGAGATACTTTCAAAAGCACAAAATCTGCTCGGAGGCGACACATTTGACGGATTTTTGCGTGTAAATATAGGATTTTTTTCAGGTTTTGCCGTTATGTTCATCCTCGGTGTCCTGTTTCCTGAAAAAAATGAAGAATCCGCGCATATGATGAAAGCGGGAGTTTATACGGCTGTTGCCACAGCTATTCATAACTTTCCCGAAGGACTCGTTACTTTCATGGCAGTTCTCGGCGGTGCGGAAACCGCCATACCGACATTTTTTGCAATCGCCATTCATAACATTCCCGAGGGTATTGCCACAGCACTTCCCACGGCATATGCAACAGGGAGCAAAAAACGGGGATTTCTTATGGCAGCATTGACCGCCGTTGCAGAGCCTTTGGGTGCTTTGATAGGCTGGTTTTTGTTGCGCCCGATAATGAGTGATGCCGTCAACGGCACAGTATTTGCCGCAACTGCAGGCATCATGGTCTTCCTTTCTTTCGAGGAGCTTTTACCGCTTGCATACAAATACTGCGGCGAGAAAAAAAGCCTTGTTTATCTGACGCTCGGTTTTCTGATAATCGCTTTGTCTTTGCTTTTTATGAAATGAAATATATGGCGATAGCTGTTGGTGATTGTATGGTTGGCACGTTCGTACACTTGTCATAACCGTTTGCAACCCATTACCGCTGATTTTTCTGGGGCGCCGCAATTCACGAATGTGAATTTGACGCGTGCGTACCGGATACTTTCTTAAATCTTTGTATCAAGCTGTACGCACCGTCTGTTTCGCAAATGCGAAACGCGGCGCCCCCTGATGAAGAAACCCATTCCATCACGTTTCATTTTGAAAATATATGCCTTCTGATAAGTTATCCCGCAGCGTAGAAAGAAAATAAACGATTTGCGTAAAAAGTAAAAATTTATATACATAAAAGGAAAATAATATCTTTATACTTGAAATGGGCAGGATCATATGATATAATGGCTCACGATAAAAAAACGAAAGGCTGACAAAATGAAAAAGCTTCTCGCCATTGACGGCAACAGCATAATAAACAGGGCATATTACGGTATACGTCCGCTGACAACAAAAAGCGGTCTTTTCACAAATGCGGTATACGGTCTTGTAAACACTGTTAATTCAAATATGCAATCCGTTAACCCCGACTTTTGCGCCGCCGCTTTCGACCTGAAAGCGCCCACATTCCGCCACTTGAAATATGACGGATATAAGGCAAACAGAAAAGGCATGCCCGAAGAATTGGCAATGCAGCTTCCGTATGCAAAGCGTGTGCTTAATGCCATGGGTGTTCACACGCTTGAATGTGCGGGATATGAGGCAGACGATATTCTCGGCACGCTTGCCCGACTATGCGAAGAAAGTGAAGATACGGAAGGATATATCCTCACAGGAGACAGAGATGCCCTTCAGCTTATAGGCGACCGCGTGAAGGTGCTGTTGGTAAAAAACAGCGGTATTGAGGTTTATGACAAGGCACGTTTCTTCGAAGAATACAATACCACGCCCGACAAGCTCGTTGATATAAAAGCCCTTATGGGCGACAGTTCCGACAACATTCCCGGTGTTCCGGGTATCGGTGAGAAGACAGCCTTGAAGCTTATTTCGGATTTTCATTCACTTGACGGAATATATTCTTCAGAGGAGCTTACGGGTGTTACAAAATCCGTAAAAGAAAAGCTTTTAAACGGCAAAGACTCCGCCTATATGTCATATGAGCTGGCAAAAATATTCAAGGAAGTTCCCTGCATCGATTCTTTATCACCTTTGTTTTCCGAAGGCTGTGACAACGACTGCCTTTACAAGTTGTTTACAGAACTTGAATTCGGTGCATTCATAAAAAAATTCGGACTTGATGCACCGAAGGTAACATCAAATGAGCTTTCATTTACAAGAATTGCAAATGAAGAGCTTGAAAGTGTGACGGGATGTGAATTTGCAATAACGCTTAAAGACGGTGATATTTTGCTATATGACGGCAAAAATGCACTTATAAGCGAATTTCGCCCCGCCTCACCGTTTTATTCAAACAACACTTTTATTTGTGACAACAGTAAATTTTTCCACTCCGTATGCGACAAAATAAACATCAAATTCGACACATTTCTTGCAGGATATGTTTTAAACTCAAGCGAGGGCAATTATACAGCTCCTGCCCTTGCCCTGTCATACCTTGGCAAAACAATAGGCGACACACCCGAAGAACACGTCGGTGTGCTGTATGAGCTTTGCGGTGTTTTAAATTCACTGCTCGAAGAACAGCACGTATCAAAGCTGTATTATGAAATTGAGCTTCCGCTTTCATATGTACTTGCTAAAATGGAAAATTACGGTTTCCGTGTAGACAAGGAGGGGCTTGAAGCATTTGGCATCAGTCTTTCTGCTGAGCTCGATATTCTTATTCAGAGAATATATGAGCTTGCGGGACACGAATTTAACATAAATTCCCCAAAACAGCTTGGTACAGTACTTTTTGAAGAGCTGATGCTTCCCATACAAAAGAAAACAAAAACGGGATACAGCACGAATGTTGATGTTCTTGAAAAGCTCAGCCCGTATCATCCGATAATAGATGAAATACTTGAATACAGAACCGTGTCAAAGCTGAAAAGCACGTACGCCGACGGACTTTTGAAGGTTATGGACGAAAACGGCATCATACACACAAGCTTCAACCAAACGGTTACGGCAACGGGAAGGCTTTCGTCAACCGAGCCCAACTTACAGAATATCCCCGTAAGAACGGAACGAGGCCGTGAGCTTCGCAGATTTTTCGTTGCAAAGGAGCCTGACCGTGTTTTGATCGATGCCGACTACTCACAAATAGAGCTTCGTATACTTGCCGCAATTGCAGATGATGAACGTATGATAAGCGCATTTTCATCCGGCGATGACATACACACACTCACCGCATCGGGCGTTTTCGGTGTTGACGCCGAGTCTGTCACTCCCGAACTGCGCCGCCGCGCAAAAGCCGTCAACTTCGGAATAGTTTACGGCATCGGCGACTTTTCACTTGCACAGGACATCGGTGTGACGAGGGTAATTGCCAAAAAATACATCGAAGGATATCTTGCCAACTATCCGGGTGTTGCCGCATATTTAAATGAAATAAAGCGTTCAGCACACGAGCTTGGATATGTGCAAACAATATTCGGCAGAAGAAGATACATCCCCGAACTTTCGTCGTCAAAAAAGAACCTCGTTTCATTCGGTGAACGTGTTGCAATGAACAGTCCCATACAAGGAACTGCCGCCGATATAATCAAGCTTGCCATGGTAAACACGCAAAAAGCCCTTGAAAAAAGCGGTTTTGATGCTCATTTGATACTACAGGTACACGACGAACTCATAATAGAATCGGACAGAACGTGCGCCGATGAAGTTATGAAGCTTTTGAAAAACGAAATGGAAAATGTCATTTCTCTGCCCGTAAACCTCACTGTGGATATAAAGAATGCGGACAGCTGGTATGACTGCAAATAAACGGCACAGCCGAGAAACGGAATATATTATGCTTAAAAAAATATCGTGTATTTTACTTTCTTTATGCTTTGTCCTATCGCTTGCATCATGCTCGATACGCAGACAAACTACAGGTGTATCCGTCTACACACATGACGAATACCATTTCAGCTTTACGCGTCCTGCGGATTTTTCGGAGGTTGAAACAGTTGAAAATGAAGAAAACAGCGACGAGTGCGATATCTTCTTCAAGGACCCCGAAACTGACCGAGTCATAACTCTTTCATGCAAATTCAACCCCAATGAAAATTTCTATGAGTACGCAACGCAAAATAATTTTGATAAAAACAAAATAACGTGTGTTAACCAAAATACATTCATTTACGATGAAAGAGATAGCGTCACACCGTCTTACTCGCTTATATCAGCAACGAAAAGAATGATATTCAAAGCGGAATATAAATACTCCGACAAGGAAAGCACCGTTGACCGTGATGTGTGCGACAGCCTTGCATTTGAGTTTGACGTGTATGCAAACACACCGAAGCAAAACCCACTGCTTAGCGATAAGATCTATCTTTATCAAGACAAATTTTCCGTAAAAATACCCGCAAATGCAGATTACAAGCTATCGCCGGAGGAAGAACAAAACAGTTCTGCCGCAGCGGATGACAGTGATGATGAAACACACATCCCGTCGCCTTATACGGATATAACGGCTATAGGAAAGCATTACACGGCTTCATACAAGCTTGCACCGTCAGAAAAAGCTTTTTTGAAGCTTGGCGACATAACGGCACAAACAGCTCTCGTTATTGAGAAAACGCACATAACAGAGGTGTCTGGCGGTCTTATAACAGACCTGTCGCTTTCCAAGGGTCAGCTTTTGACATGTTCCCAGGGGAATTATATCTTCATCCCCTTCACTTGCATGTATAACGGAAATGCAAGCTATGGAGCTTATGCCGCGGGTTACTCTTCAGAAGGTTATTTTTACGAATACACTTATGCATGCACAAACAACGCCCCCGACGGTGAAACCGAACAATTCACACAGATGCTTCAATCTGTAACATTTGAATAATAAAAAACAAAAAGGATTTAAAATATGAAAAAATTGCTTTCTTTTATGTGTGCACTGATAATATTTTGTGCAGTAAATGTTTCAGCTGACGACACGGTAAGCCTTGACATTCCGTTTGCCAATTATGAAATTACAGTGGACGGAGAAAACAGTGAGGAAATTTGGAAATACGCCGCAAACATAATGCTTACAAAGGACAATACAGGCACATGGGCAGGTATGGACAGTGAGGAGCACATTCTTCCCGTTGACACATATCTTTTGTGGAGCAACAAAGGCATATATGTATTTGCAGATGTAACTGACAACGATCCCGTTTTCAACGGTGCAAACGATTGCTTTGAAATATCCTTCAATCCCGGTGGTATAATACCGAAGGAAGATAAGCTTCAAGGTATGTTCTTTATGTTCTGGCCTTCAGATGAAGACGGTAACGTAAGATGCACACGCCACAATATAGACCGTGAATCTATGTCGGGTATTGAAGCGTATGATGTTGTAACAAAATACAAGCCCACAGAAACAGGCTGGACTATAGAGGCACTTATACCGTGGCATTACATATGTGACGAATCACGTGAGGTTTATGTAAACAGAAGACTTACCGACAATCTCCTTGCCGATTTTGAGCACAAGGAAGGTGAATTTCTCACAGCAACCATCTGCCGTCTTAACGGAGATGAAGAAACACAGTACTGCGGCGTTTACAGAACATGTACGGATAATATAGGTGAAAACTTCAACACAGACTCATATAATGTTGTGTTGAACCTCGGTGCTCCCGCTGAAATTCCCGAAAGCGAAACGGCATCCCCTGACAGTGACACCGTGCAAAATGACGAAACAGGCAGTGATGAATCGCCTACGTCTGCTCTCACGATCAGTTTTGCGGGAATCCTCACCCTTGGCATAATTGCTGCAATCGTGGGTGTTATCATAGAAAAAAATAAAAAATAAGCGTATAGATATTTAAAACGGGTTTGTAACAGGCAAATGATGTAATTTCATCTGTCCTTAAACAAACCCGCTTTTATTTATCATTCGTCTTTTCTTTTTACCTCTTTTGCTTATCGGCATGAATATATGAAAATTATTTTATGCGATAATTGTAAAATATTACTGCTACAAATACTGCTGCGGCGTTTTAACGTAAAAATTCAAATTTAACATATTGACAAAATAATATCACCTGTGATATAATACTATCGCAAGTATAATGGCATTTGAAGTATTTCTGTGAACTTAATAAAAAAGCCACAGATAGTTAATGCCGTACATTTTCACATTTATTAATTTTTTAATTTGGAGGATTAATAATGAAAAAAGTTCTTTCTTTCGTCGTAATTGCAACAATGCTTATGGCAACATTGCTTACGGCAACTTACGCAGCTCCCGATAGTCTTAACATCGGTCTTGTTAAGGTTCTTTACGCAGGTGCTGACACAATCACAGTTGACGGTACAATCAATGCATCCGAATGGGATGAAACAAACAGCCTTAAACTCAAGTGCGGAACAAATATGCAGACATGGTCAACAGATTACCCCGGAGAAATCCAGTTCTTCTATTCTTGGGGTGATGACGGCCTTTACATGGCAGCAAAGGTTATTGACAGCACACTTACATTCACAACTACAAACGATGCAGGCGAAGATACTATAGCTATGCAGGACAGATTCCAGATCGCTTTCAATCCCTGCGGTCTTATGTACGATGATGCTTCCGGTCTCTTCTTCTCCTTCTATCCTACATATCCCGAAGGTACAGACCCCGCAACAATTACATCCGGTACAGTTGGCGCACGTAAGCACAACTGGGAAGAAAACACAGATAACCAGACAAACATCACAGAAGCAGGTTACAAAGGCGCTTATACAATAACTGAAGACGGTTGGGACATGGAAGTTGTTCTTCCCTGGAACCTTATCTCTTCCAAGGACAGAATTTGGGATATCATCGACTACGAAACAGAAGGTAATTTCTGCTCCGTTCTCGATCCCAAGAACGATGACAGAACAAAGGCATTCACAGAAGCTATCATCGCATACGTTGATATGGAATCTGTTGACGGCGTAACAAACACAGGTAGAACAGTTACAGAAGCAAGCAAGGCAAACGAATGGAGTGTTGGAACTTACGACATCGTACTTAAGTTCTACATGGAAGGCGAAAGCACAGACGACGAAACTGTTACATATTACACAGTTGATGATCTCAAGGCTATCTTCACAGAAGTTGACTGGTCCTCATACGACAAGGCTGACGAAACAGAAGCTGAGGGTGAGGATGAAGGCGACGAAACAGAAGCTCCCTCCGGCGCTGAAAGCGACACAGCAGCAGCTGACAAAGACACAGCAGCAGGTACAAATGCAGCTGATACAACAGGCACACCCGGTGGCAGCGAAGGCGGCAACACAGGCCTTATCATCGGTATCGTTGTTGCAGTAGTTGCAGTAGTTGCAGTTGCAGCAGTCGTTATCGCTAAGAAAAAGAAATAATTTTCTAAGCCAACAACCATAATATAAATGTGAAAACAAAATCAAGGCTGTTCCGCAAAACGGAACAGCCTGTTTTTTTATCCGTTTGTTATATTTCCATCACCGTCAACGGGAATGCTTTCACCCAAATATGTGGGTTCGGGTTTAAAAACGGATGTTAAAAAATCTTTGTTTCTTGCAAGTATTTCACGCAGATCTCTGCCAAGCTGACCGAAGTATGTCCTATAATCCGCAGAAACACCGTAAGCTTCAATTCCAAGTGCATCAGCCACATATAAAGCGCGGTGCAAATGATATTTCTGTGTTACGATTATCACCTTTTCAGCCCCGAATATCTCTTTTGCACGGTACACACTTTCGTATGTTGAAAACCCCGCATGGTCGCAAAATACATCACTTGACGGAACGCCTGCATCGAGTGCGTACGCTTTCATGGTTGACACTTCGTCGTAATCGTCTTGTCCGTGGTCTCCACTCATTATTATCTTCGGTGATGCGCCTGATTGATAAAGCTCCGTTCCCATCTTTATTCTGGCGTAAAGCATATCACTCGGCA
>JAZTXA010000016.1:0-3766 GCA_045636245.1 Eubacteriales bacterium | reverse complement strand
GGTATATTTATTAATTTCTTTATCTCAAACATGCCTTCTGTGGGCGTCACGTTTCGCAAAGCGAAACTGACGGTGTGCATAGCTACTTTGCGGATTATCGGAGTTTCGTTTGTATGCACATCCGTCAAATTCACGGAAGTGAATTGTGACGCCCCCCGGAAACTTACAAAGTCGGATATAAAACGGACGGATGAATAAGCCGCACCTGCGCTGATTGCGATGTATAACAGGTGAATTGAATCTTGACATGGCATATATGCTGTGATAAAATGAAAACGGGAGGCGGTGTTGATGAAAAAAGAAATGCTGAACGGTGATTTGATCCCTTATAATTTATCTGCAGAGGAGCTTGAGGTGATGATGACCTCTGCCGTTATGAAGGATTTTACCATTGCTTGCGAGGCTTTGTCATACAAAAACGATTCTGAAGCGTACCGAATTATGAAATCCTACATAAACGACAAGGATAAATACCGACGGCTTTATATTCTGAAAACGATTTTTCGCCACAGTGAAGCCGTTGAGTTGGTTGATTTTCTTGAAGAAGCGATTACTTCCGATGATTTTCTGTTTGCTGAAAATGGGTTGCTCGTTGTTTCCGCCTACAAAATCAAGGTATCCGATGCTTTACTGCTTTCGGCGGTTTGTAAGCATCTGCCAAAGCTATATACGGGAATCTGTTCTAAAAATGCTTGATGTCAGCGATGAGCATTATATAGAACTTGTAAATCTTTTTAAACGTGCAAAGGAATGTGCACAGAAGGAATTTATTGCCGAAATACTTACCGAAAAATATCTTCCCGAAAATGCAAAAGAGCTGTTTGAAGTGTTCAGCTGTGACAAATTCGGAAAGATAAGAATTCATGCGGTGAATTTAGCGAAAATATACGGTTATGATCTGACAAAATTTTTATCCGATACAGACGGGCACGTCAGGAAATTTGCTGAAAAGCTTCTGTAGGATTTGATTTTAAAAGATGAAATATATGTTAATGAAGATCGGCAAGCGCCCTGCCCGCCCCCCACAATTCGCAGTAGTTCGTATAGCGAACTACATGCGAATTGCCTGCGGGCAGTGGGCGCATATTTCCTTTGGAAATATATTAAATTAATCAAAAAATACAGCGCAGCAAGCGTTGGCACGTAAGACAGAGGAAAATATGAAGCATTATATGAAGTTGAAACCGTTCCCGTTTGAGATGATAAAAAGCGGGCGGAAAACGATTGAATTAAGACTGTTTGATGAAAAACGGCAAAAAATCAAAGTTGGCGATGATATAGAATTTACAAATACACAGACGGGTGAGCTGATCACGGCGGAGGTTACAGCTTTGCACCGCTTTGATTCGTTTGAAGAATTATACAAATGCCTTCCGCTTTTGAAGTGCGGGTACACCGATGACAATATCAGCAGTGCGTGTTATACAGATATGAATGAATATTACTCGGAAAACGAGCAGGAAAAATACGGTGTTCTCGGAATTGAGCTTATAGTGAAATTTTGAATTGTGTTTTTTGCTTTAAAGGCAATACAAAATAAAAGGGTTGACTTAAACGGTGATAATGTGCGCCGAATGAGCCAACCTTTTTGTCATATTATGTGTTTTTTATTTTATAACCTCCGCCCGGAACGACGGAAATATATCCGTCTGCTTCAAGGCGCGTTAAGATATACAGTACTTTTCCCAGCGTCAAGGTGTCGTTTACCATTTGTTCGGCTGTCGCGACACCGTCTTTAAGTATTTTTTCATATATTTCGCGCGGTACGCCCTCAAGCTCGTCACTGCGGTTGACTGTGGGCATATTGTAAGATGTATCAATGCTTTTTGTGTTTTCGGCGATATGTGCGATCTCTGACGGTATAAAATATTCTTTTTTCGGTGTTTTATGTGCGGCGGCATTTGGAAACAGCACATCAAGCTCACGCAGAATGTCGTATCCGTCAGTTATGGCACTAACACCTTCCTTTAACAAAAAGTTGTTGCCTTCAAACGTTTTATTTGATACTGAGCCGGGTACGGTGTAAACCTTTTTGCCCTGCTCACTTGCGCGGTTTGCTGTTATCAGAGCGCCGCTTCCCAGAGGTGCTTCTATTACCACTGTGCAGTGCGATATTGCGCTGAGCACCCTGTTTCTTATCGGGAAATTTGAGGATTTAGGTTCTGTTGAGGGGAAAAATTCCGTTATGACAGCACCGCCCGATGAGATGATCTCCTGCTTGAGTGTCACGTTTTCAAAGGGATAATCGACATCAATTCCCGAGCCGAGCACCGCCACGGTTTTTCCTTCGGCATCAAGTGCCCCGCGGTGCACAACAGAGTCTATACCGCGTGCAAATCCGCTTATTATAACCGCGCCGCCGCTTGCCGCTTCAAACGATATTTTGTGTGCGGTGAGTGCGCCGTCACGGCTCATATTTCTTGTTCCGACCATTGTCACAGATGCATATTTGTTAAGATTGGGAAGCGTGCCCTTACAAAACAATGCAGGAGGACAGTCGGGGATATTGTACAGGCTTTTCGGATATCTTTCATCACCGTATACAATTATATCGGTTTTTGTGTTTGCACAAAATGCACATATCTTTTTGGCATAATCAGTTGATTTGCCTAAAAGCGGAGATATTTCGTTTATTGTGAAGCCTGCCTGCATATAACCGTCAATATCAGTTGTGTAGATCTTTTCAAAAGATCCGAATTTTTCATAAAGACGTTTTGGCATGGTATGACCTGCCTTGTATTTTGCGGCAAGCCATATACCGAGTACAATATCACCCATGTAAAAGCACCTCAACAGTAAATTTTAGTAATGAAATTGAATCTGATGTGTCAGTCCTTGCTGATGACCTTCTTTTGCCATGATTTCTTTCCGCATTCGGGGCATTTCATGTATCTTGTTCTGCCCATGTGCATTGCCCAAAATACGCTGTTGTATTCGGGGATGTATCTGTGGTGACACTCACGGCATTCGTAGTAGCCTGCCACCTGTTCGATTTTCAGCATAAAAGGAAGAGCAACCAAAAGAGGAAGAAAACTGATTATTAAAAGCGTTGTTCTTACCCAATTTTCCAGCGGTGCGTATGATGCTATTACTATTAAAGCCAGCATAAATACGATGCATATTATACCTGTGACGATTTCCATATTGAGAAGCCTTTTGTCCGCTTCTTCTTTTTGCTTTACAATTTCAAGTAAATTTTTTTCAAGCTCTTTGTTGTAATTATCCATTATAACTACCTCCCCGCAAAGTAAATCGTTAACCGTGATTCCTAATATCTCACACAGTTGTATCATTATAGACGAATCGGGCAGTGATCTTCCCGTTTCCCATTTTGACACCGCACGGTCGGTGATGTTCAGCTTTTCGGCAAGCTGCATTTGTGTAAGATTTTCTTTTTTTCTGCATTCGGCGATGAATTTGCCTATCTTTATCTGATCCATATTACCCTCCCTTCATCCTTATGATACAGCGTTATTTATATAAAATCCACGTACTTACGGTTGAATCGGGGAAAATCAACCGACAGTTGGGTGAAAAAAGCTTATTTTTCGGGGGGATAATTGTTTACAAGGTATTCCATAGCGTCAAGATATCCGTCAAAGCCTTTGCCCGCGATCGTCAGCTTGCAGGCGGGTGATGTGAATGAATGGCGGCGGAATTCTTCCCTTTGATTGATGTCGGAAATGTGTACCTCGACCGTCGGTATGCCGACAGCCTTCAGTGCATCGGGTATTGCCACGCTTGTGTGCGTATATGCGGCGGGATT
>JAZTXA010000015.1:0-31543 GCA_045636245.1 Eubacteriales bacterium | reverse complement strand
AGAGGGAAAAAGGGAAGTGTTGCCACATACATTCCTTCCTCGACCTTAGTCTGGCAGGCAAGACAGGTACGCAGCTCCTTTTCACCCTTTATGCGGTAAATAGTGGCGCAGGCACCGCAGAAGCCGTTACGGCATCCGCATCCGCGTACAAGCTGATATCCTGCGTATTCCATCGCACTCATTATAGTGAGATTTTCGGGAACACTGTATTTTTTTCCGAAAAGAAATATATTTACCATGTTTTCCATTTCGTTCATCCTCCTATCAATATTCGCTCGGCAATAATTCAAGCTCGTCACAGCGGAATACAGGTCCGTCTTTACATACGTATTTTGAACCTATATTACATCTGCCGCACTTGCCGACACCGCATTTCATACGAAGCTCCATCGTTGTGTATACCTGGGTCTTGTCATATCCCAAGGACATCAATCCTTCAAGAGTAAACTTGATCATTATGGGGGGGCCGCAGATGATTACCGTTTTGTTCGTATCGAAATTGAGCTCTTTCACATAGTTCGGTACAAATCCAACGTGGCCGTCCCAACCTTCCTGCTCACGGTCGATCGTCAGGTGTACATTGATACCGTCCTCTTTCATCCATTCATCAATGATCTCGGCATAGTCAACAAGGTCTTCCTTGCTTCTGGAGCCGTAAACTATGTCAATTTTGCCGTATTTATCTCTGTAATGTCTGCAGTAGTTGATTACAGAACGCAGAGGAGCAAGACCGATACCGCCCGCAACGAACAGAAGATCTTTGCCTTCAAACACTTCATTTACGGGGAAGGGTTTACCGTAAGGCCCTCTTATCGTTATCTGCTGGCCTACCTGTGCCTGATGCAGCCACTCTGTAACGCATCCGCACTTTTTGATGGAAAATTCCATATACTCCGTATTTGTTGGGGATGATGTTATTGAAAACATCGCCTCGCCGACAGCGGGAATGGAAAGCATCGCACACTGACCGGGCATATGGTCAAACGCCTTTTTACCGTCAGGTGTTACGACACGGAATGTTTTTACATCGGGGGTATCGATTCGGATATCCGTTATGACGCCCACCTTGGGGATCAGAACTTCACATCTGTTATTCATCGTCATTACCTCCCAACGCTTTCATTACCTTAACTATATTCATCGAAATGGGGCATTTTGCAAGGCATCTGCCGCATCCTACACAGCCGAATACGCCGTCGTTATTTGTGGGATAATACACAAGCTTGTGCATAAATCTCTGACGGAATCTTTCAAGCTGTGAAAGTCTGTTGTTGCCGTGCGCCATTTTTGTAAATTCAGAATACATGCACGAATCCCAGCAACGGAAACGGATAACACCGTGACCTGTATCATAATCCTTTATATCATAGCACTGACACGTCGGGCAAACATATGTACATGTACCGCATCCGAGGCAGGATGTTGACAGCTCACGCCACTCGGGTGCATCGAAAAATTCAGCAGTCTTGTCTTTTCCGAATTTTTCTGTTTTAAGGTCTGCCAAGGGGAGTTTTTTAAGTATTTCTCTTGTTTTCGCCTGCTGTTCTTCAACTGCCTTTGAGTCGCAATCCTCCGTAAGATCGGCAATTTTTTCAATAAATGCCTTACCCTTTTCGTTGTTTGCCTCAAAGTACATGTTATCTGCCGTTTTCCAGCATGTAACGTCACCCGTAGGAGCCGATGCATCTATACCGAACACGTTACAGAAGCAAGTTTCAGACGGTCTTGTGCAGGCAAGTGTTACTATCGTTGCATGCTCACGTCTGTTTGCGTAGTAGCTGTCGCAGGGCTCGGACAAAAAGACTGTGTCGAGAATATCGAAGCTCTTAGCATCGCACGCTCTGACACCGAAGATTACAAAATCCTCTTTTTCATCTCTCGTGTCGATAACTTCAATTTCCTTACCCGTTACCTTAAATTCCATAAGATTTTCAGTCTGCGGGAAGAAGAAGTCCTTAGCACTTCTGTTTGTGTTCAGGGCATTACTTAATTCATCACCCTGTTCCCATTTTTTATAATCTGTGCCTTTATCTCCGTCAACGGGCATATAAAGTGCAGACTCTGTTGCAATCTTTTCAAAAACCGCATTAAGTGAATTCAATGAACATTTACGCATTTTCATTCCTCCCTCTTAACGGCATCATTAGGCTCAATATCTTCTTCTGTGTAGTTTACAAGCGGAGCACGGCTTCCTTCTATCTCGCCCGCCTGATATTCACCGTAGAATGTATTGATATCCTTTATAAACTTTCTGTTCAGCAAGTGAAGCGGTATGTTCTGCGGACACACGCGTGAACATTCTCCGCAGTCGGTACATCTGCCCGCAACGTGGAATGCGCGGATGATGTGGAACATTTTTTCTTCAAAGCTATCGGCTATTGCCTTATTTTCAACACCCGAGTTCGGGTTGTCAAATACGCATTTTTCACAAGTGCAAGCGGGACAGATGTCACGGCAGGCGTTACATCTGATGCAACGTGAAAGCTCATTCTGCCAGAATGCAAATCTTTCGTCCTCTGTCATATTTTCAAGCTTTTCAACCTCATCAAAACGGTTGTTGTCGAGAATTTCTCCATCCTCGCCCATAAGCTCATCATACGCTGTGTGCTTCTTGCTCTTACAATTTACGCATCTTTCGGCAAGAACGTCGGCAAATTTCACCTTGTTAACTTCGCCGTAAATGTTTTCGACGGCAAGCTCGTCCCCCTCGGAGGTGATCTTCAAAATACCGTCGCCGACAATCGCTTTTACCTTTGAAATATCAGCCATACCTTCACAGGGGATTCCGATAGCGTATACCTTTTCTCTGTCAAAGCGGTGCTCTGTCAAAAGCTGGTTAAAGCTGTATGTGTCGCAAGGCTTCAAGAATACGAGAACTTTGCCTTCGCCCTTTCTTGTTTCCTTTACGAGATATTTCGAGAAGTTTGCACCCGAAAAATCATTATATACAAAGTTTTTCTTTATTTCATCGGCAGTTGCGAATACTGCAGGGGTAAGGTCATAATCGAACTCACCCTTTTTCCAGCCGATAACACGGTTTACAGTTCCGTTTTCAATCAATTCACAAGCTTTTTCAATCAGTGATTCACACGTTATTTTTTGCATCGTAAATCCTCCAATCTCTTGTTTTCGCCAAGCGCTGTTACCGCTTCGGTAAATTCGTTCATCGTTGCGGCAAACTTTGCACCCTCGGCAGCGGACACCCATTCAAGACGGATACGCTCTTTTTCAATACCGAGGTAATTGAGCATCGAAAACAGCAAAGCCATTCTTCTTCTTGTATAATAGTTACCCGATGTATAGTGGCAGTCGCCGGGGTGGCATCCGCAGATTATAACACCGTCAGCGCCTCTCTGGAAGGCACGGAGGATAAATATGGGATTTACACGGCAAGAACAGGGTACTCTGATAATGTTTACACATTCGGGGTACGCAAGTCTGTTGTTTCCTGCCAAGTCAGCACCCGCATATGAGCACCAGTTACAGCAGAAAGCCACGATCTTCGGTTTGAATTCGTTGTTTATTTGCATATCGCATCCACCTCCGCAATGATCTGTGAAGTTGCAAAGCCCTTAAGGTCCATAGCACCTGACGGACACGCAACCGTACAAGCACCGCAGCCCTGGCAAACAGCCTCGTTAACTGTTGCAACGCGTCTTATTGCAACTGTTCTGTCGGGCATGCGGAATTCCTTATCGGCATAAGTGATAGCGCCGTAAGGACATACTCTTTCACAAGAGGAACAACCGTTACACATAAGCTCATTCGACTGTGCAACGCAGGGGTTACCCATAAGCTTATCCTTGGCAAGAAGTCCTATAACCTTTGCCGCCGCCGCACTCGCCTGTGAAACAGTTTCGGGGATATCCTTCGGACCCTGGCAAGTACCGGACAGGAACACACCTGCCGTCGGGCTTTCTACGGGACGGAGCTTGGGATGCGCTTCTGTAAAGAAGTCGTTTGTATCCATACTTGCCGTAAGCATTGTGGCAAGCGGACGTGCAGACTTGTCAGGCTCAATAGCCGCGGCAAGTACCACAAGGTCAGCCGCAATATTAAGCTGTTTGTTTGCAAGTAAGTCGGATGCTCTTACCATAAGCTTGTCGCCCTCGGGTGATACCTTACCTACCATGCCTTTAATGTAATGTACACCGTATTCTTCAACAGCACGGCGGTAGAATTCATCAAATGCCTTACCGGGTGTACGTACATCTATATAAAATACATATACATCTGTGTCGGGATATTTGTCACGTGTAAGCATTGCGTGCTTTGCAGTGTACATACAGCATATCTTTGAGCAGTATTCTTTTCCCTTTTCAGCGCAAGCGGAACATCTTGAGCCTACGCACTGAACGAACACAATAGTGTGGGGGTGCTTTCCGTCTGACGGACGGAGAAGCTTACCTGCTGTCGGACCTGCGGCGTTCGTCAAACGCTCAAATTCAAGAGATGTGATAACATCCTTTGACTGATTGTAAGCAAATTCATCGAACTTATCCATGCTGATGGGATTGAAGCCGGTTGCCACAACGATAGCACCGTATTTTTCTTCAATGATCTCATCCTGCTGTTTGTAGTCGATCGCGCCTGCTGCACAAACTCTTGCGCACAGACCGCACTTGCCGTTTTTCAGCATGTTACAAGCGTTCGGGTCGATGGTAGCCACCTTCGGAACTGCCTGTGCAAACGGAATGTATACCGCACGGCGGTTGTCCATTCCCATATTGAACTCATTGGGAACCTTCTTCTGAGGACATTTTTCAGTACAGATACCGCAACCCGTACATATATCTTCTTTTACATATCTTGCTTTTTTCTTTATTTTAACGGTGAAGTTACCGACGAAGCCGCCGATCTCCTCAACCTCGCTATAAGAGAATATTCTGATTTTATCATTCTGTGCAACGTCAACCATTTTAGGTGTGAGGATACATGCCGCACAGTCAAGTGTCGGGAATGTCTTGTCGAGCTGTGCCATTTTACCGCCTATCGTGGGCTTTTTCTCCACGATATCAACGGGGAATCCCGCCTCTGCAATATCAAGCGCCGTCTGAATACCTGCAATACCGCCGCCGATAACAAGCGCACGCTTTGTTACAGGGCTTTCGCCGGGTGTCAGCGGTGCATTGAGGTTTACCTTTGCAACAGCCGCTTTACCCAAAATAATTGCCTTTTCGGTACCCGACTGCATATCCTTATGTACCCATGAGCACTGCTCTCTTATATTTGCGATTTCTACCATGTAGGAGTTGAGGCCTGCCGCCGCCGCTGTTTTGCGGAACGTCGCCTCGTGCATTCTCGGTGAGCAGGAGCAAACAACGATACCTGTGAGCTTATGCTCAGCAATAGCATCCTTGATTATGTCCTGACCTGCCTGAGAGCACATATACTGATAGTTGGTGGAAAAGACAACTCCGGGCTCGTTCTTCAACGCTTCGGAGACCTTTTCAACATCTACCGTTCCGGCGATGTTACTGCCGCACCAACATACGAATACGCCAATTCTTTGCATTTGTCCTTTCCTCCTTATTTACTGTACTTGCGAAGTGCGCTTACGATTGCCTGCTGAGGCATTTCTTCGTCAAGAAGCGCGGGGATATCATCTGCTTTAAGATGATTTGCGCCCTGCTTTCTGATAACGGAAAGACGTACAGCTTCAACAAGCTTTGCAGGCTCAACACCTCTGGGGCATCTATCAACGCATGCAAAGCACGTAAGGCATTTGTAAAGTGATTTTGACTGCATAAGCGGCTCAATATCTCCGCTTTCTACCATATATACGAACTGATGCGGATGGTATTCCATCTCATCGAATGCGGGGCACGTACCCGTGCATTTTCCGCAACGCATACATTTTTTCGGGTTTACACCGCTTGAACGGATTATTTCAGACTTGAGATTTTCCATTTCCTTACTCATTTCCGTCCTCCTTTACCCCAAGTGCTTCAGCAAGAAGATCTGTAAAGTATACGACCTTCGCTGTGGGGTTATTCTTTTCAAGATTGTATTTACAAAGCGGGCAAGCGGTAACGATTATTTCCGCGCCGTGTGCTTGTGCACTTGAAATAACTGCGTTGCTTTTTTTCTTTGCGGAGTCAGCATCCTCAAGTGCTATATAACCGCCGCAACATTCGTTTCTGTACGGATACACAACAGCCTCACCGCCGAGCGCTTTTATAAGATCCTCGATTATCGTGGGGTTTTCAGGGTCGTCCATTCCCATTACGCTGTTCGGACGAAGCAAAAGGCAGCCGTAATATGCACCAAGCTTCTTGCCCGTCAGAGGATTTACAACTTTCTTCGCTATTTCATCAAATCCTACCTCATCGCGGAGATATTCAAGATAATGAAGCACCTTTGTTTTACCGTCGTATTCATTGCCTTTTCCGAGGTAATTGTTTACTTTAAATGCAAATTCTTCATCTGTCTGCATTGCGTGATTTGTCTGCTTTATAACGTTATGGCAAGCGGAACAAACGGTTAAAAGGACCTGTTCCTTCTTCTGCGCTTCGGCAAGCGCTCTTACAGAAGAAAGCTTCGTTGCTATTTCGTTGCGCGATGTTGTGAAAACACCGCCGCAGCACTGCCAATTTTCGATTTCATCAAGATAAAAGCCGAGTGCTTCCGCACTTTTTCTTGCATATTTGTCAAGTTCTTTCGCCTTTGTCTTTAACGTACAACCGGGAAAGTATGCCACTTTTTTCATTTATATGCCCATTCCTTTCTTGGGATTGCGTGGATGTGCGGACCTTCGAAAAACCCGAGGCCCGCATACCACATCCTGAAATTTTATTTTATCACACCATCTGTCCGGGGTGGAATACCTCGTCAAATTTTTCCGCTGTCAAAAAGCCGAGCTGTACGCACGCTTCCTTAAGCGAAATATTGTCCTTGAATGCCTTTTTAGCTGTCTTTGCCGCATTTTCATAACCGATATAGGGATTGAGTGCGGTTACAAGCATCAGGGAGTTATGCAAATTGTGGTGCATTTTTTCTTTATTGGCAACTATGCCTACGGCACAGTTCTTGTTGAACGATACTATTGCCTCTGCCATAAGTCTTGCGGACTGCAGGAAATTGTATGCGCAGACGGGCATAAATACGTTAAGCTCAAAATTGCCCTGCGAAGCCGCCATGCCTACTGCAACATCGTTACCCATTACCTGAACTGCAACCATCGTCACAGCCTCACACTGTGTGGGGTTTACCTTACCGGGCATGATTGATGAACCGGGCTCATTTTCGGGGATGAATATTTCGCCAAGACCGTCACGCGGACCGCTTGCAAGCCAACGTACATCGTTTGCGATCTTCATCATATCGCAAGCAAGCGCCTTAATTGCGCCGTGCGCAAATACCATTTCATCCTTCGATGTAAGGGAGTGGAATTTGTTGCCTGCCGTTACAAAGGGCTTGCCTGTAAGGTTTGCAACCTTTTCTGCCACAAGCTCACCGAAGCCTTTGGGGGCATTGAGTCCCGTGCCGACAGCCGTACCGCCGAGCGCAAGCTCGCAAAGAGGCTTCACAGCAAGCTTAATAAGCTCAACATCTCTTTCAAGGCTCGTTCTCCAGCCGCTTATCTCCTGGCTGAACTTAATGGGAGTTGCATCCTGAAGATGCGTTCTTCCGCTTTTAACGATACCTTCATTTTCTTCTTCAAGTCTTTTGAATGTTGCAATAAGTGTTTGAACTGCGGGAATGAGCTTATCCTCAAGCGCCTTCACAGCCGCGATATGCATTGCTGTGGGGAATGTATCGTTTGACGACTGACTCATATTTACATCATCGTTGGGATGAAGGAGCTTTGCGCCTGCTATCTGATTTCCTCTGTTAGCAATAACCTCGTTGGCATTCATATTGGACTGAGTGCCCGAGCCTGTCTGCCAAACAACAAGGGGGAAGTTATCATTGAGCTTTCCTGCAATTATTTCATCACAAGCACCGCTTATGGCGTCAAGCTTTTCCTTTGTCATTTTTTCGGGGCGAAGCTCACAGTTTGCCTGCGCCGCCGCCTTTTTCAGTATGCCGAATGCATATGTGATCTCTCTGGGCATTGTTTCAATATCAACGCCTATTTCAAAATTCTCGTGGCTTCTCTGCGTCTGTGCCGCCCAAAGCTTATCAGCGGGAACCTTGACTTCACCCATGGAGTCGTGTTCAATACGGTATTCCATTTTATCCTCCGATTAAATAACAGTTGATTTTATAATTGCTTTAAGCGTATCTGCGCTGTGGCGGAGCTTTGCGATCTCTTCATCGTTAAGCGGCAAATATACGTTACTGCGTATTCCCTTATTGCCTACGATACTGAGAGTACTGAGGCAAACGTCCTCGATGCCGTATTCTCCGTGCATCATTGTGGAGATAGTCATTGTTGTGTCAACACCGCTGAGCAGGCACTTACAGATAGAGCATACAGCCGTTGAAACAGCGTAGAACGTCGCGCCCTTGCGTGCAATTACCTCACCGCCGGACTTCTGTACATATCTTTCTGCATCTGCATAATCAAACTCAAGCAATTTGCCGTTTTTGCCCTTGAATGACTTGTGGCAGTCTGCAATGTTTACGTTTGATACGTTTGCAAGCGACCACGGAACAAATGAAGAGTCACCGTGCTCACCGAGAACGTATGCGTGTGTGTTGTTCTGGTTAATGGAATAAAATTCAGACATTCTTGCGCGAAGACGTGCCGTGTCAAGTATCGTGCCCGAACCGATAATACGGCTTTCGGGAATACCCGAGCGCTTGCAGAAAGCGTATGTAAGAATGTCAACGGGGTTACTTACGATCAAGTATACCGCATCGGGAGCAGCATGTGTTATGTCCTTCATGATCTGCTTCAAAATATCAATGTTCGTTTGTGCAAGCTCAAGACGTGACTGTCCTGCTTTTCTTGTAACGCCGGATGTGATGATAACGATGTCGGAGTTTGCCGCATCCGCATACGAACCGGCATTTACGGTACAAGGATTGCAGAAGGGCAGACACTGTCTTATATCAAGCGCTTCGCCGACAGCCTTCTCGGTATTGATGTCGATCATTACGATCTCCGAGGCAAGGCCCATAACCGCAAGTGTGTAGGAAATCGTCGCGCCGACGCTTCCGCTTCCGATGATTGTGATCTTGTTCATAACTGTATCCTCTTTTTTCAAAAAATTAACTTAGCTACGGCAAAACGGAGTATAAAACACCGCCTTGCACATCGATAGGCAATCGATATTACATACCTATTCGTTATAATTATAATACATTCGTTTTCTTTTTTCAAGACGTTTTGTCAAAAAAACTAAAAATAACGCATTAAATTAATTTGTACGATGTGTTTTTTCTCCTACTTTAACATTTCCGAACAGTTTAGAGACCCATTCACGGGGAAATAATACGAACATATGCGGCATATACTGTTACACACCGTTTCTTCACATTCGGTACACACGTTGATACTTGACATAAAATTAGTTATGTTGTATAATATTGTGTAGTAAATCGCATCTTACCAATATAACTGAGAGGATAAAATTGAAAGCTAAGAAAAATATTACCTTGATTATAAACCCGAAAGCAGGCGCGGGCATCTTCGGAACAGAAGAAAAAGCACTGGGTATTGTATCTCTGCTTACGGAACGCGGGTATAACACAGATGTGAAATTCACATCCGCACAAGGGCACGCAACACAGCTTGCAAAGGAATATGCACCAAACAGCGATATAATAGTTTGCTGCGGCGGTGACGGAACACTGAATGAAACTGTCGGGGGTATTATTGCTTCGGGCACGGATACACCGATCGGATATATCCCTGCCGGCACAACAAACGATTTTGCAAAAACGCTTAAAATCCCCAAAGACATCACCGAGGCAGTGAATATCATTTCATCCGAGCACGGTGTATCCCTTGACGTGGGTGAAATAAAGTGCGGAAAGCATTTT
The DNA here is from genome assembly GCA_045636245.1 of Eubacteriales bacterium. GTDB lineage: Bacteria > Bacillota > Clostridia > Oscillospirales > CAG-272 > RGIG7213. The sequence continues at coordinate 21,610 of JAZTXA010000015.1, read as the reverse complement.
GTATATGTGGCTTCCTTCGGGCTTTTCACAAATGTGACGTACAGCACGCCGCAAAACACAAAAAATAAGCTCGGATATATGGCTTACTTGCTCGACGGCATTAAATCTCTGTCTGAAATCAAAACACACCGCGCTAAAATAACGGCAGACGGTGAGGTTTACGAGGGTGAGTTTATATTCGGCGCCATCACAAACTCCCTTTCCATAGGCGGTGTTATGAACTTCGCCCCTTCCGATGTTGTACTGAACGACGGAAAGTTTGAGGTATTGCTTATCAAAATGCCGAAAACACTTACTCAACTCGGAAACATAGCCGTCAATCTTCTTAATAAAAAATACAGTTCAAGCGATGTCACATTCACACACGCATCCGAGATAACAACGGAATTCGAACAGCCTACTGCGCTTACTTTCGACGGAGAATACGCAGGCACGTTTGATAACGTACACATCAACAATTTAAAAGGAAGATTTACTCTGTACGTAAAAAAATGAGAAGTTTAAAAATTATCTGCGTTATTTTCGCATTTATTCTGGCATTCATACCGATGACGGCAAACGCTCAAACACCGCTTGACAAAACGGTGTCAAATATTGAAAACGCCGACTATACCGTAAATATCTATCAAATAAACACAAAAGAAGGCATCGTTGAACACCTCAATGAATATTTGAAGGGATTTACAGAAAGCAACGTTGACTTGCTCGGCGTCACGGTAGTTGATTTCAAATATGCCGAAAACGGCGGTCACGCGGGAGTATTTTCATTCTTTGCGGAGCTGTCATATTTTAACACACGCAAAACAACGAAAACCCTCACAGGAACTGTAAACAGCACCTCTGTTACCGTAACTCTATCCGCATTGCAAAGCAGTATTTTTTCCGGAGAGGAATGCATACTAAGTGCGGAAATATCTGACTATGACGGAAGCAGGGTAGATTGGTACGAAGCGAACAGCAAAAACAAAAACGGTGTTTTGCTTTCCGACTTCAAAACACCGAGCATTACTCTGACACCGAATATAGGCGTAAAGTATTATTACTGCATTTACAAAGGCGCATTGAGTAATACTGTCTGTGTAAACGTCACCGAAGCATTTGTGCCGATATCTGACATTGAGCTTTCCAATTTGACCTTGACATGCGGAAAATCCACTCCTCTTACAGCGGAAATATTTCCCGAAAATGCAACAAACACGGACATTACATGGAAGGTAACAGACGGTGAAGCAAGTATCATTTCAGGTAGGATCACCGCAAAAAAAACGGGAATAATAACTATTAAGGCGACGGTCAAAGGCGGCGGCGACAAAGGCGGAGAATACGAAAAATATTTCGAAATTTACGCCGAAGAAGAAAAAAATGAAAACAAAGAAATAAAATGGAGCGTTTCGCCCCCGTTAGACGGAATATCGCAAATGACCTTCACGGCAAATGAGAAAAAAGATATACAAATAACGTCTGTATCAGATCTTACGGCGAACAAAATGATAAACGCGGTAAACGCAAACGAAAACGTGGATATTATCGCAAGTGCGTATATTGTGTGCGATGCATCGGATCTGATAAAAGAAGTGAGTCTTCACGTTGACAGCGAGCACATCGGAAAAGAAGTGCATGTAATATCATCCGATAAAGACGGAAACATAGCAAGCCTTAACACCGTCGTTTCAAGCACAGGCGAAATAAGCTTACCGAAAGGCAAGATTTCTTACGTTGTTGCATCGTCTGACTCTTCAAACATCGATCTTTCGTTTCTGATGCTTTTGCTCCCCGTACTCCCTGTTTTGCTCATTCCGATATTTTCATATGTATTTAAAAAGGAAAAAGAAAACCGTTTCTGATCTTGCAGTATCTTTCTGGGTACATCAGCTCAAAACACTGTTTTGATGTAAAATCACCTACGCTGTACCGTAGGTGATTTTTTATGGCGACCGCGAAATAAAACTGTAAAAAATTTCATGTAATATTTTAAAATCCGCGAGTAACAATAATATCGGAGCTTGAAGAAGTCAAGTTCCAAACGAATCGATTGTGAAAACCGATGGGTTTCAAATTGATACCTCACATCAATAATGTATTACAGGAGAATTATAAAATGTCAAATAAAACACTTGTTCCCGAAGCAAAGGAAGCACTTGATAAGTTTAAGATGGAAGCTGCAAACGAAGTAGGCGTTAACCTCAAGCAGGGTTATAACGGCGAGCTCACATCCAAGCAGGCAGGCTCAATCGGCGGTCAGATGGTAAAGAAGATGGTCGAAAGCTACGAAAACTCCATTAAGACAAACAAATAAGCTCCGTTTGGGTAAAGCAAAATCCGCAAGTCATATACTTCGGATTCTGACTGACAGTAAAAAGCCGATATGGAATTATCTCCGTATCGGCTCTTTTCTAATGCACTGCCTCTTTCGATCGCGAGTAAGTGTGCATTTCCTGATAATTTTTAGTGATACGCTGTCTGTGACAGCGTGATATTTCTGCTTTGCAAAAGTGATATTGCTCTGCAGGCAGAGCAGTTATATTCTATTCGACCTATAAACTTGCAAAGCGAATATAACTCGGCGCAAGCCGAATATCTCCGCGAAGCAATAGAACTCGCCGAAAACGAATAGACTTGGCATTATGTCCTCAGCAACGCAACGCCTACGTATTGCGGATTTGTTTTAAGAATTATATTTACACATCGCCCCGTCAACGTCACCCTTCATAATAAGAGATAAAGCCGAGGAAACATTTTCAAACACATCGGGCAATTTCTTCATATCAGCGGGTGAAAGATTACCCAAAACGAAATCAGCCAGATCGAAATCGGGATGAGGCTTCTTGCCAACACCCAATTTTACACGGAGATAATTATCCGTTTTAAGATGCTCGCTTATGCTTTTCATGCCGTTGTGACCGCCCGAAGAGCCCTTGCGCCTTATCCTCATTTGACCGACATCGAGGTTGATATCGTCAACAAGAACGATTACGTTTTCAGCAGGCACTTTATAGAAATCAGCCGCGGGCCGCACCGCCTCGCCAGACAGATTCATAAATGTCTGCGGCTTCATAAACATGACCTTGAAACCGTGAAAATCGACAATATCGTAATTTGACTTGAACTTTATTTTTTTGAACGAAAATCCCTCTTTATCAGCGATATAATCACCGCAAAGAAAACCCATATTATGCCTCGTTGTAGTATATTTGTCACCCGGATTTCCGAGACACACAACAATATAATCAACACCGCCTGAGCGTGTTTTCATACCGAACATATCCAATCTCCTTTAATAAACTTTAAGCATTATACACCAAAGCACCTTATAAATCAAGCAATTTTTAAATTTTTACACAGCAGTGTGATAAATTATTTGCAAAACACTTGCATTTATCAATGAATTGTTATATAATTGAATTTGTATACGAATGTATGGCAATAAGAAATAAAGAAAGAAACTGTATGGATTTTATCAAAGACACAACAGAATACATTTTTTTGGAAAGTGAGCCGAAATTATCCGACGTGATATTCGTGCCGGGGTCATCAAATCCTTTACTTCCGCGCCGTGCCGCACAGTTATATCTCGAAGGCTTTGCAAAGTACGTCATACCGTCCGGCAAATACTCGATAACAAGAGGCGAATATATGCCATCGCTTCCCGGAACGGAAACAGAGGGGATAGCTTACAAAACGGAATGTGAGATGTACACCGACATTCTTTTAAAAAGCGGTGTTCCGTTTGATGCAATACTCGGTGAGGATGAATCGCAGTACACCTACCAAAATGCATTTTTTTCAAAAAAACTGTGCGATGACAAAAATATAAAAGTCAGATGTGCAATTCTTGTATGCCATGCTTTTCACGCAAGACGTGCATATACCTATTACAAATGGGCATTCCCCGAATGTGATTTTTGTATATGCCCTGTTGTCACCTCCGATATAAGCCGAGATAATTGGCACAAAACGGAAAAAGGCAGAAAGCGTGTAATGGGTGAGCTTATACGGCTCGGAAATCAAATGGCTGAGTATGCAGAGTATGCAAACAGCGTAAACAACAAAAGTTAATTATTTTCAGGAAGGATATATGTTATGAAATATTGTAGTACAAGAGGAAACAGTGAGCTTGTTTCTGGCGCATATGCAATAAAGAAAGGAATTGCCCCCGACGGCGGTCTTTACATGCCGACGGAAATTCCCACACTTACAAAAGATGATATAAAAGCACTTTGCGAAATGGATTATGCGCACAGAGCCGCTGATATACTTTACAGATTTTTGGACGATTATGACAAGGACGAGCTTCTCTCTGACTGTATTGAAGCATACAGCGAAAAGAACTTCCCCGGCGGGGCTGCCCCCCTTCACCAGCTTGATGAGGGCGGTTACGTGCTTGAGCTGTTCCACGGTCCCACATGCGCATTCAAGGATATGGCGCTTCAGATAATGCCCCGTCTTCTTTCCCGTGCACTCAAAATGACGGGTGAAGAGAAGACAGCGCTTATTCTCGTTGCAACATCGGGTGACACGGGCAAGGCAGCTCTTGAAGGCTACCGCGACGTTCCCGGAATCGCAATAAAGGTCTTCTATCCCGTTCACGGTGTAAGTAAGGTGCAGAAGCTCCAGATGGCAACACAGGAAGGTGAAAACGTTTCCGTTTGCGCTATCGAGGGTAACTTCGACGATGCACAAAACGGTGTCAAAAAGATATTCTCCGATGCCGAAATAAATAAAAAGCTTAATGACGGCGGCTACATATTGACAAGCGCGAACTCAATCAACTGGGGCAGACTTGCACCTCAGGTCGTTTACTACATCTCCGCATACTGCGATCTTCTTAAAGAGGGTGTGCTGAAGTCAGGTGAGGTGCTCAACTTCACAGTTCCCACAGGTAACTTCGGTAACATCTTTGCCGCTTATATTGCAAAGAAAATGGGACTTCCCATCGGCAAGCTTATCTGCGCTTCGAACCGCAACAACATTCTTTCAGACTTCCTTACAACGGGCGTTTACGACAGAAGAAGAAAATTCTTCCAGACAATGTCACCGTCAATGGATATCCTCATTTCCAGCAACCTTGAAAGACTTCTTTACCTCATTTGCGGTGCTGAAAAGACAGCTGAATATATGGCTCGCCTCAACTCAACAGGTAAGTACAAGATAGATCTTGATGAGCTCAATAAGATCAAGGAAACATTTGTCGGATATTACGCAAACGAAGCGCACACACTTGACGAAATAGGCTTTGTTTACGATAAAGTTAAATATCTTTCCGACACACACACAGGTGTTGCACTTTACTGCGCAAGCAAATTCCGTTACTACAACGATGAAAACATGGTAACGGTAAGCACTGCAAGCCCTTATAAATTTGCAAAAGATGTTCTTACAGCTGTCGGCGGCGAGGTCGACGGGGATGAATTTGCACCGCTTTATGAGCTTAACAAGCTTACAGGTGTTGAAATACCCGCACCGCTTGCGACACTTAAAGAAAAAGAAGTTCGTTTCACAACGGTGATCACACCCGATGAAATGGCGGAAGAAACACTTAAAATACTTTCATAAGCAAAATTACGGAGAACGAAATGGGAAAAAAGATCAAAGACGAAAGAATAGATTTTCTGTTTGAAGGCATATTAAGCCTTAATTCCGTGGAAGAATGTTACGACTTTTTTGAAGACCTGTGCACTATTGCGGAAATTCAGGAAATGTCAAAGCGTATGCACGCGGCAAAGATGCTCTACAATAACTCCGTTTACACGGAGGTATCGGAGCAGACGGGACTTTCAACGGCAACTATAAGCCGTGTGAACCGTTGCCTTAAATACGGCACCGACGGATACGTAAACGTGCTTGAAAGGCTGAAAAAGTGAACGGACAGTACGAAGTCATATCGGAGATATACGATGAGCTGTCGGGCGTTGACACGGACAGATGGGCGGAATATATAAACGGCCTTTTAAAAAAGCACTCTGCCATTCCGTGTGAACTTGTGCTGGATGCCGCCTGCGGTACGGGCAAACTGACAGCAAGACTCGGTGAGATGGGATATGATATGATAGGGCTTGATATTTCATACGGCATGCTGTCCTCAGCACGCGAAAGATGCCCTATGAACATTCTGCTTCTCAATCAGGATATGAGAGATTTTGAGCTTTACGGAACAGTTTCCGCCGTTATATCCTGTCTTGACAGCGTGAACTATCTTGATTCAGACGGTGTTTTGAAATTCTTTTCCTGCTGCCACTTGTATCTTGACCCCGACGGACTTCTTATCTTTGATATAAACACAGAATACAAATTTGAAAACATATACGGCGAAAACGATTTTATTTTAGAAAACGACACGGGTGATCATCTGCTTGCCTGGAGTTGCGGCTACGACCGCAATAAACGTACCTGTCTTTTTTCTCTTTCGCTTTTTTCAAAAAACAAAAACGGAACTTACACACGTGAAGACGAACAGCAGACGGAGTACTGCCACAGCGATGATTTCATAAGATCGTCACTTAAAAAATGCGGCTTTGAGGTGTTGGCTGTGTACGGTGAGCTGTCAGACACAGCACCCACACCCACATCACAACGTGCGCATTACGTCTGCCGTGCAATAAAAGGATAAAAATATGAATTCTACAATCTTACGCGCTATGACAAGATGCGGACAAGCACGCATTATGGTCATAAATTCAACAGATATCGTAAACACGATGATATCGTACCACCATACAACTCCAACGGCGTCAGCCGTGCTCGGACGAGTTATGACAGGTGCATCGCTTATGGGCTGTATGCTCAAGGACAAGGGCAACAGCATAACACTTACCTTCAGAGGAAACGGCCCTGCCGGTATGGTAATGGCAGTTGCCGATTATAAGGGCAACGTCAAGGGCTGTATACAAAATCCGAATGTTGATATCCCCTTAAAGCCCAACGGAAAGCTTGATGTTTCGGGTGCTATCGGTGCAGGTGTCATGCAGGTGGTAAAGGACATCGGACTCAATGAGCCGTATATAGGCATTTCCGAAATAAGAAGCGGAGAGGTCGCAGAGGATATCACCGCATACTTTGCGGAAAGTGAGCAGGTGCCCACACTTCTCGCACTCGGTGTGCTTGTCGATACTGATCTTTCGTGTAAAGCGGCAGGCGGTGTTATAATTCAGCTTATGCCGGGTGCCGGGGATGAAATAATTGAAAAGCTTGAAAAAAATGCCATGGCGCTTTCAAACGTGTCGAAGCTTTTCGCAGACGGACTTTCCAATGAAGAGATACTTGACCTTGCAATGAACGGTATTGAATACGACTTATTTGATGAAATAGACGTCGGCTACGTTTGCGACTGCTCTATTGAAAGGACGGAACGTGCGGTTATTTCTATCGGACGCAAAGAACTTGAAGAGATATACAAAACACAGGACAAGATAGAAGTTACTTGCCGTTTCTGCGACAAAAAATACTATTTTGAAAAAGATTATATATTAGGAAGGATCGAAGACGATGAGTGAAGATATTTATTCAATCCCCCTATCCTCCGTTGTGGATGAATTCTCCCTTGAAAAAATATTTATTCCCGAAAATTACGAAAGCATTGTAGTAACACGAACAGATTTGAACCGACCGGGATTGAAACTTGCAGGATTTGATGAGCTGTTTGATCCCAGAAGAATACAGATCATCGGAAGGGTTGAGTATGAGTACATACAAAGCCTTCCCGCAGAAACACGTTCACACGCATTTGAAAATGTCGTAAGAGAAAATCCCGTAGCTGTTATTTTCACAACAGAGCTTCCCATTTACGATGACCAGCTTGAACTGTGCAAAAAATACGATGTTCCGCTTTTTCGCACCCCCACTCAAACATCTGCATTCATGGCGGCGCTTATCGCATCACTTAACATTTCGCTTGCACCGCGTGTTACACGTCACGGTGTGTTTGTTGAAGTATACGGCGAAGGTATACTGATTTTGGGCGACAGCGGCATCGGTAAAAGCGAAACAGCCATTGAGCTTGTAAAAAGAGGTCACCGACTTATCGCTGACGATGCGGTTGAAATAAAGCGTGTTTCAGCAAAATCACTTGTCGGCTCTGCCCCCGAAATAATCCGCCATTACGTTGAGCTTCGCGGTATAGGCATTATAGACGTACGCAGGATATTCGGTATGGGTGCTGTCAAAATGTCGGAAAAGATCGACCTTATAATCAAGCTTGAAGCATGGGTGCAGGGTAAGATGTATGACCGCTTCGGACTTGAATCGGAATATACCGACATTTTAGGAATTGACATTCCGTCGATAACAATACCTGTCCGTCCCGGACGAAACTTAGCTGTCATAATAGAAATTGCCGCAATGAACCACCGTCAGAAAAAGATGGGCTTCAACACAGCGGTCGAATTCAACAAAAAGCTTATGGGGCAGTTCAGCGACGAAAACAGATAAAAAAAACAAGATCTCTGTATGCAAAAACATATAGAGATCTTTTTGTTTTATCCATATACACCGCAAAGCGGTGTGTGCCCTACGCCCGTGGGCGGTTGGGACGGGCATTGAAATACACCTTGAAATTAATAAAATTCAGATAGTATTTATTCGATATTAAGACTTTTGCGGTACAGGGCTACTTGCTCATCTGTCGGAGCAAAATCGGTTACAGAACAGCAAGGGATATTCGGCTCGCTTCCGTCCGTGCCGTAAAACGGTGTTGCACGGTCATTTTCGTAGAGCCTGCAGTCGTCTTCATTTCTGAAATCGGGTATGTCATACGGCACACCGCCCTCAAGCACTGATCTGTGCGAAAGAATTGCAACGGACGACATTGCGACAGCGCTGTAAATATCAAACGGATGCTCAGGCTGTTTATTTTCTTTTATACATTCGATAAACATACGTGCCGTGATATAATCGCTTCCGCCGTGTCCGCTTTGCTTTATCTTTTCTTCCTCGTAATCGTTCCATTCGGGGGCATAGTTATTTACAGCCTTTGTGTTTTCGGATTTTGACCATTCGTTATATCTGAGCATAATATCATCCGTGCCGCGCACGTTTTCAACCTGTCCCTTTGTACCGCAGACACGGTATGAATTGTGGTGTGCGCCGAATCTTGCACAGCCTGTCACTCTGAATATCGAGCCGTCATCATTCTGTGTTGTGACTATAGCGACCTGGTCACCGACATGCGATGCTGTCGGAACTTCCCCTTGAACACCCGCGAAGGAAGCAAATGCGGTAACACGTTTAGGTGTTGCACCCGTTGCATGCATTATCGGGCCCATTGAGTGGGTGATATAGTAAGTTCTCGGCAAATAATTGCGCCAGTGTTTTTCAAAATAGTTATATGTCTTTAAAAATGATGTATCATTCGGATCTCCCGGATGGTTATATTCGCCCTCGGCATAAAGTATCTTGCCGAGCGTTCCACTGTCACATATGCGCTTTATTTCTCTGTTGAATATCATCTGCGGATAATTTTCGGCAAGCATATATATGCTGTTGCTTTTTTCGAATGCTTTTATAAGCTCAACACCTTCTGCCATTGTACCGTTGCTGATACATTCGGAAAAGACGTGGATTCCCCTCTCAAAGCATTTTATCGCGTAAGGCGCATGCTCGTGAAAATAATTCGCAAGAATTACAGCATCCATATCGTGCTGAATAAATGAATCAAAATCGTTGTAAACCGCAACAGAATCGCCAAAGCCTCGTGCGGCATTTTCCAAACGCTCACCATTAAAATCACAAATTGCCACGATATCACAGCCAAGATTTATAAAATTGTGCGATATGTCCTTTCCCCTGCCTGTGCCGAAAATACCGATTTTAATTTTTTCCATAGCAATATCTCCTTTAGTGATAGCCTGCATCATTAAATTATCTTATCACACTTTTCCGAATAAATCAAGGCAAAGCCTTGTATATAAAAAGTGAAGTTGCGGTGTTGCCGCAGTGAAGTTATGCCTATGGCATAATGAAGTTTTGTGCTGTCGCACAAAGTGAAGTTAAGTGCGCCACTCACTTCCGCAGAAACTTCACTGTCCGCAGGACAACTTCACTTGCGAAGCAAACTTCACGCGCCGAAAGGCGCACTTAGTTGAAAAAAGCACTTGCTTTCGCAAGTGCTTTTTTCTGTGAAAAGGCTACGTAAAAAATATTTTTTCGTTTTGCATTAAGGATTCTAACTCAAACGGATTTCAATGACATATCATTTTTTCTTGAGTATGTAAAAAACAACTGTTGAAACTATAATTTGTACCGCTAATATAATGAAATACAGATAAAGATCAAATAAAATAACATAGCAAACAGAAACGGCAACCGAAAGAATTATGCCGAAAACTATAACCCACCAATCCCATTCATCTCGTCTTTTGTCAAACAATTGGAGTAAAGTATAGGCAATAAAAATGAAAGCAAGACCAAGTGTCCAAAGTCGTATATCGGGTAACAAAATAGCAAATACAATTAAATTTATAACAAGACAGGTGTTTGAAAGAATATGTAAAATCCGCTTTAATTTGAATTGCGAAGTGTTTTGAGGCGTAACAAAGTAGTTGTAATTCTTTTTCATATTACCACCGTTTTTCGAGATTGTTTATTACCTTGATTTGCCTTTGTCGTATTTAGCGAAGAAAAACCAATCTCATAAATAACCTCCGAAAATTCATTTAGCTACAATATCTCTATTTTTTATCACTATATCACACTTTTGCAAATAAATCAAGGCGTAAGCCTTGTATATCATCAAAAGTGAAGTTGCGGCAAACCGCAGTGAAGTTATGCCTATGGCATAATGAAGTTTTGTGCTGTCGCACAAAGTGAAGTTAAGTGCGCCACTCACTTCCGAAAAAACTTCACTGTCCGCAGGACAACTTCACTTGCGAAGCAAACTTCACGCGCCGAAAGGCGCACTTAGTTGAAAAAAGCACTTGCTTTCGCAAGTGCTTTTTTCTGGCTGCGGATGTAGGATTTGAACCCTCACATACAGAGTCAGAGTCTGCTGTGCTACCCTTACACAAATCCGCAATTTTTCATTTTGTGGCTCATCTCTGAACCTTGTGTATTATAGCAGAATTTTTGGCGTTTGTCAACACCTAAATGAAATTTTTTTTATTTTTTTATCTTTTTCTTCTCGGGTCTACTTGATAGTGCACCATTCTGTGTGCTTCTATTTCACCTCTGTACGGCATGGCATCGGCTGTTCCTCGTCTTTCGACACAAAGCGACGCTGAAGCATTTGCAAATTTAAGTGCATCTTCAATATCCATACCCTCGCCAAGTGCAACACAGAACGCACCGTTAAAGCTGTCGCCGGCACCCGTTGTGTCAACTGCATCGGTTTTAACAGCTTCGGTATAAATATATCCGCAGTCTCCATAATAAAACGAGCCCTGCGCCCCCATCGTCACAACTATATTTTCGCATCCCTTAAACATAAGCTTTTTGCAGGCAAGCTTTGCCCCGTCCACAGTATCTGCTTTTACCCCGGAATAAAACTCCACCTCGCTCTGATTCGGTGTTATAAAATCTGCACGTGTTAAAAAGTCTTGCGGTATTTCCCTTGCGGGTGCGGGATTGAACACTGTTTTAACACCGTTTTCTCTTGCAATCATCATTCCCGCCAAAATGCTTTCCTCGCTTGTTTCGTTTTGGAAAAGCAGTATGTCGCTGTTTGCAATTTCTTTTTCAGCTTTGTAAACATCTTCAGCCGTAAGAAGCAAATTAGCACCCGGAAACAGCACCATTCTGTTTTCGCCCGTTGTTGTGTTGACGGTGATAGATGTCATCCCCGTAGGTGCTTTGTCGGTTTGTGTTATAAACCGTGTGTCGATTCCCTCTTTTCCGTAAAACTCAAGCGCATCAACACCGAATTTATCATTCCCCAATTTTGCAATAAATATAACATCAGCTCCTGCCCTGTGTGCGGCAATTGCTTGATTTGAGCCTTTACCGCCGGGTGCAATATGAAAACGGCTTCCGTGTACAGCCTCGCCGTCATTCGGAAAACGGTCTGTATACACGGTGAGATCTGTCATATAACTTCCTATAACGGTTATTTTACAATTCATTTTGATACCTCTGTCACTTTAATATAATGATTATACATTATATTTGTGAAATTTTCATTCGGTAAATTAAAAAAACTTGACAGGGTAATATACTTCTGCTATAATTATCCGTCGAAAGAGAAGAATTAATATGATAAAATTTATTGAAACAGAACTTAGGGATATTCCCGAATTTAAAAAATATTTGCCAAAGGATAATGCCGTCAGTTGTGACGGTACTGTCGGCGGTATATTTATGTGGTTTGATGAATTCAAGACACAGCACGCAGTTGTAAAAGATACTCTTATACAAAAAATAAGCGTTGGAAGTGAAGAAATGTTCGCCATCCCCTACGGTGCAAACGTAGCGGATGCGATATTTGAAATACACAACCACTGCATTAAAAACGGGATCGTATGCAAATTTTACGGTGCTACAGACAATTTTATAAATCAGCTTTCCCAATTTTTCGACATTTCAAAAGAATATGAACGTGATATATGCGATTACGTATATTTAGCCGAAGACCTTATATCATTTTCAGGCAAGAAATACCACGGACAAAAAAATCATCTGAACGCTTTTAAAAAGCTGTATCCCGATGCATACGCAAAGCCGATAGATGATTCCGATGTTGAAAATGTACAAGCCTTCATGAAAAAATACAAAGCTGTGACAGTTAAAAATTCAGCACCGTTTTTAAAGGAAATTGACGCTGTTATCCGTGTGCTTGACAATTTCAATCTGTACGCATTTGAAGGCATCGCCGTATACGACAAAGGCGAGGTTATTTCTTTTACCGCAGGTGAGGTCATCGGAGACACAATGTATGCGCACATTGAAAAAGCCCTGCCCGAATACCGTGGTCTTTATCAATACACGGTAAGCGAATTTGCCGCCTTTGCAAAACAAAAAGGTGCGGTATATATAAACCGTGAGGACGACACGGGAGATGAGGGGCTTCGTACCTCAAAGCTCGCGTACAAGCCTTGCAGATTAATAGATAAATACACAGTTACAATCAAGGGGGTTAAAGAAAAATGAAGCTTATAAAACAGTTTATAAAATACTACGGACCGCATAAGAAGCTGTTTATTTTCGATATGGTATGTTCTTTTCTTATTGCCGCGGCGGACTTATTTTTCCCTATGGTAACAAAAAATATCATAAACGACTATGTTCCGAACCAGAAGATACGACTGCTTATTGTATGGTCATTGGCACTTCTGTGTATATATGCAATTAAATGCATGCTGAATTACTGCGTTGCTTACTACGGTCACACAGTCGGTGTACGCATGCAGGCAGATATGCGCCGCGATTTATTTGCACATCTTGAAAAGCTCCCGTTTTCGTACTTTGACGAAAACAAATCGGGTGCGATAATGTCAAGAATAATCAATGACCTTTTTGATGTCGCGGAGCTTGCGCACCACGGACCGGAAAACCTTTTCCTTGCTTTGGTGCTTTTTATCGGCTCATTTGTCATTCTTTCAATGATATGCCTGCCTTTGACACTTATAATCTTTATTGCAGTACCGCTTATAATATTCTTTGCTTTTAAAATGCGCTCGTCTATGAACTCAGCTTTCAAAAAAAGCCGTGAGCAAATAGCTGAGGTTAACGCAAACATTGAAACAGCAATTGCAGGAGTGCGTATAACGAGAGCTTATACGGCAGAGGACACGGAAATTGACAAATTCAATACCGAAAACGAAAAGTTCAAATCGTGCAGAGGCGAAGCGTACAGGGCAATGGGGCTTTTCCACTCGGGTATGACGTTCTTTTCCGATGTGCTGTATCTCACAGTCATATTCGCAGGCGGTCTGTTTTTCTACAAGGGTATTATTGACATCGGTGAATTTACCGCATTTTTCCTTTACATAACAATGTTTCTCGACCCCATCAAGCGTTTCGTTTCCCTCTTTGAGCAGTTCCAAGAAGGTATGACGGGTTTTACCCGCTTTGCCGAAATCATGGGAACGGAACCTGAAAAGGAAGCTGTTAATGCTGTTGAGCTTACAAACCCCAAGGGTGAGATAAGCTTTAACAACGTAACATTTTCATATAATACCGATGATACAAATGAAGCACGAAACGTAATCAATTCCCTTTCGCTTACCGTACCGCACGGTAAAACGGTGGCCCTTGTCGGCCCGTCGGGAGGCGGAAAAACAACGGTTTGCAACCTTATTCCGAGGTTTTATGAGATTTCTGAAGGCACTATCACATTTGACGGTGTTGACATAACAAAGCTTTCAAGAAAAAGCTTAAGAGATGCTATCGGTGTCGTATCGCAGGATGTTTTCCTTTTTAACGGCACGATACGTGAGAATATTGCATACGGTACGCCCGATGCAACAGACGAAGAAATAATAAAAGCGGCTAAATGCGCAAACATACATGAGCACGTAATGACTCTGCCCGACGGCTACAACACCAATGTTGGCGAGCGCGGCATAAAGCTCTCGGGCGGTCAGAAACAGCGAATTTCAATTGCACGTGTATTCTTGCGCAACCCGCCCGTGCTTATACTTGACGAGGCGACAAGTGCGCTTGACAACGAAACGGAAATGCTTGTTCAGGCATCGCTTGACGAGCTTACACGCGGGCGCACCGTGCTTGTGGTTGCGCATAGGCTTTCAACTGTCAAGAATGCAGATGAGATAATCGTGCTTGACAAAAACGGAATTTCGGAAACAGGATCTCACGAGGAGCTGATGAAGAACGAAAACGGAATTTATAAAAAGCTCTATTCGTACCAATTCAGATAAAGGATCAACAAAATGATTTCTGTAAGCTGTGATAATATAAAAATGTCCTTCGGTGTGGAGGAAATACTGTGCGGTGTGAGCTTTGCGCTCAATGACGGCGACAGGCTTGGAATCGTCGGTGTCAACGGCGCAGGCAAGTCCTCGCTTTTAAAAATTATAACCGGACAGTATGAAGCCACAAGCGGAGATGTATACATTTCAAAAGACAAGACTGTCGGTATGCTTTCGCAAAATGCTGTTTTGGAGTCTTCCCTCACAGTATATGAAGAAATGCTGACCGCGTATGAAAGTCTTATAAAAACGGAAGAAGAAATTGCAAATCTTCAGATGCGTATAGATAACGGTGATGAAAGCGTTATTTCCGCATTCACGCAGTTAAACGAAAAATTTGCCAAAGACGGCGGATTTGAATACAAAAACCGTGCCATGTCGTTTCTCTACAAGCTCGGTTTTTCGGAAAATGACGTTAACAAGCCTGTAAATGTGCTGTCAGGCGGACAGAAAACACGCCTTGCCCTTGGTAAGCTTATTTTAAATCCGCCCGATATTTTACTGCTTGACGAGCCGACAAACCACCTTGACACACAAACGCTTTTCTGGCTTGAGGATATACTTTCCCAAATGTCAAAAACCATCATTACGGTATCACATGACAGATATTTTCTCGATAAGATCTGCACGAAGATTCTCGATATCGAATACGGCAAGGGCAAGATGTACGGCGGAAATTATTCCGCATTTGTAAGTACAAAAGAAAAGGACCGTGAGATACAAAAGCGCCACTATGACAACCAACAGCGCAAGATAGCGCACATGGAAGCGTTTATTGAACAGCAAAAGCGTTGGAACAGAGAAAAGAACATAATTGCCGCAGAAAGCAGACAGAAGGCTATTGACCGTATGGTGAAGCTTGATGCACCCGACAAGTTACCCGACCATGTGCGTATGCGCTTTGATTCGGGAAGCGAATCGGGGCAGGACGTTTTGAAACTTGACAAACTTTCAAAATCATTCGGGAATAAGCATCTTTTCTCCGATGTTTCATTCCTTATAAAAAAAGGCGATTTTGCATTTATAACGGGCAAAAACGGAAGCGGAAAGAGTACACTTCTCAAAATACTCAACGGACGTATGTACCCCGATTCGGGTACTTATGAATTCGGGTACAATATACGCATCGGCTATTACGATCAGGAAAACCAACAGTTAAGCGACTCAAAGACCGTGCTTGAGGAGCTGTGGGATGAATTTCCGAATGCAACACAGACCGAGATCCGTTCAGCTCTTGCTTTGTTTTTGTTTAAGGGTGATGACATAAAAAAGACTGTCGGCAATTTATCCGGCGGTGAGAAAGCAAGACTTACGCTGTCAAAGCTCATAATGAGGAAAAATAACGTTCTATTGCTTGACGAGCCCACAAACCACCTCGACATTCCGACAAGAGAAGCACTCGAAAATGCACTTGTTGACTTTGAGGGTACAGTCATTTCCGTCTCACACGACCGTTATTTTATCAAAAAACTTGCAAGCAGGGTGATAGATATCGGATGTTCACCAATCCTCGACCATCACGGAAATTACGAGTCATATATTTCATACCTTTCACAGCGTGATTTGGGCGTGCAGACACTTCAAAAAAGCGACTCTGTCAGCGACAGCAAGGCGCAGTATCTTGAAAATAAAAAGAATCAAGCTGAAAAACGAAAGCTTGAAAATTATATCAAAAAAACGAAGGACTTTATAGAAAAAGCGGAAAAGGAGCTCGAAGCACTTGAAGAAGAAATCGAGCTCTCCGCTTGTGACTACATGAAGCTGATGGAGCTTGACCGTAAAAAAACAGAAATCGAAGAAAACATCCTCGAAGCATACGAGGGAATAGAGGAAGCGGAAGAAAAGCTGTCTGCCTTCTAACGACAAAATTCGTCACGTTTGCCATACTGTCGCATATCATATCAGTGGGCATAAGCCCGAAATATGATATTTAAGGAGATAATATGGCACAATTTACGAATCAGGCACAGTTGACCTACAACAACTCCGTCATCAGCTCAAACGTGGCTGTCGGCGAGATACTTGAAGTCATCTCCGCCGCAAAAACGGCTTTATCAACCGATTACACGCTCGGTGAGGACGTAACATATATTATAAGCGCAGTTAATGCAGGCGCTACCGCTGTGACGGACCTTTCCGTAACAGACAACCTCGGAGCATACACTGCGGACGGTGAAACATTATATCCGCTTACGTATACAGACGGCTCAGTGCGTCTGTACATCAACGGCGTTCTTCAGCCCGCACCGACAGTTACCGCAGGTCCTCCGCTTGTTTTCAGCGGTATAACATTGCCCGCTGACAGTAACCTTATCATTGTTTACGAGGCGCAGGTAAACCAATTCGCACCGCTTGACACATTGGGAAGCATCACAAACACGGCAACTGTTGACGGTAACGGTATTCCCACACCCATCACAGTTTCCGAAACGGTAACGCCCGACGACGAACCCGATCTCACCATCACAAAAAGCATACAGCCGATACCCGTTGCCGAAAACGGCAGAGTAACATACACGTTCCTTTTGCAGAACTACGGCAACACAGCAGCAGAGACTGATGCAAACGCTGTAATAACAGACATATTCGACCCCATTTTGTCCGATATAGTTGTAACCTTCAACGGTACAGTATGGACGGAAGGCGAAGAATACACATACAATGAAGCTACGGGACTTTTCACAACAACAGCAGGTGAAATAACCGTTCCCGCCGCAACATTTACAACTAACCCTGAAACAGGTGCTGTAGTTGTCGTCCCCGGCGTAAGCACGCTTATAGTAACCGGCACAATTTAACACAAACGCATACACGGCAAGGTCACCCTTGCCGTGTCTTTTCATTCTATCTCATATTCAACTGAATTTATGACTATACATGTGTCATTTTCCCAGTATATCTGCATTTTCTTATACTCGCCCCATCTACCCGAATAGATACGCTTCGGCTTTTTAGAAACGGTCAAAACGGGTGTTTCTATAATACTTTTTTCATATACGTCAACAAATGTGTTACCGCCGAGTGCTCCTTGATCGCTGTCAATTACCTCGGCATAGTATTTTCCGCTTTGCGATTCAATAGTCTTTACAACAGTATTTTCGCCGAAAGTGCCGAAAAGAAGCCGAAAGAACAGAATAACGCATAAAAAGTAGATACACAAAAGCGATAATATCGCAAAAACCGTTTTAATAACCGTACCACGTCCGCGCTTATATATCAAAAAGAAAGCACAGCACAACAAAACAAGCCCAAGATACGGAATAGGCTGAAAAAGCGGTATACCGAAAATTCCGATATTGTAAATTCCGATATTATACCCTGCACACTCAAAAATCAAAGCTGTGACGATGATGAGCGCACTTAATACACACGGCGCAAAGATCAAAAAAGATATTGTCTTTTTCATATTCACTCTTTGCCGAGCATTTTTGCATACTTATCCGATAACACCTTTGACAGAATACAAAATACGAACATAAGCAAAATACCGATACCGTTTAAAAGAAATATTGAGTGTATTATTTCCATATTAGCGTCAATATTTTTTTCCACAAAAAGCGACATCACATCTACTCCGTAATGGAAAAGCGACCATATATAAGCACCGACGGTTATACAAAGCGTTGAAAGTGATGAAACATTTGAAAAAGCTTTTCTGTTTTTATACAGGCGCACAAAATACCAATTTGCAAGCGAAAGCATGAAGCCCGTGGCAGGGATTACAAGATTTGATGCCCAGAATCCGTTCATAAGTCCCGTGGGTGTTTTTGCTTCAAACGCAACACCGACGGTTATAAGTGCAAAGGAAATAAACAAAAGCGCCGATTGCATGACAGAAGCTTTCCACTCATTGAGTCTGCCGAGCATTTTTTTGCTTTTCTTTGATTCCGATACCTCTGTCGGAGTGTTCATATCATCAAAGATTTTTTTACACGCATCGCATTTTTCAAGATGCTCACAGACAAGGCGTGCGGACTCTTCACTGCAGCAGTCGTCAATATACAGCGGAAGCAGATCTTTTACAACATTACAGTTCATTTCATTACCTCATTCTTTCCGAAAGTTTTTGTTTTGCACGGTAAAACGTGACACGTGCCCAGCTTTCGCTTTTGCCGAAAAGTGCGCTGATATCCTTCATTGAAAAATCACCAAACACTGAAAGCATAAAGACTTCCTTATACGGTTCTTCAAGCTCATGTAAACACATAAGCGCTTTTTTTGAAAGCTCCTTATCGATAAATGTTTCCTCGACGCTTTCGCCATCGCTCATATTTTCAAGTACATCGGAGGTGTACTTTTTCTTTTGCTCGTTACAGTATGCAAAATACGTATTTTTGGCAATACTGCAAAGCCACACAGATGCTTTTTCTTTATCCCTGAGAGAGGAAAAATTCATATACGCACGGAAAAAGGTTTCCTGTGTCAGCTCCTCGGCTAAAGAATAGTCCTTTGAAAGCGTCATTAAATACTTGAAAATAAACTCCCGCTTCTCTGCAAAAAGCTTTTCGAACTCAGTCACATCATCACCGTCCTTTCAACTATAAGATTGTAAAAAGGCTGAAACGTTACATTTTTTTACGAATTTATTTTATCATACGCATCTTTGAATGTCAACATTTACATCACGGTCAAAAATGCCTACCAATTAAAAAATAG
Source organism: Eubacteriales bacterium (assembly GCA_045636245.1). Lineage (GTDB taxonomy): Bacteria > Bacillota > Clostridia > Oscillospirales > CAG-272 > RGIG7213. Next base: position 2,102 of record JAZTXA010000015.1, on the reverse strand, counting down.
ACCGCCGACAATCTTTGTCGACGGTCTGAAACATTCAAGCAAGCGAATATATTGAATAATCTATATACACAAAAAGATCATATTTTGAAAATACCGTTTTTTTATAAAAATAATATATTCAACATGCAAATAACATAATTTCATCGGCAATTACGGCGCCGTTTTCAAATCCGTGCGGATGGTGGTCACAGCCTTTTTTTACAAAAACACGTATTCTTCCGCCGTGTTTTTCGTAATATTCTGCAAGTATCGCACCGTTTTCTTCATAAGGTACGATCCTGTCGCTGTCACCTGCAACCAAAACAATGGGAATATCATTCGCAAGCAAAGCAGGTATATGATCTATCGGATGATTTCTGTAAGAAAGCATCTCGCTTTTTGTTTTCTTGGTAAAACGGTAAAACTCCTCGTAAAGACCGCTTTGCCCGATACCCATATCACACGGACAGCTTAAAAGATTCATAACGGGGGCATCAAGATAAAGCACATCAACAAGCTCAGGACAGCGTGATGCCAGCAAAACAGCGTACATCCCGCCGCAGCTCATTCCAACCATGGTGCAACGGGATTCCAAAGAAAATTCAGAGCTCACGAACTTTATAAAATCCGCCTTTCGTGCAAGATCCTTTTCGCCCGCCCAGCGATTGTCATTTTTCTGATACGCAATATGCCAACCTCTGTTCAGAAGTTCAATTTCAACATTCGGAAATGCACCGAAATATTCGGTTTTGAGCGCCCATTTGCCGTTAGGTACAACATTTGGTTTTATCACCTTGGCATCAGAATCTTGAAATGTAAACTCCACACCGCTAAATCCGTTCCATTCGATTTCAGTATATTTCACAATATATAATCCTCTTAATTCAGTACAATTATTTTGCTTTTAAACTTTCATCTTTTCATCACCATTATAGCATGATTCAATAAATTAAGTCAAGATTATATTTGCAGTTAATATTGATATATATACAAACAGCATCACGGTGTTCTTACAAATTTCTGCGGAAAAGCCACGGGCGGATGAAGTGTACACCGGCCACTTCATTTGGACCGCCCTTTCGAGCCCTCATATATAAATCAAAACAAAAAGCAGACCGCAAATGCGACCTACTTCCCGTTTGAGTTCACCTAACAATTTCGAACCTTCAATTTCAGTTCATACTAATCATTCATAACGTCAAAATAAGAGTGCAAACAAAAATCGGCAGTAAAAACAAAGGACAAGTCACCGCTGACACTATTCTGACTACTCGGCTTTGCGCAATTTTACAAGAAACAAGGGAAATAACTAATCCGACAACAGAAAGAAGAACAACTCCAAACACAAGGATATCTGCTCCAACACCTAAATACTCGTGTCCGCTTGCTTCCCTCGCTGCAAGTTCAGCCAATTGATTATTCATGTCAATAGCACCTGCGATGCTAAAGTATAATTCAAATATAAATACCACAATCATCAGTACAAAAAAGAAATAAGAAATGACCTTTTTCATAGATATACCACCTTTCATAAATTTGATTATATCACACGATCGTAAATATTTCAATATAGTTCTCAATTACAAGTCGCAGGTTCAAGTCCATAAGGTCGGGGAAAATGTGCAGTGGTGAAAGGGGTATATTTTTTATCCCTAAAAACACGAAAAGCCCCCCGAAATCAAGGACATTTGTGTAAAAGTGCATTTCTACTCTTATGAATTATGCCGAAGGCGTGTATGTAATCCGCAGCTTGTCTGCGGTATGGAATCATCACGAAGTGATGTATGGCATCAATCCGAAGGAGGATAGATGCTGATGCGTGATCCATACGCCTGACGGCGATGCCATGCACGACTGCGTCGTGATTACATACCAATCCTTCGGATTGAATAGAAAAAAGACCGTTTTCGAACGGTCTTTTTTCTTGGCTCCCCCTGCTGGGCTCGCTTTTCTGCGGAAAAGCCACGGGCGGATGAAGTGCCCACCGGCCACTTCATTTGGACCGCCCTTTCGAGCCCTTCTTTTACATCAAAAACAAAAAACAGACCGCTAATGCGACCTGCTTCTTGTTTGGCTCCCCCTGCTGGGCTCGAACCAGCGACATCATGATTAACAGTCATGCG
>JAZTXA010000014.1:0-8382 GCA_045636245.1 Eubacteriales bacterium | reverse complement strand
AAAGTATCCTTAGATAAATTAATACGGCTTACAGCATCCTGCTGACGTTGCCTTGGGGTATTTAGCCAAAAGCTCGTTTACAGTACCTGTGAACTCAACGCGGTTTTTAGCGCTCATGTTCTTAGCGCTTCCACAAGTGGGAAGGTGAACCTTGTAGCCGTTCTTGTTTACAACGTAAGTTTTTTCCTGTGCTGTGCTGGGTTTGGAGGTCGTTGTTGCGCTTGTATCTGCTGAGTTATTACCTGTCTTATAATCAATCTTAACACCGGGCTGAACATTATATGCGTAAACATTGAAGCAAATGCCGTCGCCATTGTCTTCAACAGACCAACCCTCGAGAAGCACACCGCTTGCAAGCAAGTTATTGCCTTCGAAAATAGGTGTTACACGGTACATAACGTGATTGCCTGTTTCCTTTACATAGTCGGCAATCATATCTTCAAACGGAACCATGCCCTGAATATTCATATATCTTGTACCTGTTATAAGGTTCTGCTTGTTGTTGTTTTCGCCTGTGAGCTGCCATGCGATAAGGTGGCAACGGTTATAAAGGTTCTTGCTTTCAACAAAATCATACTGATTCTGTACCCAGCCTGTGGGCTTGTGTGAAAGACTTCCTCTCTTAGTTGTAGGCATTATTTCCTTGCCTACGCAAGCGAATGTATATGTACATCTCTTAAGTGAATCGAGTGCGCCGTAATATTCAAATGCAACTGTTGTCTTTTCTGTTTCCTTGAAAAAGGGCTTGTTTCCGTTTACTGCAACGTATGCCTTGCCGGAATATGCAGGAACAGAAACGCTGGGCTTATACGTCTTTGCAGGTGTAATAGCCTTGTTGTAGTTCGTCTTTGTTGTGGAAGTCGTGGTCTTGGATGTTGTTGTAGTTGCTTTGGAGCTGCTCGTTGTCGTCTTTGAACTGCTTGTTGTTGTCTTTGAGCTGCTTGCTGTAGTTGTTACTGTGGTGGAAGTGCCGGAGCTTACGCCGAACAAGCCGCCTAAATAATCCCAAATGCTTGCTGCTGATGCGGTTACTGAAAGCATCATTGTGAGGGCAAGAGTGATCGCTAAAAACTTTTTCATGTTTTTTCTCCTAAAATGTAGAATTCCATCACCTTTATTATATCATAATAAATTCACATTGTCAATATAGACAAAATAATTTTTTTTCGTCATATAAACAATTTATGGCGATTTGTATTGTGCAAAATGACGATTTTAATTCAATATGCAACAAAATAATATTTCTTTCTATTCACAATCATTTTACCGTTCCGTACTTCCAATCGATTATACCGCCGAATTCCTTGACGTTTGTGTAGCCTGATTTTACAAGCTCCTCGGACGCTATTTTACTTCTTCTTCCGCTTCGGCAGTAGACGAGAATGAGCGTATCTTTGTCCGGAATAATCTGCGGTGCTTTCTGTCTTATTTCATATTCCGGGATAAGAACAGCACCTTCAATGTGACCTTGTGCAAATTCTTCATCTGTTCTTGCATCAATTATCACATAATCCGTTTGCGTTTCCATAAGCTCTTTTGCCTTTTCTTGTGTTATTTGCTCATAGCTTAAAGGCTCTTCGCTTTGTGCATCAGTTACTGTCTGTTCTGTATCAGATGTGCCGTTGCCGCAGGAAAAAAGCAAAAGTGAGGAAACAAGCGCAAATGAAACCGAAAATATCTTTAAAAATTTCTTCATATCATCATCCTCCTCGATCACACTTAAAATGATACAGCACAAGAAATAAAAAGTCAAGATGTTTACAAGCAATTATCAAATAAAAAACCGCACCTGACGGTGCGGTTTTCATAGATAAAAATCTATTATTTGATTTCGATTGTAGCGCCTGCTTCTGTAAGCTTTGCCTTGTAATCTTCAGCAGTAGCCTTGTCAACGCCTTCCTTAAGTGTCTTGGGAGCGCCTTCAACGATTTCCTTAGCTTCCTTAAGGCCGAGACCTGTAAGTTCACGAACAACCTTGATAACTCCGAGCTTGGAGGAACCGAAGGAAGCGAGGATTACGTCAAATTCTGTCTTTTCTTCTGCAGCAGCTGCAGCAGGAGCAGCAGCGCCTGCAACTGCAACGGGAGCAGCAGCGCTTACGCCGTATTTTTCTTCGAGACCTTTAACGAGGTCAGCAAGTTCAAGTATTGTAAGGGAATCAAGTTCTTCAAGAATCTTTTCGATTTTTTCGTTAGCCATTTTTAATACACCTTTCGTATTTTTTCAGTAAATTTTATGAAGCCGAATTATTCAGCTGCAGCTTCTTCAGCGGGTGCTGCTTCAGCAGCGGGTGCGCCTTCACCCTGCTTGTCGATAATAGCCTGGAGCACATATGCCAGGTTGTACAAGGGGGAGCGAACACATCCGAGGATCTTCGCAATAAGAGTTTCCTTGGACGGAATTTCAGCAAGAGCCATAACGCCTGCCTTGTCAAGGATTTCACCGTCAACAAAGCCTGCCTTTATGTCAAATGTCTCAACTGTGTCAGCGTACTTCTTGAGGATCTTTGCGGGAGCAACAGGATCATTCTGGCTGATCGCAACTGCTGTCATGCCTTCAAGAACATCGCCAAGCTGTGCATAGCCTACTTCTTCAACAGCTCTCTTTGTCATTGTGTTCTTAATGACAGAGTAGTCAACGCCTGCTTCTCTGAGCTCAGCTCTCATCTTTGTATCGTTTTCAACCGTAATGCCGGCATATGTTACGATAACGCAAGAGGAAGCAGTCTTGAGCTTTTCAGCAAGGTCAGCAACGATCTGTTGTTTTTGGGCCTTGATTTTTTCGCTTGCCATTTGATTATTTACCTCCGTTTTGGTTTTGTCTTCCGAAAACAGAAAACGCCTTCTTTTCTTGACCGAAAAGAAAGCGTAAAAATACCAAAAAGTATATACCGTTTTCCCCTCGGCAGGAAAGCTTTCGCTTTTACCGAAACCTGCTGTCTTCGGATTAACGCATAGATTATATCACTTATATTCCGATTTGTCAATACATAAGTAAAACATTTACATTTTGTTTACTTATAAAATCTGATGTTTGCAATTACCTTACCTACGATGGAAACTTCTTTAACGATTATCGGGCGCATAGTGCTGTTTTCGGGCTGGAGCCTTATGTGTCCTTTTTCCTTATAAAACGTCTTGACTGTCGCTTCATCCTCAATAAGTGCGACCACAATGTCACCGTTTTCTGCGCACGGTGTTTTGCTTATAACAACGTAATCCCCGTCAAGTATTCCCGCCTCTATCATGCTTTCGCCCTTGACACGGAGCGCAAAAACCTCTCCGGATCTGTATCCCGTGGGAATCTGAACGCTTATATATCCGTCGTAATTCTCCTCAGCAAATATCGGCTGTCCTGCGGCAACCTTGCCGAGCACGGGAATCGACGGTGTCGTGCTTCCGCCTGCACGCACGGTGCGGCACTTTCCCTGCTCCCTTTGTATATACCCTTTTTCTTCAAGCTTCTGAAGATATCCGTGTACGGTCGATGTGCTTGCAAAGCCTATTGCATCTTTTATATCGCGCACAGACGGGGAGCATTTGCCCTTATTTATTTCATCAACGATAAATTCGTATATTTTCCGTTCTTTTTCGGTAAGCTGTACCATGATAAACCTCTGAATATTTTAATACACATTTATTATATCACAGAAAAATGAACAAATATACAAAAAATCGAATATTTGTTCGATTTTTAAGGAGAAAATCTGTCACATTCAGCCGATACGATACCATACAGAGCGACATATACTCGACACCCCGCCTCCGCAAAAAAAACATTCGGGCAAAACAAAAACCCGACAGCGGTTAACTGTCGGGAATTTAAGTAACTTATTTAAGTGCTGCCTTTGCCTGTTCTGCAAGTGCTGCGAAAGCATCCTTGTCATAAACAGCGATTTCAGCGAGCATCTTACGGTTGAGTGTTACTCCTGCCTTTTTAAGACCGTTCATGAATGTGGAGTAGTTCATACCGTTAACCTTTGCCTGTGCAGAGATTCTTGTGATCCAGAGACGACGGAAGTCTCTCTTCTTCATCTTTCTGCCTGCGAAAGCGTAGTTACCGCTCTTCATTACCTGCTGCTTAGCCATCTTGAAGTGCTTGCTCTTTGCACCCCAGTAGCCTTTTGCGAGCTTGAGCATTTTATTTCTTCTCTTACGAGTTGCCAATGCGCCTTTAATTCTTGCCATTTTTCAAATTCCTCCTATTCTTCCTAAATCAGTCCTTGGGGATAAGAGACTTAACAGTCTTTGTGAAGCAATCGCTGAGGTAGCCTCTCTGTCTGAGGTCTCTCTTACGCTTTGTGCTCTTCTTACCGAGCTTATGACGGCGGTTTGTGTGATTGATCTTAACCTTGCCTGTGCCTGTCAGACTGAATCTTTTGGACGAGGCCTTATGTGACTTGATTTTTCCCATGATTTTTTCCTTTCCTGTAAATAAATTCTGTGATACTACGCATCAAAGGGGCGCAAATATCAACCTTTGTTTTTTGCATCGGGTTTGATGGGAGAAAGCATCATTGTAATGTTTCTGCCTTCTGCCACCGGGGGTTTATCGCAAGCGCCGTATTCGGCACATGCATCAGCAAAGCGTTGGAGAATATCGTAACCCATGCTCTGATGAGTGATCTGTCTTCCCCTGAATCTGACAACGACCTTAACCTTATCCATTCCCTTCAAGAAACGGTGGGCATGTTTTACCTTTGTCATAAAATCGTGAGTATCGATCGTAAGCGAAAGCTGGATTTCCTTGACTTCGGTATTCTGCTGTTTTTTCTTTGCTTCCTTTTCCCTTTTGTCACGGTCGAAGCGGTACTTACCGTAATCAATAACCTTACACACGGGGGGATTTGCAGTGGGTGCGATAAGAACGAGGTCAAGCCCTCTGTCATACGCGATCTCACGTGCTTCGTCGGCGGTCATAATTCCGAAGACCTCACCGTCATCACCGACTACTCTTACCTGTGCGAGTTTAATGTCGTCATTGATTAAAAGATCCTTAGTGCTTATTGCCAAACACCTCCAAAATAGATTAAAAAAATGCGGTGAAACATTTTTCCCGCATACCAAAACCACGGCATAACACAGCCGTTTGTAAGTATTAACCCACAGCTTTAAGCGGTCAAGGTGAGAACGGAAAATCGTTTCTGCTTTTTTGTACAAGATATAATATCACATTTACATTGTTTTGTCAAGTGGTTTTGATAACTTTTTTCATTTTATAAAACACCGTCCGACGGTGTGGCGCCCTATGTCCGAGGGGGTGCGGACGGGCGCTTATTTTCGTCTGATACCCATTTAATCTGACGCCTCATCCGCAATCGAATACAAATTCATCAAAACGGGACAAAGCGGCGGGAGCAAGCCCCCGCCCTACTATTTATATTTATTCCTTATATAATGGGATAGGCACAGTGCCATGATACACGGGAATACGATTATTACGAATATTCCGCATTTGAGTGCTATCTGATCAGGTGCCATACCGTCAAAGAACACGAGGTTTTCAAAAAATGATGTGTTTTTTTCGACAATATCCGACACAAGTCCCGTTATCCAAGGGCCTGCCGAACAACCGACATCGCCCATTACCGAAAGAAGCGCGAACATCACAGCACCGCCGTGGGGAAAATCCTCGTCAGCCCCCGCAACGGTGCCCGGCCACATAAGAGCCACTGACACACCGCACAAGATACAGCCGACAATGGAAACTGCGGGTGAATTAACAAGGCATATCAAAACATACGAAACGACGCAAAGAAGTGCAGATACCAACAACACCTTTTTGATATTGAAGCGTTCGCCGAAAATTCCGTAAAGTGTACGACAAAGCGCCATACAAAAGGCAAATCCGCACACACCTATGACATCGCCGTATATTTTCGGTATTTGCAGTCCGATTTCAGCAAAGTAGGACACCCACTGCGCCACCGCTTGTTCAGCCGCACCCGAGCATACCATAACGAGCATAAGCGTTAAAAACGCTTTCGATTTAAGGAGCTTTCGTATAGGTGTTCTTTCTTTTCCTTTTTCAAATTCGGGAAGCGGTGCTTTAAAAAACATAAGCGATGCCGTCAAAGGAACGAGCGACCACAAAATGGGAAGCACCCTCCAATTATCCGAAAAGTACAGATACATCGTTGACAAAAGGCAAGTGAGTAAATGCCCCCAGCAATAAAACGAGTGCAAAAGCGGAATTTCAACCTTTGTGTTTGTTTCGGGCAAGTGCGACACAACGGGATTCAGCAAAACCTCGATAAGCCCTCCGCCAACAGAATACAAGACAACAGCACAAACAAGTCCGGTGTACGGGGACATAATGTTCGGAAACACCGACATACCGATAAGACCCAAAAAAGACAGTATATGTGCTGTCAGAAGCTGTGCGCGCAAGGATACCCGTTCAAGAACCTTTAATGAAACGACATCCGTGGTTATCTGCACGGCGAAATTTATGAGGATAAGCCTGCCGAGCTCCTCATACGAAAGCCCGAACTGTCCTTTGAAAACAATGAACAGCACGGGCGCAAGATTGATTATAACAGCCTGTGTGAAAAAACCTATGTAACAGGCAATTTTTGTAGTTTTAAACGATTTCATAAGCCGACCTTTAAAGTTTTTGACCGTCCTTACAGAATATTTTACGGCACACGATAACAATGGTCATCGTGATGGCGGCGCCTGCGCACGTATCGGAAAGAAAATGCGCACCGCAAACTATCCTTGAAAACATAACCAAAGCCACCCAAAGTATCGCAAGGGCTTTTACCGTGTTTGCCTTCTTTTTATCTCCGAGCTTATCGAAGATAAATGAAAGCGTATATATAATCACCGCGTTTGACGTGTGTCCCGACGGGAACGACTTATGCGCATCGTCAGCCGCGCGTCCTACAGGTATATACCATCTTGTAAAGCCCGAAATATCGGACATTGCACGGAATCTTTCCCTGCCCCACATGGTTTTGATTGCGGAAATAATCACAAGCGTTGCAAGACCTACAGCAACAACAGTCACAAGTGCCGGCTTTATTTTTTTGAGCGTTTCGTCCTTTATCATGTACGACAGTCTTAAAAAGATAACTATAATAACACCCGCACCGACCGCCGACAGTATTTTTGTCAAGGTCATTTCATAAGCCTCAACACTGTAATACTCAACCGTTCTTGTGATAGTGGAATACGTTGCTATCATACCGCCCGTTATACACAGTCCGGAAAGATACGTTTTCCCCTTTACTTTTTGCTTTACAACGTATACCGCAAGTGCGGCAAATGAAAATGCAACAAAAAGAAGTGACGGCGGCTCTGCCCATATTTCCATAAAGCGAGCCCACGAGTCCTCCATCTGTGTAAGGGTGGAAGATATCTGATAGTCATAAAACGCACCCACTGCAAGTCCTGCAAAAAGCAGGACGTACAGTATAACGGGTACAATATATTTTTTTACGCTCATATTACTTACCGAGGTTTGCCGCACCGACAATACCCGCGTCATTTGCAAGCATTGCAAGACGGATAACGGTTTGTCTTTCGGGTGCTATCGTCTTTGTAAACACTTCGCTGTTTATTCTGCCTAAAAGCGGATCGATAAGACCCTTACCCTCGTTTGAGATACCGCCGCCGATGCAGACGATATCAGGCTGGAACAGGTTTATTACGTTTGTGATACCGCAAGCGAGATAGTCAAGGTATTTTTCAACTACTCTTATACCTGCCGCATCACCTTTATCCTTGGCAAGAAACGCTGTTCTGCCGTTGACTTTACCCTTTTCCTGTGCAATTTTTGCAAGCTCGGAATCGGGGGATTTTGCAATTTCCTCTTTTGTCATCTCAATAAGAGCCGTGGCAGAGCTGTATGCCTCCCAGCATCCTTTACGTCCGCAGTTGCACTGTCTGCCGTTATGCTCGATGACCATGTGTCCAAGCTCGCCGCCCGCATAGTTGAATCCGGAATATACCTTTCCGTCAATAACGATACCGCCGCCGACACCTGTGCCGAGAGTTACCATAACGGAATATTTCGCACCCTTTGCGGCACCTGCAACAGCCTCACCGAGGGCTGCGGCATTTGCATCGTTTTCAAGATAGATCTTGACGGGTGTGAGTTTTGAAAGCTTATCAACAATGGGATAATCCTCCATAAGCAGATTACAAGCTCTGTCGATAGTGCCCGTGTCACAGTTGATGGCACCGGGAGTTGCCAAGCCTGCATATGCCACTTCATCAAGTGTGATACCGTATGCAGTTGCCACATCGTTTATCAGCTTTGCGATATCAGATGTTACCGCATCGTTTCCTCTTTCGGGAAGCGTGGGCACGGACATTTTTTTGACAATGTTATTATTTTCGTCTACAAGACCTGCGGCGATATTTGTACCGCCGAGGT
>JAZTXA010000013.1:0-13908 GCA_045636245.1 Eubacteriales bacterium | reverse complement strand
GATTTTTCCGTAAGACAGAAAAATAGCATCATCAAGCACTGATTCGACATCGGATATCAAATGTGTGGAAATTACAATCGTTGAATTTTCTGCATAATTTTTCAATATTGTATTTAAAATAAATTCTCTTGCAGCAGGATCAACACCCGCAATAGGTTCGTCGAGTATATATATTTTTGCCTTCCTACTCATAACCAATGCAAGCTGGAGCTTTTCTTTCCCACCCTTTGACATAGCCTTGATCTTTCGTCTTGGATCTACATTAAGCTGTGTCATAAGCTCTTTTGCCTTAACACGATCAAAATCCGGGTAAAAATCCGAGAAAAATCCAAGAGTTTTTTCAGGTGTCAGCGTTTCATCAAGATATGTTCTTTCCGGTAAATACGAAATATTTTTCTTACTTTCAACACCAATGGGGGCACCGCATACTCTTATTTTTCCCATAGTAGGTGTCAAAATTCCCGCTGTAAGCTTAATAAGTGTGGTTTTACCGCTTCCGTTAGGGCCCAAAAGTCCAACTATTCTGCCTTCGCCTATATCAAGATTGATTCCCGTAAGTGCAGGAAATGTACCGTAATTTTTGCTTATATCTCTATATTCGATATATGCCATTGTTCTCTCCTCCTTTAGTTTCTCTATTAATGATACAACAGCAACTGAACTTTGTCAAGTAAGATAATATATTTTTGTGTACATTTTTATATGTATAATTATTAAATAAAAATTCCACCCGAAAAAGACTTTTACTCTTCTCCGGGTGGATTTCTATACAATCAGGAATTTATACCTATATGCAATCTTAACAAAGATTTATATTAGCCGAAATAACCTACAGCCGCACTTACGTCAGCATCTGTAACAACGCCATCGCCGTTTATGTCAGCAGCAGCCTCATACTGGATCGCACCAGTATTTGCAAGGAACTTCTTCATTCTGATAAGGTCCTTACCATTGGAAATACCGTCACCGTCGACATCAGCTGTAACAATGATAACCACTTCATCATCGATTACATCACCGTTGTAATATACTGCCTTGCAACCTGTTCCTATACGATTGCCGTTTGCAATAGTCTTACCGTTTGCATCAACTACTGTACAAGCTTCATTGAATATAGCCTTGATATCAGCAACAGTAGCACCTACTGTAATATTTTTAACGATACGTGTATCTTCAGCTGTGTCAATAACAACACCAAGATCTTCCTTAACTGTAAGCTTAATCTTTACATTAACTTCGATCGTGCCCATCTTGATCTCGTAACCGCTCTTTGAAATAGCACCTATGTTAACTGTGTGCTTGCCGGGCGCCCAACCTTCTGTGGAAATGTGACCGTCAAAGCTGTTACCGTCAGCACAAGCATCTCTGTAGCCTGCATAAGCTTCAACAGCGTATATATCTTCTCTTACGCCTACATTTGTAAAGTTGATTCTGGAACCGCCGTCAACTGTATAGAAGAAGGAAGAGATACCGGAGGGATGGAGTCCCCAACCTGCTGTCTGGAAGCTTTCGCCCTGCAACACATCAACCTTTCTGGGGTTCGGGAAGTCAAGGCTGGAATGTGCGCCTTCAGCAGCTGTAAGTGTTATATTAACCTGCTGGTCAACTGTGTAATCTTCGTCAACAAAGAGGTAAAGTGTGTAATTACCGGGTGTAAGCGCGCCTCTGTCGTTATCCTTGATACCTTCAGTTTTGGGAATATTTCCGGAAAATTCATTTTCGCCCATTTCGTACCAGTAAATTGATTTTACATCACCGGGCTTTTCACCTGCTTTAAACAAACCAACCCATGCATACTGGTGAGCACCCTTAGCTGTGAATTCGATACCTTCATCAACGGGAGCGGTTGTCTTGGAAACTGACAAATGAGTTGTGCCGGGCTGAGGATACAGGAATATGTTGTATCTTACAACATTGTACGTACCACCGTTCTTTGTATAGCCTCTGATATCGATCGTATTCATACCGACATTAAGACCGGCTGTGCTTATCTTAAAGCCGAATGCGTTAACATCATTCTTGTTGTATGATGCGTATGCGTTTGCAACGTCCTGACGGAAGGAAACACCGCCCTCGGGAAGATCACCCCAAGATGTGGAGTTTATGTTCCACTGGAAGTTAGTTGTACCGTCGGAGTGGATACTCCAACCCTGGAACGAAAGCTCATCACCCTTTGTAGCTGTGATGTTGTGAGAAACTCTGTCATTTGTCTTGGATACGCACTCTGTACCGGATATATCAACGTTGTTTACATAGCTTGATGCCTGTGTGTTGTCACCTGTTGTGTAAGCAGGCTTACAGATGTAAACGATATATGTATTGGAGATATCGTATGATTTTGATGCAACAGCACCGCCGTTTGTTGAAACTGTAGCAGAGCTTGTGTTACCTTCTACTGTGTAAACTGTTCCGCCCGAATAACCTGTAACGATACCGATGTGGTTTGTGGGGTTGGAGTTACGGGGGGACTTGAAGTAGATAATGTCACCGGCAATAGGTGTGTAACCGCCGCTTGCAACTGTTGAACGCTTATAAGCCTGACCTCTTGACTGGAACCAAGAAAGACCGGAAGGAGTATATGAGTGGTATGTAACGATAGAGGACGAAACGCCTGCAACATAAGCACACCATGATACGAACATTGCGCACCACATGTCCTGCATACCGTACCAACGGCCGTACTCTGTATAGTTGCCGCTACCGCGTACTTCACCGGAAAGCTGACCGGAGTTACCTTCCTGGTAACCTACCTGCGTTTTAGCAACCGCAACGATGTCGGCACGCTGTACGCCGGAAAGCTGGACAGCTGTCAACTGTCTGTAATATTTACCGCTTGCGAATGAGCTTGAGCCGCTGTATGAAAGAGCATCAACTTCAATTGCAGGCATTGCCGCAAATATAAACGTAAACGCCAAAATCAATGCTACAGCACTCAAAAGCTTTGAAGAAACTGTTTTCATTATTCTTTCTACCTTTCTTTCGCGAAACCACTGTTTCGACAAATTATGAATTAAATAACGTATGAGACGAACACACATCTCTCACCATCACTATTGTATCACATTTCCATTTAAATTGTCAAGGAAAAACAGGGGATAATGATTAACAATAATTTTTTGGACTTTTTGTGTACTTTGCACAAATTTTGTTTTATGTCTTTATTTAAGATACTGCAAAACACCAAAATCAACTTAACCGAGAAAAAATTAGCAAATTAATGCTGAGCTTTGAAAGTCGGGAAAATAATTAGGGCATAGTACCGACATGGCTGAAAACTCACCGAAAGTTTTGACACTCACAAACACGCCCTGCCACCACAGATGTGAAACTATCTTTCAACCTTCCCGCGGGAAGGTGACAGCCGACGCGTTGCATAACAACTATTGGTATGCAACTCAGGCTGACGGATGAGGTGTCCTGTCTTTAAACAACTCACAATCCGTCGCAAGCGAGGCGTATCGAAACAATACACCATCAGTTGACAATGTCAACTGTAAGTTTCACCTATCTCCTTGCCGCCGCATTTCGTGCTTACAGCCGAAGAAGGCTAACACTGTGGAGGAATTTTGGGACAACAAAAGCCTCCGTGTAACCGCATACAGAAAGTTTTCGTCATAAAAAAGATGCACAGGAACAAGTCCGTGTGCATCTTTCAATTTTATACAGATATAACTGTTATAAGAATACTTTAATTATTCTTTTATTATCTTGCACGCTTTGCTGATTTAGCGGTTACTGTAACAACTGCGCAAGCGCAGAGGAACATCAAAGCTATTGCAACAAACGCATCAGATGTTTCAGGGTTTTCGGACCATGAAGCAACAAGAACAACATCAGAATTTACAACGAATGTAGAACCGGGAGTGTAAAGCTGACCGTCAACGTTGGATATCCAGCCGTTGAATGTAAAGCCTTCGTACACAGGAACGATGGAAGAAACTGTATAAACAGTACCGCCGAATATGCTGTATGTAGCATCGGGAACTGCAATTTCAACTTCCTCAACACCATCCTGGTAAACTACAGAATATGTTACAACATCCTCGGGAACCTTTTCCCAAACACCTACAACAACAACATCAGCAGCAGGCATTACAAATGCGCCGTTATTAACATCAACATCGGCAACTGTCCAACCCTTGAATATATAACCGTCTGCTGAAGGATCGGAAGCCAAAATAACTATAACACCTTCCAGATACTGCATGCTTGCAGGAAGTGCAGGAGCGTTTTCGGGAACTTCGCCTTCATACTTGTATGTTACATCATACAAATCAATATCGGGGATCGGGGGGATTATGATCGGAGGAATAATCGGAGGAATGATCGGGGGGATATCCGGATCATCAGGATCAGAACCGGGATCGTCCGGATCTGTCTCTTCAGGATCTGTTTCAACGGGATCTGTTTCCTCAGGTTCAGGATCTGTGACAACAGGATCTGTTTCAACGGGATCTGTTTCCTCAGGTTCGGGATCTGTTACTACAGGATCTGTTTCGATGGGGTCTGTTTCCTCGGGTGCGGGATCCGTTACAACAGGATCTGTCTCAATGGGACCCGGAGCGGGAGGAATAATGGGACCTACAGGGCAATCGATCTTATCCCAGATACCTTTTATGAGAACGTGATTGTGGGGCATTATAAAGGTACCGTCTACTTCAATTGCACCAAGTACATACCAACCCTTGAATATATATCCGGGAACGTCGGACGGAGTAGGCTCAACAACTACTGTCTCACCTGCTTTATACCAAGCATCCTCGGGAAGCTTATCAGCTGTCGGAGGAACTTCGCCTAAGTAGCAATATTCAACCTTATGCTGAATTTTGGGAACCCAGTGACCGTAGAACTGAACATGCTTCATAGGCATTGTAAATTCACCGTCAACAACAAATGCATCAACTGTGAACCAACCTACAAATACATAGTCATCCATTACGGGAACAGCTTTAACTGCAATATCGGGTGTGAGCTGTTCATAAAATTCAATTGCAGGGGGAAGGGGTGCGCCAAACGGAACTATACCTGTATAATGGTATGTTACAGAGTATTTGAATGCGGGAATTACGGGAGGTGTGCATTCCTTTTCCCAAACGCCCTTGATAACAACACAGTTGCGGGGCATTTCAAATGCGCCGTCAACAGCTTCTGCACCGACGACTGTCCAGCCCTTGAATGTGTAACCTTCAACATTGGAAGGGATGGGGGCAACAGTTACTGTATCGCCTGCTTTGTACCAAGCATCTTCGGGAAGCTTATCAGCTGTGAAAGGAACCTGTCCTTCATATTTATATTCAACTTTATACTGTGCCTTGGGAACCCAGTGACCATAGAACTGAACGTGCTTCATAGGCATTGTGAATTCGCCGTCAACAACAAACGCATCGACTGTGAACCAACCTACGAATACAAAGTCATCCATCACAGGAACATCTTCAACTGCAATACCGGGTGTCAGCTGGTCATAGAACTTGATCGCAGGGGGAAGCGGAGCACCAAACGGAACAATACCTGTATAATGATATGTTACAGAATATTTTATTGCAGGAGGTGTGGATTCTTTTTCCCAAACGCCCTTGATAACAACAGAATTTTCAGGCATTGTGAACTGACCGTCTGCCTCTTCGGCACCGGTTACAGTCCAGCCGAGGAATATATAACCTTCAACTTCGGAAGGCTCATCAGCTACTGTAACAACTTCGCCTGCTTCGTATTCCTGTGTTTCAGGGAGAGGATCAACATCATAAGGAACATCACCGACGTAGATGTACGAAACATCAAACTTTTCAACGGGCTTAAGCTCATAGTAATGAACTATCGTCTGAACACCGGATGTAGCATCAACTGATGTTGTTGCAAGACCGTCAAATTCAGATACATTTCCGTTGTTGTCTGTGTATACAGACTTTACGTACTGATAAATAAGACCTTCGGCATCAGTGTAGAAAGGCTTTGCTGCCTCAAAAACAAACTGTTTTGCCGTAAAGTCGGTTATCATTTTGTCGTAGTATATTTCGGGTGCGAGTTCTGCGGGAAGTCCCGATGTGGAGATTGTAAGACTGCCAACTTCGTAATGTGCCATGGGAACAGGAAAATCAACCTTGTATTCGGTTCCGTTAGCTATAGCACATTCAAAAACTGCGGAATTGTTGAGGGCAACATCGTATTCGCCAACAACAACATACTCTTCTTTGAGTTTTACCGTGTATGTGATCTCAGCCTTTTCGCCTGATGCAAGGAAACCGCCTTCGGGTACCCAAGACCATGTTGTGAGATCTTCGGAAACTACAAGATCACCGGCAGCTGCGGAATTAACTTCCACAAACTCAACAGCATCACCCATTGTATCGGTAATCATAGCAGATGTCATATCGAGATATGAACCGAGAACCACTTCAAGATCTATACCGTCCTCAACATGGTGGTAACGGCCTTCGGATGCAAGCTCCTCCAACGTATTTGAAGTGTAAAGGAAGCCCACACAGTCAATGGTAACACCCGTCGCCTTGAGATTATCAGCCGCAACTGCAGGAAGTGAACCTGTGTATTCGCCGTCACAAAGGATGAGCATCATCTTTGTCGTATTGGGATTGTCGGAGAACTGTTCCTGTGCATTGAGAATACCGCTGCGGATATTCGTCATTTCAGCAAAACGCTGCTTGTGCTCAACAGGAATACTCTCACAAATAGCATCGACCGAATCATCGGAAAGCTTTGTCATAGGAACATCCGTGTAACCCTTGTTACCGAAAGTACAAACGGAAATGGAAGCACCTTCAACAGTTTCGTTCAGTTCTGCGATAAACTCACGCAAAGCTGTACCGAGTATGTACTGTCTTGACTGCTCAACAGTTGTGTCCTTGCAGAGATTGCCTGCCCATCCGGAGTGTGTATGTTCAATCTCTTCACATCCGTTTTTACGGCAGGATAAATTGTGGCGATGCTCTTTCTGAGTACACCACGCCATCGAACCCGAGATATCATAAAGAACCACGAGTTCCAAAGGCTTTGTGTACAGATCCTGCAAAGCCTCAACGGAAAGTGTCACTTTCCATTCATCGTCAGCAACACGTTCTGCCGTTTTGGAAACAGTCACAACGTTTTCTTCTGTCTTTACATCGGGAACGAGCGCGTCGGGGCTTGCGCCTGCAGACAGCGGCAAAAGCTGGCATACAAGCGAAAGCATAACGACCATCACAGTTACCTTACGAAAGACACTTTTGATGTTTTTCATACTTTCTACCTCAACTTTCTTGGAAGTACGACAATGCGGAAAAGACCGCATAAATCATCGAAATTTTAGTGATTATAGCTAATATAACATATAATACGCATTAAGTCAATAGTTTTTAGTAAATCTTTGAGCTTGCGCGATATTTTTTAACATTTTCGTTAAAACTGCGAAAAACGCAGAAATAACAACTTGTTTCCAAATAAATCGTTTTTGATTTTTTTACAATAAATTCACTTCTACAAATCCGCCTTTGTGTTGAAAAGTACAGGCATACATGATATCATACACAAAATATTGTGAGGTTACCGATTATGAAGTTTGAAAATTTTGTTTCTAATGGTAAAAATTTGATAGTCACTCCGGGTTTCGCAGATTTGCATGTGCATTTCAGACAGCCCGGATTTTCTTATAAAGAAACCATCAAAACGGGAAGCCTTGCGGCAGCATCTGCCGGTTATACCCATGTTTGTACAATGCCTAATTTAGACCCTGCTCCCGACTGCGTGAAAAGCCTGCGTGAGCAGCTTGACATCATCGGAACCGATGCTGTTACAAGCGTTATACCGTACAGCTGTATCACCGAAGGACGGCTTGGAAAAACAACAGTTGACTTTGTGGAAATGTCTAAATACACAAAGCTTTTTTCAGATGACGGATCAGGTGTTCAAGATGAAAAAATCGCAAAAGAAGCCATGGAAAAATGCGTTTCTGTCGGCGGTATTTTCGCCGCCCACTGCGAGGTCAATTCCCTTTTGAACGGCGGATATATACACGACGGAGAATATGCCGAGAAACACGGACACCGCGGCATTTCATCCGCAAGCGAATACAAAATGATAGAGCGTGACCTGTCACTGGTTGAAAAAACAGGATGCCGATACCATGTGTGCCATATTTCTGCTAAGGAAAGCGTTGAGCTTATACGCCGTGCAAAGCAAAAAGGACTTCCTGTGAGCTGTGAAACAGGTCCCCACTATTTGGTGCTTTGCGACTCTGATCTTGAAGAAGACGGCAAGTTTAAAATGAATCCTCCTTTGCGTTCCGAAAGTGACAAAAATGCGCTTATCGAGGGGATAATTGACGGTACAATAGATGCTGTTGCCACTGACCATGCACCACATTCGGCAGATGAAAAATCGAAGGGGCTTGAAGGAAGTGCTTTCGGCATAACGGGTCTTGAAACAGCCTTTCCGATTCTTTATACATATCTTGTCAAAAAGGGTGTCATAAGTCTTGAAAAGCTTATCGAAGTGATGGCTGTCAATCCAAAAAAAATACTCGGTATTCCGCTTGACAACAAAAGCTTCTCTGTAATCGATCTTGATGCGGAATACACAATAGATCCGTCACAGTTCATCTCTTTAGGCAAGGCTACACCATTTGAGGGAATGAAGGTGTATGGAAAAAATATTCTGACCGTATATAACGGAAATGTTATATGGGGAGAAAATTTTTCCGTTAAGCCTTGAATTGATGCATTAAATGCTATATAATAAGGAAGATATTAATATTTTTGAGGGTTATAATGATATTTACCGTTAAAACAAATGAAAAAATTGCAAACGATGTGTATCTGATGACGCTTTCAGGTGACACATCAAAGATAATATCCCCCGGGGGATTTGTTGAAATCGAACTTCCCGGACTCTATCTGCGCCGTCCTATATCGGTTTGTGATGTGAC
This sequence comes from Eubacteriales bacterium, assembly GCA_045636245.1. Lineage (GTDB taxonomy): Bacteria > Bacillota > Clostridia > Oscillospirales > CAG-272 > RGIG7213. The sequence continues at coordinate 4,991 of JAZTXA010000013.1, read as the reverse complement.
AGGCGACATTCTGACACTTATTTACAAGGTTGTCGGTATCGGAACAGACGCTATGTGCAAATACGAAAGCGGTGTTAAGCTTGACTTGCTAACAGGGCTCGGAAACGGTTTTAATGTAAATGCAGGTACTCAAAGACCGTTACTTGTCGGCGGCGGTGTAGGTGTGCCTCCGCTTTATATGCTTTGCAAAAAGCTTATCGAGAAAGGGATTTCTCCTTCTGTTATCCTCGGATTTAACACAAAAGACGATGTGTTTTATAAGGACGAATTTGAAGCCCTTGGCGTAAATGTCACGGTAACGACAGCCGACGGAAGCTTCGGTATAAAAGGGTTTGTCACTGATGCACTCGGTAAACACACATATGACTATACATACGCTTGCGGACCGCTTCCTATGCTTAAAGCGCTTTACGACCGTGCGGATGTTGACGGCGAATATTCATTTGAAGCAAGAATGGGATGCGGCTTCGGCGCTTGTATGGGTTGTTCCATTCCGACAAAGAACGGAATGAAGCGCGTATGTAAGGAAGGTCCCGTATTTAAGAAGGAGGATATCGTATGGCAGATCTGAGCGTTAAATTGTGCGGTCTTACCCTTGACAATCCCGTAATTCCCGCAAGCGGATGCTTTGGATACGGCAAGGAATTTTCCGAATATTACGACATAAACATACTCGGCTCTTTTTCCTTCAAGGGCACGACAAGATACCCGAAGGAAGGCAACGAACAGCCGAGAATTGCGGAATGTTATTCAGGCATGCTCAACTCCGTCGGGCTTCAAAACCCCGGTATACACCGTGTTATTGAGCATGAGCTTCCCGAAATGAAAAAATATTTCAATAAAAAGGTCATTGCAAATATAAGCGGTGATAAGATTGAAGATTATGTATACGTTGCCTCTCTTATAGACAAGGAAGATCAGGTCGGTATAATTGAAGTTAACATTTCCTGCCCAAATATTCACGGCGGCGGTATGGCATTCGGAACAGACCCTGCAGTTGCCGCAGAGGTAACGGCACGTGTCAAAGAAGTTACAACAAAACCAATATTTATAAAGCTCACACCGAATGTTACAGATATCGTTACTATTGCAAAAGCGTGTGAAAATGCGGGTGCTGATGGACTTTCGCTTATAAACACCGTTCAGGGAATGAGAATAAACATTAAAACAGGCAAGCCTGTTTTGGGACGTAAGATGGGCGGTATGTCAGGTCCTGCAGTGTTCCCTCTTGCGCTCCGTATGGTGTATCAGGTTGCCAATGCAGTTTCAATTCCCGTTATCGGCATGGGCGGTGTTTCATCAGCAAGTGATGTTATTGAAATGATGATGGCAGGTGCCACTGCCGTTCAGGTAGGTGCGGCAAACCTTGTGAATCCTTACGCTTGCAAGGAAATTATTGAAGAACTTGACGGGCTTGTTACAAAGCTCGGTTATGAAAAAATAAGTGATGTTATAGGAGTGTGTAAGTAATGGGACGTGATGTAATTATTGCCTGCGATTTTCCGAGCAAAGAAAAGACTGTTGATTTTATATCGCATTTTAAAGGCTATTCACCGTACTTTAAAATAGGTATGGAGCTGTTTTATGCGGAAGGTCCGCAGATAGTTTATGAAATTAAAAACCGTGGCTACAAGGTGTTTCTTGACCTGAAGCTTCATGATATTCCCAACACGGTTAAAAAGGCAATGGCTTCCCTTTCAAAGCTTGATGTTGACATATGCAATCTGCACGCCGCAGGCGGAAGCGAAATGATGAAGTATGCACTTGAAGGACTTACCCGTCCTGACGGAAGCCGTCCGCTTCTGATTGCTGTAACACAGCTCACTTCAACAAGTGAGGAGCGTATGAGAAATGAGCTTCTCATCGAAAAGCCTCTCAAAGAGGTCGTTATGAGCTATGCAAAAACCGCCTGTGAATCCGGACTTGACGGTGTTGTTTGCTCCCCCCTTGAAGTGCCCGAGGTGAAAGCTGCTTGCGGAAGTTCATTTTTAACAGTCACGCCCGGCATCCGCTTTGCTGACGGTGATGTTGGCGACCAAGTGCGCATCACAACACCCGCAAAGGCAAACGAGCTTGGAAGTGATTACATCGTTGTCGGCAGACCCATAACCGCCGCTGACGATCCGCTTGCAAAATATATTGAATGTATAGAACAATTCGTTAAATGAGAGAGGTATTTAAAATGAAGGAACTGATAGCAAAGGATTTACTGTCGATCAAAGCTGTTTTTCTCCGCCCTGAGGAACCGTTCACGTGGGCAAGCGGAATCAAAAGTCCTATTTACTGTGACAACAGACTGACACTTACAGCCCCCGCTGTAAGAAACGATGTTGAAAACGGTCTTGTTGAAGTCATCAAGCGTGAATATCCCGAATGTGAAGCACTGTTCGGCACAAGCACGGCAGGTATTGCTCATGCGGCAATATGCGGACACATCATGGGAATTCCTATGGGTTATGTGCGTTCAGGCGCAAAGGATCACGGACGCGGTAACCAGATAGAGGGCAAGCTCGAAAAAGGTCAGAAGGTAGTTGTTGTTGAAGACCTTATTTCAACAGGCGGAAGCGTTATTGAAGTTGTAAACGTGCTTCGTGAAGCGGGCGCTGAGGTGCTCGGTATTGCAAGCATCTTCACATACGGAATGAAAAAAGGCATCGACCGTCTTGCCGAAGCAAACGTCAAAAACGTATCTCTTACAGACTTTGATGCAGTAGTTGACACAGCCGCAAAGGAAGGTTATATCAAGACAGAGGATCGCGAAAGACTTATAAAATTCAGAAACAATCCGTCTGACGAATCCTGGATAAACGGCTGATAATGGACATTTTACGTCTTGTTTTAAGCAAAACACGTTCTTGTATTCAAAATAAAGAAATGATTAAACCCCACGACAGAATTGCCGTGGGGTTATCAGGCGGTAAAGATTCCGTATCGCTTCTTTACGCACTTAAAAAGCTGTCAACCTTTTACCCTATTCCGTTTGAGGTTTGCGCAATCAGCGTTGACAATGGGTTTGATGATGACAGCTTTACAAAAATGGAGGATTTCTGTAAAGACCTTGGTGTGGAATACAAAACCGTCAAAACGGATATATTTTCGGTTATTAAAAATACAGATGACCCATGTGCTGTATGCTCCAAAATGCGCAGGCGTATTTTGTGTGACACGGCGCTCGAGCTTGGCTGTCAGTCGATAGCGCTTGCACATACCGAGGACGATGCGGCTCAAACAGCGCTTATGAATATACTTTTTTGCGGAAAGGCTGAAACATTTCTGCCTGTTACGGAATATGAAAATATCCGCATAATAAGACCGTTTTTCACCCTTCCCGAAAGATATACCGAACAGCTTGTAAAATCTCTTTCTCTTCCCGTTTGCAAAAGCCTCTGTCCGTATGACAAAAAAACACACAGACAAACAGTGAAAGAAATGATAGAGCTGTCCGACAGGATAAACAGAGGTACAAACCACCGCATCTTATACGCAATTCAAAACAAAAACAATGAATAAAAAACACTCCCGAGGAAAAACTATCATCGGGAGTGATTTTTATGAGACTCAGTTCAAATCCGCCCGACAATGCGGGCAACTATGAGATTTCCCAAAAATTTTGTGAAAATTTGGGATTCAGCGTAATTGTACAAAAAAATCAGGAAAGCGGGGAGGAAAAGTGCCTTTCCTCTTCATTATGCGGAAACGACAAATGCAATCAGTCGCCGTAACCGTCAGGGTTCATCTTCTGCCATCTTGCAACATCTTCGCACATACGGTCAACACCGTATTCGGCACTCCAGCCCAAAAGCTCTTTTGCAAGTGAAGGATCTGCATAACATTCCGCCGCATCGCCGGGGCGTCTTTCCGTCACTTTGAACGGCACGGTGATACCCGATGCCTTTTCGTATGCACGCACCAACTCAAAAACGGAATAACCGTTGCCCGTGCCGAGGTTTACCGCCTTGGCACCTTTATTTTTACGCATATAGTTAAGGGCGCAAACATGACCTTTTGCAAGGTCAACAACGTGGATATAATCACGCACACCGCTTCCGTCACGTGTGGGATAATCATTTCCGTAAACACTCAGAATCGGAAGCTTGCCGGATGCAACCTTACAGATATAAGGCATAAGATTGTTGGGTATTCCCTTGGGATCTTCGCCTATAAGTCCGCTTTCGTGCGCCCCGATGGGGTTGAAATATCTCAAAAGCACGACGGAAAAATCAGCATCCGATACACACAAGTCACGCAAAATCTCCTCAATAAACAGCTTTGTTCTGCCGTAAGGATTTATTGCTCTTATCGGAAAATCCTCTTTTATCGGCACTGTTTCGGGTATACCGTATACAGTTGCAGAAGATGAAAATACAATTCTCTTACAACCGTATTTCTTCATCATCCTGATAATATTGAATGTTGAACCAAGGTTATTTTCATAATACATAAGAGGCTCGGCAACGCTTTCGCCAACCGCTTTATATCCTGCAAAATGAATAACCTCATCTATTTTATATTCGGTAAAAAGCTTTTCGGTTTCAGCTTCATCGCAAAGATCCACCTTTTCAAAAGGAATATCCTTGCCTGTTATTTTTTTAAGTCTGTTTAAAACCTCGGGCTTGCTGTTTGAAAAATTATCGGCAACAATTATTTCCTCACCTGCATTTAAAAGTTCAATACAAGTGTGAGAACCGATAAAACCTGTTCCGCCTGTTACAAGAACTGCCATAAATAAAAACCACCGTTTCTTCAAAAATATTCGGAGTTGATAATATTATCAACCCCGATCTTTATTAACCCCAAAGATTTTCGGGATATGTACCGTCAAGCGTCATATTTCGTATAGACTGTACAACGCCTTCTCTGTCTTCCTTATATGTAACACCGTACCACTTTGACGGAGTTGTGACAACGTCAACTGTGCATTCGCCTCTCTTCATCATCTCCTGAACAACGAAAGGCAAGAAAAGCTCCTTTTTCTCCGTGTTTATGTTTTC
>JAZTXA010000012.1:0-5480 GCA_045636245.1 Eubacteriales bacterium | reverse complement strand
CCAACGCACCAAACTTAAACGACCATTGATTGTCCAGTATAAACTGCTCGCGATCATCGGCAGCCAAGGGTACAAGGGTAACTTCTGTATGTTTCATTGCAGGGTCTCCTTTTGGTTGAATTTTAACGTAAAATACAAGATTAAAGTAAATATAGCACTCAATGTGCAGGATACCAACACGCTGAGCCAAACACCGTTCAGTTGCATGAGCGGTGCCATAATACAAAGTGCGGAAATTGGGAATATGAGCGTTCCAAAGAGGGAAACTAGCATAGATCTTGCGGGTCGCTCCAATGCAGTGAAATAAGAAGAAAAGCACATATCCACCCAACCGGTAAGATAGGACAGTGAAAACAGTTTCATCCCGATAATGCTCACCGCCAAAAGCTCGGTGTCCTCCGGCTTGACAAAGAGCGGAGCTACGTATTGCCCGACAAACAACATAAACACCAAGGCAATAGCGGAAAGCGAAATGCCACCCAGAATGACGCATCGAAACAGCGATTTGACCTTGTTCATTTGCCCTGCGCCGTAGCAATAGCTGATGGCGGGTTGCTGGGCATCGGCCATACCAAACAGCAACATCCCCGCAATGCTGTCCACATACATAATGACCGAGAATGCGGCTACCCCCGTTGTGCCGCCGTATTTCAGCAAAAAGAAATTGAACACGATGGACATAACGGACATGGAAATACTGCTGAAAAACTCGCTGGAACCGTTGGCAAGAATACGGAAGAACACCGTGCGCTTAATCTTTCCTTTGACATAATACAAATCCATCCGTTTTTTGCGGAACATCAAAAGCGTGATCGCCGAGCCGAGCGCCATCGCAAAACAACTGGTGAAAGCCGCTGCCCAAACCCCTTGGCCAAGGAACACGATGAGGATCACGTCAAGAACGATATTGAAGGCTTGGGTGGCAATGCTCAGCCACATTGATACCTTTTCTTTTCCGCAAACCCGAAGATAGTTGTCGGTTGCGTGGTAGATCAGCATCAGAGGTGCAAAGGCGGCATAAATGCGGGTGTAGGTGATGCCGTATTGAATGGCAAGTTCCGTTGCGCCCGGCGCCAAGAAGCGGACGAATGTTTCAGCGAATACAAGCCCTAAAGCTCCTAACACACAGGAAATCAAAAAGATTACCTTGAGCGTATAGGTGAACACCCTCGATGCTTCTTCTCGGTTTTTCTCGCCCAGCAAAATGGAAATGCGCACCGATGCGCCGGTGGCGATCAGGTTGGCAAAGCCGAAAACGATCATAATGATCGGCATAATCAGATTAACAGCGGCAAGGGCATCTCCACCAATGAACCGACCAACAAACAGACCGTCTGCGATTTGATAGAGTGCGCCGAAAGCCATGGTGATCATCGACGGTATGGCCAGACGAAAAAATAATTTCGTCGGCGGTAATTTTTCAAAAATCTCGGAATCCATAAAATCCTCCCTGAAAAAGAAAAAGGCTCAGGCTATTGCATACACAATAACCCGAGCTCACTCGGACACCTAATCCGGCTTTTCGGCGCTACGGCGCACAGCCTCCGGTGACGTATTTTTTAGTATTATACCGTCAAATGCGCGAAAAGTCAATGAGAAAAGCCGAGCAGAGCGTTTTCTGCGCTCTGCTCGGCTGATTGTGCCATTACTCAATCCAAAAACGAGATTGGGCTTGATTGTCAGGTAACTCGCCAAAGTTATGGGAAAACTTCATTTTCTTGCCGTTAGACAATTCTATAATAATTGTGGGTTGTCCGTAATGCGTTGTTCCGTCTATCACCGTTTTGTGCTCAAACGAAATGTTTTCGATCCGTGTACCGATACACGCTTGGAGCGTTGAGGAAAAGTCTATTTGAGGTTGGTCGTCAAATCGATCGTTCATAAATAAGATGTTGACACCTTTTTTCAAAATTAATAATTTGTTTCCACATACAAAACCAATGTCTGCGTTATATTCGAAGAAATTTGCTTTTTTAGCGGTGGTATCTTCACCGTCAAAATAAATCACTTTGTCAATGGTTAGTCCTATCGCATCATAGTATAGTTCTATACTGTGATAATCTCGACCTTCCATTTTCGCTTCTACAATTTCATAGATGGAATAAAACAAATTTTCCAGTTCGTGGTTTTCTTCGCAACAACGTTGGAAACTTTCTTCGGTACCGACACCTTCCAGTATTTCTTCATAATCTTTTGGGTCATCCGTTAGATCGTATTGTAATATAAATTTAAAGAGGTCGAATGTAAGGCGGTCATATGTAGAAAGAGTAAACTGATCCGCCACCGATACCCCGAATTTTTTAATATTCCATCCAGCACTTATCATTATAGGGATAAGTTCTTTTATTCTTTCGGCTGTTTCCGATAATTTTTGCTTGTCATCATCAACGGCGTGCAAGGCATACATGAACACATCGTCAAAAATACTATCGCCATATCTATCTGTTTGATTCGTATCGGCACCTGCGAGTATCAACTTTTTAATTTTACCCAAATCATGATCATAATCGGTACAAGCCAAATAAAGTTCTTTATCCAGTTCTGCTTTAAACATTTTTCTCACCTCACAAACACATTATATCACACTATGAGTCCAATAAAAAGTGCTTTACAAACAAAACGCTTATTAAGATATAATATCATAGCCTCCGGCTAAGCCGAAGGCTATGATTGCATTCCAAAATTCACATAAAAATTCTAATCTTTGCGCAAAGAATAACTGCTTAAAATAATGTCATTAATCGAAGGGATTTGTTTAAGTATAACTTTTGTATGCGAAGCAATTGCGGCGCTTTTGACGATAAAATTTTCATCCGTTTGGCTATTGATCTCACAGGCGTTGCGTATTTTATCGTTACAGAACATATAGAGGTTCAATCCAATATCATCGCCTCTATTTTGAGTCTCTAAATAAGATTCAAATTCTTTTGCCAATTCAAAGACGATACGGCATTCTTGATCAATATAATTGGCATCAAAGCCCTTTTGCTTAAGAACCATTTCAAATGCTTGAAAAAATGTATAAAGTTGTTTTTGACTATCCCAAAATTTAATGCGTAAAGAATAAAAGACAAAAAGCAAACAGATATAATAAGTAGTGTCGTTTATTATTGTCACTTCGTCTGCCGAAAACCCATCTTTGTGGAATTGATTTTGCTCCTTACAACGAGGGTAGACAGTTTCCAAAAACAATTTAATATATGCCTCGGGATATATTTTCTTTTTAAACAACAAGTTATTTCGCCTACCTTTTTGTGATCTTTAGATGTTAAACATATCATACGATATTGTTCGCATGAATATTTGAATAAAAAATAATCACCTAGTATACAGTTGGTGGAGATAAGCGGGATCGAACCGCTGACCTCTTGAATGCCATTCAAGCGCTCTCCCAGCTGAGCTATACCCCCATATGAGGTATACTAGGTGATTTATTTATGAAATTATGTGGTGGGGTCTGGCTTTGAGTGCATTGCTCTCCCAGCTGAGCTATACCCCCGTGTCTTGCGACGTCCTTTACTTTACCATATTTACTACCGCTTGTCAAGCCCTTTTTTTGCGCCAAAAAATATTTTAATTTTTTCATTTTCCCTCTTGACATTTGCGGAAATATCAGTATAATAAAATTGTAATCATTACAAAACAGCAACGATTACAGATTGAAGGAGGCGAGCGTATGACCACACAGCATCTGATCGATGCCCTGCGTGAGAAGGGGATCAGCCCCACGCAACAGCGGTTGGCGGTGTATCGGTATCTGTTGGAGCATCGCACGCATCCCACGGCCGACACGGTGTATCAAGCGTTGGCCGTCGAATATCCCACGATGTCCCGTACCACGGTGTACAACACCATGAAGGCGTTGTTCGGGGCGGGGTTGCTTCGCATCGTTACCATTGACGCGGAGGAGCAGCACTTCGATGCTGACATCGCCGATCACGGGCATTTCCGTTGTGCGAAGTGCGGTGAGCTTTACGATTTCGTGCTCCCGTCTGACGCGTCACAGCGATTGGCTCCTGCGGGGTATCGTACCGAGATATTCGACATTTACGCCACCGGCGTTTGCCCTCGGTGTCAAAACGATCCACAGTAACACAAATTTTAGGAGGAAAATGTTATGAAAAAGTTCGTTTGTTTGGTCTGCGGTTACGTCCACAACGGTGATGCGGCACCCGCGAAGTGCCCCATCTGCAACGCGCCTGCTGAGAAGTTTAAGGAAGTTGAAGCGGCACCCGCGGCGGAGGCCTCTGCGAAGAGCCTGACCGACAAGGTGTGGGCGGACGAGCATCGCGTGGGTATTGCGAAGGGCGTGGACGCCGAAGTCGTGGAGATGCTGCGCGCCAACTTTAACGGCGAGTGCTCCGAGGTGGGTATGTATCTGGCGATGGCGCGTGTGGCGCACCGTGAGGGCTATCCCGAGATCGGTCTGTACTGGGAGAAGGCCGCGTACGAAGAGGCCGAGCACGCTGCGAAGTTCGCGGAGCTGCTGGGTGAAGTGCTGAGTGACAGCACCGAGAAGAATCTCTCGATGCGTGTGGAAGCCGAGCACGGCGCGACCGACGGTAAGATGATGTTGGCCCGCCGCGCGAAGGAGTTGGGCTACGACGCGATCCACGATACCGTGCACGAGATGGCGAAGGACGAGGCGAGACACGGAAAGGCATTTGAAGGTCTGCTCGCTCGTTATTTCAAATAAGCGAAAAACCGCATAAAATAAGGGTTTTTAGGACATCCACCGCTCTGGTGGGTGTCCTTTGCTTATATGACAAAAACTTTTAAGACCATCTTTTTTATATTTACTTTATGAGAAATATGTGATATAATCTAATCGTAAATGTACAAAAGGAAGTGAAAGGCAAGTTGTGACTTTTGGTTATTTTATTTTTGCTGTCGTTTGGCTTTCGTGCATTCGAGGAATTATTAAGTTGGTTAAGGAAAAAGATGTAATAGGATTGCTATCTTGCATATTTTGTCTTCTTTTTTCCTATGGCCTTTTTATAGGATTTATATTCGGTGGTAGTGCTTTGCATAATGCATCTAATGATTATGAATTATATCAATCAGGGCACTATTATTTGTCATCACACGGAATATGGACTGAGGTATCCTACGGCAGATATTTATTTGTGCTCATTTCAGAGATTGTAGGGTTTTTATCTTTTATACCTTGTATGGTTTTAAGTATTATTTATAATAAGACAGCGGTCAAATGACAAAAATATGTAATAAATTCAAGTTCGATGAGCAGATATATGAGGGATGATAGACTTTATTTTTCCTCATATCGAAAATTTTCCAGCAAAGGACTGCTTTTAGTGTGCGACAAGGTGTGTAATTTTCAAAAAGTGGCTTAAATACTGGGTTTTTAAGCATTTTTCGTGATGAGGCTCGCCACGGCAAAGCATTTGAGGGTCTTTTAGGTAGATACTTCAAATAATATATAATTGAAAATTCCCCTTAGATGTGCTATCATAATGGTA
>JAZTXA010000011.1:0-7199 GCA_045636245.1 Eubacteriales bacterium | reverse complement strand
CCGTACCGCCCGAAAGACGTTCTTTGCCGTTTATAATAAATCCGTCATTGGTCATTGTGATGTCGGCACCGAGATTTTTCAGCATTTCGTAAACTGTTGTGAGTCTGTCGCTTTCTTTTATTTTCAGACGCTCCGCACCGTAAATTACGGTTTTACCCTTTGCCGTTGCGGCTATGACTGCAAGCGGAGGAACAATATCGGGTGTGTTTTCCGCATTCATTTCGAAGCCGTGAAGATTTGAAATATTCGGATATATCATCCCGTTTTGGTGTCTGAATGTCGCCCCTGCTGAGGCGAGTATATCAATTACCGCGCTGTCGCCTTGGAAAGAGTTGTCTGAAAGCCCCGAAACACCGACACCTGCGCAAAGCCAGAAGGCGCCGTTTGAGTAGTCACCCTCAACCGAATATTTATTCGGGGATTTATATTTGCTGTTTTCGGCAACGGTGTATGTGCCGTTTTCCTCGTGAACTTCGACGCCGAAATCACGCATTACCTTAACGGTCAAATCAACATAAGGCTTTGACTGAAGCGTGCCGTTTATATGTATCTTACATTCCCCCCCCGTTATAGGGGAGGCAAGAAGTAAGCCGGTTATGTATTGTGAGCTTACGCCTCCGTCAAAGTAAAACTCACCGTGTGAAAGCAACCCGCAGATATCCGTCGGAAGCTTCGTGCTTGAAAATGTTGCGCCGTGGTCTTCAAGCTGTCCCAAAAGCTCACCTATCGGTCTTTCGGGGAGCCTGCCAGAGCCTGTTACGGTGCAACAAACACCGAGGGCAGACAAAACGGGGAGCATGAAGCGAAGCGTTGAGCCGCTTTCATGACAGTCGGCTACAGTGCCGCTTTTGTAGGCTTCAGGCGGGTTTACCGTTAAAATTCCACCGTTTTGCGTGAATTCAACACCGATGCTTTTTAAAACGGAAAGCGTTGCATCAATATCCTCACCGCAGGAGGAAATGTCAATTTCCGTCTTGTCACCCGCATCACACAGTGCGGCACAAATAAGCGCCCTGTGTGCATGGGATTTTGACGGTATTGCATTTATTTCACCATGCAATTTTGATGGAGTTATAACCTTATTCATATTATTTGACGGATATAAAATCCGCAAAATCCTTTTTGTTTATTTCGTGAAGTATGCATTTGCCATAGTTTTCAATAAGCACAAGCGTGAGCTTGTCACCCTTCGCTTTTTTGTCGCGCATTGCAACCTCGGAGATGTCTTTATACGAATACTCGGTATCTGCCGGAAGTCCGTTTTCCTCTAAGATACGAATTACTTTATTGGCTGTGTCTTCCGAGCAAAAGCCGTTTTTAAGGCTTGCACGGGCAATTATGCCCATACCCGAGGCAACGGCAAAGCCGTGCGGTACGGTGTATAAGGAAAGTGCTTCAATACCGTGCGCAGGTGTATGTCCGAGATTTAAAAGCTGACGTGTGCCGTTGTCAAATTCATCCGCCTTTACAATGTCAGCTTTAACGCTTACACAGTCAAATACAAGTGTTTCTATGTCAGAATCCAAATTTATCCCGGACAAAACACCGTATTTTATGACCTCTGCCATTCCCGCCTTGTGCATTTCGTCGGGTAATGTGGCAAGTGCATCTGTGTCGCAAATGACACGCTTAGGCTGGTGGAATGTGCCCGCAAGGTTCTTGCCGTGGTGTAAATCAACAGCACATTTGCCCCCAACACTGCTGTCAACCATCGCAAGGAGTGTGGTAGGCACCTGTATATAATTTATTCCTCTCATGTAAACAGCAGCGGCAAAGCCCGTGATGTCGCCGACGACACCGCCGCCGAGGGCGATCAAAACGTCGCTTCTTGTGAAATTATTTTCTGCCAAAAATTCAAGTATTTCCGACAGGGTATTCATATTTTTCGATTCTTCACCGTGATGGAAAACAAATTTCAAAGCACCGTCAAGCCCAAGAGTGTCAAAATAAAGACCGTCCACTGTGTCATCTGTTATAACGGCAAGCTTTTTGTCCGATATTATATCGCGGCATAAGGCTTTAAAATCTTTCATTATCCCGCTTCCTATAAGCACAGAATAGGGATTTGATGCTGTTACCTTTACTTCTTTCATGATTTTTTACTTCTTGTTTTCCGCAGACAGCTTTTTTGCAACACCGTCTGCAAGCAGTTTTTCAAGTTCTTGTCTGTCATTCGCTTTTATTGCATCGCTGTACTTTTTAAGCTCATCTATTATTGTATCAACCTCTCGGCAGATGTTTTCGCGGTTTTCAAGGAATAATTCTGCCCACATGGCAGGGTTAAGTCTTGCAACACGTGTTAAGTCCTTGTAGCTTCCCGCCGAAAAACCTTTATGCTCTTGTGCGGCGGGGCTTTTTATGTAAGCGTTTGAAACGATGTGCGCAAGCTGTGATGTGAACGCTATCTGTGAGTCGTGAAATTCGGGTGTGCAGAATACAACAGAACCGAATCCGAGCGACAGGAAAAACAGCTTTGTCCGTTCTGTCGTGTCCAGTGATGCGTTGCACGGACACATTATCATCGATGCACCTTTGAAAAGAGTTGATTTGCTGTGTGAAAAGCCCGAATATTGCGTGCCTGCCATCGGGTGGCCGCCTATGAATGAAAATCCGTATTCTTCCGCAAGTACGGATATATTTTCACAAACGTATCTTTTTGTACCGCACGTGTCAACAACTACAGCGCCTTTCTTTATCAGATGCGCCTTTTCTTTTATAAATTCTACGGCGGCGGACGGATAAAGACAGACAATTATAATATCACACAAAGCAATGGTCTTGTCTGTCAGCTTTTCATCGACAGCATGTGTCATTTTTGCAGCGAGAAAGGAGCTTTCATTTATATCATAACCGTAAACGGTTATTCCTTCTTTTTCTTTCATCGCTTTCGCAAACGAACCGCCGATAAGTCCGAGTCCTGCGATTCCCGCATTCATTTATAGAACCTTCTTTCGATAAATCATTTTCCTACGCAAAATTTACTGAATATTTCATTTACGACATCATCTGTCATTTCTCGTCCGTCAAGGCGTGAAATCGCTGACAGTGCATCCTCAAGGTCAAACGATGCCATATCCTGAGTCATTCCGTTTTCAAGGGCGGAAAGTGCTCCGTCCAAGCCGGCACGGCAACGGCATATCTCTGAATACTGACGGGCATTTGAAATATACGGTGTGCCGTAATCTATAGCGCCGTCTGTAAAAAGTCGGTTAATAAGGGCTTCAAGCTCCTCTTTGCCGTCATTTGTTTCGGCACTTATATATACAAAATGCTCAAAGTGCTTCTTTATTTCTTCTGTGTCAAGCAGACATTCCCTGTCTGTTTTATTGAAAAGAGCAATCTTTATGGCAGTTTCATTTTCGAGTGCTTTTAAAATATCACAGTCAAGCGTGTCAATCACACGCGAGGTGTCAAACACCGCCAAAATAAGCTCTGCTTTTTTTATTTCGTCAAATGCACGCTCAACACCGATGCTTTCAACAGTATCGTCCGTTTTTCTGATACCTGCCGTGTCTGACAGGTCAAGTAAAATATCACCGCATACAGCCTGTGTTTTTATAACATCACGTGTCGTGCCCTCAATATCGGTGACGATGGCGGTATTCTCCCCCGTGAACATATTTAAAACGGAGGATTTTCCTACATTCGGTTTTCCGCAGATGGCAACCTTTACACCCTCACGCACGGCTTTGCCTGTTTTGTATGACTTTTCGAGCTTTGATACGGTACTGTGAAGCTGTATCAGCTCCTTTTTCATTTCGTCAACCGTTACGTCTGTCAGATCCTCGTCGGGATAGTCGATATATGCATATATACTTGCAAGAAGTGTCTTTATTTTTGAATATATTTTTTCGGCTTCATCGGAAAGCCTGCCGCGCCCCGATGTGTTTGCAAGCTTCAGCGCTGACGGCGTGCGCGCGTCAATTATATCCATAATGGCTTCCGCTTCGGAAAGTCTGAGCTTGCCGTTTGCATATGCACGTTTCGTAAATTCACCTGCGCCTGCGGGGTGTGCACCTGCTGACAGCAGGGAATCAAGTACGGTCTTTGTTACAAGTATACCGCCGTGGCATGCAATTTCAACCGTGTCCTCGCCTGTGTAGGAATTCGGTGCTTTGAAGACTGTTGCGATACCGTCGTCGATTATTTCGTTTTCAAAAATGATATCACCGTAAACCGCAGATGCGTGTCTGATATCTGCGAGTGCTTTTCTGCTTTTAGGTTTAAAAACACGGTCACATACGGCAAAAGCATCTTCACCCGTTATGCGTATCAGTGATATTGCACCCCGTCCGTAAGGGGTGGATATTGCGGCAATCGTTCTGTTTTGCATACAAATTCCTTAAATTTCTTTGAAATCGACACATTATATCATAAAAAATTGAGAATGTAAATAAAAAAATGTTGATTTTATTAAACTTATATGATATAATTTATTAAAATAGCAAATTTAACGGGTAAATAACTAAGGAGATATATACAGATATGGACGTAAAGGCAAAGATAAATGAAATTATTTCAGGTATGACAACGGAAGAAAAGGTAGGTCAGCTTTTTTTGGCGCACTGTCCGACGGGTGACCCTGCGATAGAGAAGATAAAGAAGTATCAATTCGGCGGATTTGTAATGTTTGCAAGAGATTTTGAAACATTTTCTCCCGATGAAGTAAGAAGCATGATAGGCGCATATCAGAATGAGTCGAAAATACCGATGATAATATCAACAGACGAAGAGGGCGGAGGTGTTTTACGTGTAAGTAAATTCCCGCAGTTCGGCGAAAGTCCGTTCAAATCTCCGTCAGATCTTTTCAATACAGAAGGTTGGGAGGGTGTTGAATCCGAGACGTACCGTAAATGTAAGCTTTTGCTTTCAGTGGGTGTGAACATGAATCTTGCTCCCGTGTGCGATTACACACCTGATGAAAATGCGTATATAAGAAAGCGTGTTTTCGGTGTTTCGCCAGAGGATACTGCAAAATTTGTCGAAATTGTCACAAGTGTGATGAAAAAAGAAAAGCTCGGCTCATCACTCAAGCATTTTCCCGGTTACGGCGGAAATTCCGATACACACAAGGGAATGTCGCACGACAGCCGTCCGCTTTCCGAATTTGAAGAAAATGACCTTTTACCGTTTATCGCGGGTATAAAAGCGGGTGCTGATTCCGTTATGGTATCTCACAATATCGTTGCTTGCTTTGATGAGGATTATCCGTCGTCACTTTCCTATCCCGTTCATGAGTATCTGCGCAATACCCTCGGATATGACGGTGTTATCGTGACAGACTCCCTTACAATGAGTGCCATAAGAGAGTTTACAGAGGGTAAGGATCCCTGTGTGCGTGCGCTTCTTTGCGGAAACGATATGATAATCACATCAAAATACGAAGAAGGATATGCTTGTATACTTGAGGCTGTGAATAACGGTGAAGTAAATATGGACATACTTGATAAAGCTGTTGAACGTATACTGATTATGAAGATCAATCTGGGTTTGATCAAATAATAACGCCGATGTAAATAGAAGCGTAATATACAAAAAAGGAAATGAGTATGAAAAGTTTTAACGTTGCCAAATTTGTCAGGGTTACTGCACTGGTGCTATTTGATGTATTGATGATAGTAGCGGCAGACATCATGGCTTTGTTTTTGAGATTTGATTTTCAAATGCCTGACGGATATTCGACATATTTTGACAATCTTATTAAATTTCTGCCGATAGCGATAATTGTCACTTTAATTGTTTTTGCATTCATGCATTTGTATCAAAGCCTGTGGCAATTTGCAAGCGTGTATGAATACAGCCTTGTGTTTTATGCATCGCTCATATCATATGCACTGAGTACTGTGTTTAGGCTGCTTCTTGATCTGTCGCTTCCGAGATCGTGTTATTTTATGAGCTTTGTGATGTTCTGTTTCGCCGCAGTGGGCGGACGTGTCATTTACAGAGTGCTGCGAAATCACAGACAACCGTCATTCAGAATAAATCCCGACATACGCCGCGTTATGCTTATAGGCGCGGGCGATGCGGCAAATATGCTTTTGCGTGAGTTCAATGTAAGCAACCTGCATGATACAAGACGTGTTGTGTGTATAATTGACGATGACACTACAAAGCACGGCAGCAGAATGTACGGTATAACAATTGTCGGCGGCAGAGATAAAATCAAACTTGCTGTCGAAAAATACGGTGTACAGGAAATAATTTTTGCCATTCCGTCGGCACCGCCGGAAGAAAAAGCGGAAATTCTCAATATATGCAAAACATTGAACTGTTCAATGAAGACCCTTCCGGGTATTTCACAGCTTGTTAAAAATGAAGCTATTTCCGATTCGCTTGTAAACGTCGATGTAAACGACCTTTTAGGACGCCAGCCCGTAAAGACGGATGTGGAGGCAATTATCGGATATATAAAGGATAAGACGGTTGTTGTAACAGGCGGCGGCGGCTCTATAGGTAGTGAGCTTTGCCGTCAGATCGCATCGCATTCCCCCAAAAAGCTCATAATTATTGATATTTACGAAAATAATGCGTATGATATACAAATGGAGCTGATAAGAACTTGTCCGAATGTTGAGATAGCTGTGCTGATCGCATCTGTCAGAGATGAAAAAAGAATGGACGAGATATTCAGACTTCACCGTCCAGATATCGTTTTCCATGCTGCGGCGCACAAGCATGTTCCGCTTATGGAGGTATCCCCGCAGGAAGCTGTCAAAAACAATGTTTTCGGTACGCTTAACACAGTGCGCGCGGCTGATAAGAACGGCGTTTCCCGTTTTGTTATGATATCAACTGATAAGGCGGTAAATCCCACAAACGTAATGGGCGCAACAAAGCGTATATGCGAGATGATCGTTCAAAGCTACGATAAAATATCTAAAACGGAGTTTGTCGCAGTCAGATTCGGAAATGTTCTCGGTTCAAACGGAAGCGTTATACCGCTGTTCAAAAAGCAGATTGCAGAGGGCGGTCCTGTTACTGTAACGCACTGCGGTATCATCAGATATTTTATGACTATTCCCGAGGCTGTAAGCCTTGTGCTCCGCGCAGGTGCGTTTGCAAAGGGCGGGGAAATATTTGTACTTGACATGGGCAAGCCTGTCAAGATACTTGACTTGGCGGAAAACCTCATAAGACTTTCGGGAAGAACACCGTATGTCGATATAAAAATTGAATTTACGGGACTTCGCCCGGGTGAA
>JAZTXA010000010.1:0-5778 GCA_045636245.1 Eubacteriales bacterium | reverse complement strand
CCGCGGAGTATGTACGCAAGCGATGAGCCGGGGCGCACGAGCTCAAGCTCATTACCCGCTTTGAAAACTGCTGTTTCGGGATCGCAGTATTTAAGCGCAACAAGCGCTGTTATAAGCTTTGTAGTGCTGGCGGGGTATATTTTTGTGTCAAGCCCGCCCTTTTCGTAAAGAACGGTTGAGGAATTAACGTCAAGCAAAGATGCATAGTCGGCATCTATTTCACGGCGCAGCGGAAGCTCGTCCTCTGAAATTATATATCCGCCCGCTTCCGTTTCGGGTCCTTCCGTTTCGGGTGCATTTGTTTCGGGGCTTTCTGTTTGTGCATCTGTCACATCCCCGGTAATTACCGAAGCGGTGCTGTCGGCTGATGTGCCCGTTTCATCCTCTGTGCCCGCACAGGATGAAAAAGCAAGTATGGATGCAAGCACAAGCGGCAATATTTTGTATTTCTTCATATTTTCTCCGTTTTGCCTCACGGCTCGTTTTTTTAAATATAGGAATACGTAATAAATCACATAAATCCACTCACCATTATACCGCATCAAAGCTGTGTTTTAAACCGTTTATATATATAATATTGTAAAAAATTTGAAAAGGAAGGGCTTTTATTCATCATATTCAACGTGACACCGTTGTAGGGGTCGGCGCCCTCGACGACCCTTTAAACCCATTCCATTCAGATAATAAATAATAGAGAATAGAGAATAGATAATAAACGGCTCCGCCGGATTACATACAGGGAAAATATCTGTTATCTATTCAATTTTATCTTTTATCTATTATCTTAATTCTGTTTCAAATCCGTTTAATCTGACACCTCATCCGTCCAATCTCGTTGCCACCCTTCCAACTCGACGCACTACGTGCTTACGAGGGAGGAAGGCTGTTCAATTCGGACGTGCGGTGCACGCCCCTACGGTATAATGTGTCGGTCTTAAAAAAGAAAAATTACCGTATCGGGGCAATAATTATAAATATTTATGGTACGGTGTAACAATAAATTCACATTCTTTTGGTATAATTTAACGGAGTTTAATTATGAAAATAGGAAATGTTATTTTAAAACACGGAATTTTTCTTGCTCCTATGGCGGGTGTTACCGACATTACGGCAAGAAAAATATACAAAAAATACGGCGCAGAATACATGACCACGGAAATGGTGTCTGCAGCGGCAATGCACTACGGGGATAAAAAAACATTTGAAATTGCCGAAATTTCACCCGATGAAGGCCCGTGCGCCGTTCAGATATTCGGGCATGACCCCGACATGATGGGGCAAGCCGCAAAAACGCTTGAAAAAATGGCTGTACCCCCATGCGCCATTGATATAAATATGGGGTGTCCCGTCAAAAAGATAGTGGGCGGCGGCGACGGTTCTGCCCTTATGAAAAGCCCTGTTTTGGCGGGAAAAATAATTGAAAAAACTGTTTTGTCCTGCTCTTTACCGGTGACGGTAAAAATACGTGCAGGCTTTGACAGAACACACAAAAATGCCGTTGAAATTGCAAAAATCGCCGAGGAGTCGGGCGCTGTGTGCATCTGCGTTCACGGCAGAACGCGTGAGGATATGTACATTGACGGCACGGTTGACCGTGAGGTTATTGCAGAAGTTAAGCGTGCTGTTAAAATTCCCGTTATTGCAAACGGCGACATAACAGACGCTGACAGCTTTATTGAAATGCTCCGCTACACAGGCTGTGACGGCGGTGCTGTGGGACGTGCAGCCCTCGGCAATCCTTTCGTTTTTGAGGAAATAAACGCATGTCTTGACGGACGGCAGTACACACCGCCCGCACCCGGGGAAAGGCTGCTTGCCGCGCGTGATCATATGCGTGCGCTTGTAAAGCAAAAGGGCACGCTCGGCGTTTTTGAGTCGCGCAAGCATGTCGGCTGGTATACAAAAGGCATAAGGGGCGGAAGCTCTGTGCGCGAGAAAATAAACCGCGCCGAAACGTCCGAGGAAATGGAAATCATTTTAGAAGAAGCACTGCTTCGGATAAGAGGAGAAATATGAATCAAACAGAATTTAGAAAGAACAACCCGCTTTTGGCAAAATGCAAATCAGCCGTAGGTGCTGTTATGGATTCGCCGAAACTGTATCTTATGGCATGCTTTTTGGTGCCGCTTCTTCTGATGTGGATAATATTCATCATCAGAGGTGTGTATCCATTCGGTGAAAAATCCGTGCTTGTGCTTGACTTGAACGGTCAATATGTGTACTTTTTTGAGGCAATCCGTGACGTGTTTCAGGGCGATTCCTCGCCGTTTTACACGTGGTACAGGTCGCTGTCGGGTGAGTTTTCGGGTATTTACGCATATTATCTTGCAAGCCCGTTTTCGCTTCTCACCGTGCTTTTTCCCGAGGACGGCATAACGGAAGCACTTCTTGCCATCACCCTTTTGAAATGCGGAAGCATGGGACTTACATTCGGCTGGTATCTGCATAAAAGAAAGCCGTCAAATCCTATTAACGTCATAATGTTCTCCACAATGTACGCGCTGTCAAGCTATGCGTTTGTACAGGCGATGAACACGATGTGGATGGACGCCCTTATTTACTTACCGCTTATCATTCTCGGTATTGAGGAGCTTGTTGACAGGGGCAAATTCGTTTTATATACGTCAATGCTTGCCCTTTGCTTTATTGCAAACTTCTATATCGGCTTTATGGTTGCCATCTTTGTGGTGGTGTACTTTATTTACTACTACGTTTCGACGTACAAAATGGGTGAATTTCCCCGTTTCTTCTTCGCATTTTACAAGTGGGCGATGTTTTCGGTAATTGCCGCAGCCATAGCGGCGGTGATCATTCTGCCCACATTCTACTCCCTTGAATTCGGTAAAAACGATTTTTCAAATCCCAGCTTTACATTCAAGGCAAAATTCGACTTTCTTGAAATTTTAACGCAGATGATGCCGAACTCATATGACACGGTGCGCCCGGAGGGGCTTCCCTTCATCTACTGCGGAATTTTGTCGCTGTTGCTTTTGCCCGCTTACTTTTTGACGGACAAGATAAGGGGCCGTCAGAAGATAATGGGCGGTGTCATACTCGGATTTATGGTGCTGTCGTTCACAGGCTCTACCATTGACCTTTTCTGGCACGGACTGCAGAAGCCCAACTGGCTTAATTACCGTTACAGCTTTATGTTCTGCTTCTTGGTGCTCGTTTTTGCTTACGATGCGTTCAGATATCTGAAGCCCCATATGTACCGAATTATTCTCGGCACGGGTGCATTCCTTATAGGTTTTTCCGTTTTGGTACAGAAGCTTGTCGAAAGCGAGGACGGCGGGGAATTCCATTGGCTTTACCTCGAGGCCGAGACAAGCGGCGGATATGAGCCGGGAATACTTTTGACCATCTGGTTCTGGATAATCATGACCGGTGTGCTTGTCGCCCTTTTGTGGAGCGTTACGAAGAAAAACAGCCGTGTCACGCCGATAGTTCTTTGCTGTGTCGTATGTTTTGAGCTGTTTGTAAACGGCATATACGATATGTTTATGCTTCACGACGACGTTTACTATTCCACCCGTACAAGCTACGTTGAATTTTTCGACAGATGGGAAGGAATTACCAAGGAGATACAGGAAAAGGATATCTCGCTTTACAGAATGGAAAAAACCGTTTTCCGTAAGGTAAACGATAACATGACGCTCCGTATGAGGGGTATTTCGGGCTCAACCTCAACCCTCAATGCATCTGTCATAACGCTTCTTAACAAGATGGGCTATGCTTCAAAATCGCATTGGTCAAGATACGTCGGCGCAAACCCCGTGGGGGATTCGCTTCTCGGTATCAAATATGTTCTTACGGACGATCCCTCCGATGTTCCGTCGGAATACGGCTGTATCATAAAGAATTTTGATCCCACATCGGCAAATCCCGATGATGCAAAAAAGATTTACGCATACATGAACAAGTATGCCCTGCCGATGCTTTACGGTGTTTCCGACGGTATCAAGGAGTATGACTGGAATGCGGTGGACGAAGAGGGCAAGGTCATTGACTATTCGGCTCCCGATATTCTCAATAAGATAGTTTCGGCAATGCTCGGCTACGATGTTGAAATATATAAGCCCGTTGAGATAACAAACACAAATACAAGCGGTGTCAGGGAAGCATATGCGGACGGTTATACGCATAAGAAATATGCAGTAAACGGTTCTGAAAAGGGATATGTCGAATACACGTTCACAATGGAGGAAACGCGCGATCTTTATATCCACTTCCCGTCAAAATATCCCCGTGACACGACACTCCGCGTCAAGGATGTCGATCCTGCGGGTGGCAGCTCCGGAACGTATGTTTCCAAAGGCTCATACATGACAAACGAAACGCACAGTATTCTGCTCATCGGCGAATACGAAAAGGGCCACGAAGTGACAGTTCAGCTTAATATGAAGGCTGACGACCTTTACTTCTATGCAGATCAGGACTATATCTTCTATTTTGACACAGAAGCGTTTGAGTCTGCCATGGAAGAGCTTTCAAAGAGTAAGATAAAAGTAAACAGCTTTGACGATTCGCATATTAAAGGTACAATGAATATCGCACAGGGCGACACAACGGTGTTCACGTCTATCCCTTATGACGAGGGCTGGACAGTTAAGGTTGACGGTGAAAAGGTTGAACTTGAAAAGTCGCTTGACTCGCTCCTTTGCTTCACAGTATCTGAGGGTGAACATACGGTTGAAATGTCCTATGTCCCCCAAGGCTTTGTAATAGGTGCTGTGGCTTGTGTGTTCGGAATTACGGTTCTGATCGTACTCGGAATCTTCGATTTCAAGAAGCGCAAAAAGAGAAAAGACGAGATACTTGCACTTTTACACTCACCCGAATCGACATACAGCAGACACCTTGAAGCACTGAAGCAGGCACAGGAGGAAATGTGTGAGGATACACCCGATGATCCTGCAGAAAATACCGATGATGCGGTGGAAAATGCCGATGGCGCGGCAGACGGTGAGTAATGAAAAACTGCTTGATATTCGGTGACAGTATTTCCACAACTAATTTTTCAAGAGGCGGATTTGAAGAAACGCTGCGGCTTCTTTTGGGAGCTGAAAAAATGATAAATCATGCGCAAAACTATGCCGCGCTTACTTCAGAATATCCGTTTTCTGTGTGTGACACGGTGCACGATACACCCGTGTATGAGGATGTTGATGTTGTAATTGTCTGGGCGGGCACAAACGACTGGTACTACGGTGTGCCGCTTGGAGAGCCCGACGGACGGCTTTGTGACAATTTTTGCGGCAGCCTTCGCAAAACGATGCTGACGGTGTCCGAGCGTTATCCGAAAGCCTTGACATTTTATGTAACACCCATTTACAGATATTCGGAATATGACGGGGTGACAGCAAAATACGGGGCATTTGACACAAAAAACGCCGTAGGTCATACGCTTTACGATTATTATAAAGGTGTAAAAGAGGTTGCAGAGCGTGTCGGTTTTCCCATATGCGATATGCGCACGCTGTCGGGAATAAATGAGGCAAACCATAAGGTCTTTTTGCGTGACGGTGTCCACCCGAGCGAATTCGGGTATAAAAGAATTGCAAATATCCTCGGTGATTTTATATCGGGATATTTTAAATAAAACGGCACCGCCGCGAATGAAATGGACAAAAACAGTATTATCCCATTTATTCCGTAGGGGACGAGCGTCCAATTAATTCGCTTTGCGAATCAGACGTCCCGCATAAAACAAACAAAAACGGGTTTCAAACGGGTGGATTGCAGTTAGCTTTGCCAACTGCTTGAATCACGCCCCTA
>JAZTXA010000009.1:0-5370 GCA_045636245.1 Eubacteriales bacterium | reverse complement strand
CAGTCGGTAAGGTGCTCGTACGATACCATCCGCACGGGGGCTCTGCCGTGTACGATTCGATGGTACGATTGGCACAGCCCTTTTCGCTTCGCTATACACTTATAGACGGTAAGGGTAACTTCGGTAACGTTGACGGTGACGGTGCGGCGGCGTACCGTTATACGGAAGCAAGAATGTCACGTCTTGCTGACTATATGCTCGCTGATATCGAGAAAAACGTAATTGATTACGATCCGAACTTCGACAACACCAGAAAAGAGCCGCAGGTTCTCCCCGCACGCTTTCCCAACCTGCTTGTAAACGGCTCGATAGGTATTGCCGTAGGTATGGCGACCAACGTGCCGCCCCACAACCTGCGTGAGGTTATTGACGGCACGGTGTATCTTATGGAAAACCCCGAGGCGGACGTAAGAGAGCTTATGACGTTCATCAAAGGTCCCGACTTCCCGACGTATGCCACCATCCACGGCACACAGGGAATATACGATGCGTATGCAACGGGCCACGGCAGAGTTGTGGTACGTGCACGCGCCGAAGTTTTTGAGGACAAGCACAGAATAGAAATTTACGAAATACCCTACATGGTCAACAAGGCAATGCTTGTAATGAGCATGGCAGAGCTTGTAAAGGCAAAGAAGATAGAGGGTATCACCGCGCTCCGCGACGAAAGCGGACGTCACGGAATGAAGATAGTTATTGAGTACAGACGTGATGCAAACGGTCAGGTCATACTCAATCAGCTTTATAAATATACACAGCTTCAGGATACGTGCGCTGTCAATATGTTGGCGCTTGTAAACGGTGAGCCGAAGTGTCTTTCCCTTAAGGAAATACTCAAGCACTACATCGCACACCAGGAAGAAGTTGTGCGCCGCCGTGTCGAATTCGACCTTGACAAGGCGAAAAAGCGTGCGCATATACTTGAAGGACTTCATATTGCAATTGACAATATCGACGAGGTTATAAGCATTATCCGTACATCAAAGTCTATCCCTGACGCAAAGCTCAGCCTGTGCGAGAGATTTGAGCTTGATGACGTTCAGGCGCAGGCTATCGTCGAAATGCAGTTAGGTAAGCTGTCGAATCTTGAAACATTCAAGATAGAAGAAGAGCTTTCCAAGCTCCGCGTACTTATCACAGAGCTTGAGGGCGTGCTTGCGGACGATGCAAAGCTTCACGCCATCATCAAAGAGGAGCTTATCCAGATAAGAGATAAGTTCGGTGATGAAAGAAGAACAAGAATAGAAGAATCCGACGAGGAAATAATAGACGAGGACCTTATCGAGCGTGAAAACTGTGTTGTAACCCTTACATACGGCGGTTACATCAAGATGCAGCCCGCATCCGATTATTCCGTACAGAATAAGGGCGGTAAGGGACTTAAGAGCATGACAACGAAGGAAGATGACTTCGTTATAAACGTAGTTGCGGCTCACAGCCATTCGTACATGATGATGTTTACGAATACGGGACGTGTGTTTATGAAGAAGGTATATTCACTCCCGAAGGGCAGCAGAACGTCAAAGGGCTCAAATATCGTAAACGTTATCGACCTTGCGGAAAACGAAAAGATAACAGCGCTTGTGCCTGTTGATGACTTCTCCAAGGGCGGATATCTCTTGATGGTAACGAAGAACGGTACTGTCAAGAAGACGAAGCTTTCCGAGTTTGAGCAGAGAAGAAAAGGCGGTAAAATCGCAATATTGCTTGAAGAAGGCAACGAGCTTTTGTTTGTCCGTCTTACTGACGGAAGCCGTGACGTTGTGGTATGTACACATGAGGGTCAGGCGGTATGCTTCAATGAACGCCACGTAAGAGAAATGGGCAGAGCATCGAAGGGTGTCCGCGGTGTAAGACTTGCAGAGGGCGACTTTGTAACGGGTGCGGCTGTATGCGAGGAAGGCAAGAAGCTTTTGTCCATAACCGAAAAGGGCTACGGCAAGCGTACGGAATTTGAAAACTATTCAGTACACGGCCGCGGCGGTAAGGGTGTTGTGTGCCATAAGATAACAGAGGAATCGGGCAAGCTTGCGGGTATTGCATCGGTTTCCGACGACGAAGATATCATCATCGTAACGATGAACGGTATTCTCATCAGATTCCGTGCAAGCGACGTGCGCGTATGCGGACGTGCCGCTGTCGGCGTTATCGTTGTCCGCTTCAAGGAAGAGGGCGACATGGTCGTAAACTTCACACATACAGACCCTGAAGAACCCGAAGCACCCGACACAGAGGCTTCGGAAAATAGTGAAGAGTGAAAAAATAAATATTAATGTAAAACAAAACGGCGCATCCCCGGACCCCCACCGGGGGATGCTCATACCGCCTATGGCGGTATACTAAACTACAACCCAAAAACATTTATTATCTATTATCTGAACAGAATGGGTTTCAAACTACGGTGCCCCGTATGAAATAAACGAAAATGGGTTTAAAACGGCGGGAGATAAACCCCCGCCCTACAATACCACCCCGAATGAAACGAACAAAAAATTGGTTTAAACGGACAAAATATGGCTGAAACAGGAAAAAAAATAATAATAACGGTGCTTTGTGTTATCCTTATGTGCGGTGCTGTGCTTTCGGCGGTAATGTATGCCGAGGGATATTACGACTTCACATTTATTGACAGAAAGCAGGACGTGACAGAAACGGAAAGACCGCCGGAGGATATTCCGCAGACAGACTCTGCGGAAACAAACGGCGACATTTATACCGAGGAAACACAGCCTCCTGTGGAAATTCCGGGTGCTGAGGAATATTTGAATGGCGGTTACAAGGTTACAAACAGTAACTATAACAGCGAAAACCACATAATTGCAAAGCTGCCGATACAGCTTCCGAAAAGCTATGCCCATTCAACCGTCTTGAAGCCCGGTACATCGGTAAGCTACAACAAGGACGGGATTGAGCGTTTGTATGAATACTCCGTAAAGGACAGCGACTTTTACTCTGCAGAGCTTTATATGGGTTATATCATCGCAAGCGAGGGCGGTGTTTCAACGGTTTACGCACCAAACGGTGAAAAGCTCATATCCGTGCAGACGGATACTATAACCGAGCTTGTTTATAAAAGAGATAAAAACGGCTTGCCCGTGTTCAGAATAAACGGTGCGGACTATGTCATTAAAAACGGCAGTTTTGAAAGGTCAGAATCGCTCGATAAAGGGCTTTATTTCAATTCATCCCCCACACTCGGTAAGGCGCAAACGCTTTATGCCGAGGGTGAGAACGGAAATTTTGTATACAAAAACGCAAGCGGCGAGGATGTTTTTTCACTGTCATGCGATAAAGCGTATAATTTTTCCGAAGGATACGGAATAGTTTATAAAAACGGTGAGCTTTCCTGCTATACCGAAAGCGGAAAAGAAGCTTTTACAGCACTTCCCGTCGGAAATACCGATATATACGGTACAGGCTCACTTTACTTTGACGGCGGTTACGTCATGGTGCGTATAATAGCTTACAGAAAAAATGTTTTGACCGAGGATTATGACGTGCTTGTGAATTACAAGGGTAAGGAGCTGGCACCGCCGACAGGCACAAAGCTCATTTCCTATTCAAATCAAAGAATGCTTCTCGAAAAGGACGGAAAATATGGCTTTTATGCACTGAAAAATGACTGGACGGCTGAAATCAAATACACGTACGCAACGCCGTTTTGCGAAGGTCTTGCGGTCGTCGGTGACAAGGACGGCAAAAAAGGCGTTATCGACCTTGAGGGACGTGTGGTAGTTCCCTTTGAATACGACCGTATAACAGAATGTTCGGACGGCGTCTTCTTGGCATATACCGTAAATGACGGCTGGTGCGCATTCGCCAAGCTCGATAATCAATAATAACAAAAGGGGCAGGCTCATTTTTAGGAATTGTTTCCAAAATGAGCCGCCCTATTTTTTTATATTTTTTCTGTTGTAATGCCTTGTTTTACAGTATCGGCGCCATGCCTGCCGCTTGAAATATCACGCGTGACATGAAATGTTATTCGCAGGACGAATAACATTATAACCGTAGGAGCGTTGAATAAATAAAAACCATATTTCCGTCAGGAAATATGTGCGCTTTCGCCTGTGGCGGTTGACAACGTCAACCGTGGGGGCAGGCGAGCGCACCGTCACCACGCCCGAATTAAATGAGAAAAAACGGGTTTCGTCCCCTACAACACCACGTTGAATGAAATAACAAAAACCACGTCGTCAGACGTGGTTTTTTTGTTCTCACTGTTGTGTATAGTAAATGCTTTTTTCAAGATCATCCAATGCTGCTGTCACTGTGTGGTGGAGTTTTGAAAACGTACGCGAGTAATCTTTCGTATTATTGCTTCTGATAAGCTCTGTGATACCGTGATAAATACTGCTCGTGTTTCCGATATTCACGTTATAACCGAAATCAAATACCCTGTTTTCCATGATGTGATCCATCATTTCAAGCGACTGCTCGTCGAACTGTCCGTAATATGCGGGGGTAAGGAGCTTTTTACCTTCTTCAGCAAGTGATTGCATGACCGCACCCGAGCGTGCAAC
The DNA here is from genome assembly GCA_045636245.1 of Eubacteriales bacterium. Taxonomy (GTDB): domain Bacteria; phylum Bacillota; class Clostridia; order Oscillospirales; family CAG-272; genus RGIG7213. Next base: position 847 of record JAZTXA010000009.1, on the reverse strand, counting down.
ACGGTTATTTGGCATTTTAACAACACCTGCAAACATAGGCGCCTGTGAATCGTACAAGGAAGCATATTTTTCCTGTGACTCGTCAGCCTTCGGCATGGGAATTACAACGACACCGCTTTTATTTTTGAAATGCTTGTAATCCTTCAGGGTGTCGCTGAAGAAAAGCGATCTGTCCTCATTGAACATCTGCCTTGACAGCGACGTGTCTGTGCTGTGATTGCGTGAGTCAAACGTATAACGGTATGACGGGACGTAAATTTCTGCAATTTTATCAAGTACAGTGTCATGCTCACTGCTTCCCTGAAGATTCAGACCGTGGACGCCGTTTACAGCGATGCGTCTGCCTGCGCCGAAATAAAGCGCACCCATAATGCGGTCAGTAGTTGCAATTGCAAATCTGTCCTTCGGGCTTACGGCATTATCCTTGTCAAGATCTGTGTATGCAAAGCTCTTGCAGTACTGTAACAGCTTGTCAAGTGTCCATTTTCCGCTTTTTACAAGATCAGATATCTCATTTTCGTCAATTCCGACACTCTTTGCAAGGTTCTGATTATACATCATCACCCACAAGGAATCTTCATCGGCTGTTGTGATGTCGCCCGTTACAAAGAAATTTTTGTCTTGTAAGGTTGTTTGTGATATCATCCACTGATCCCACACGTCGCTTGAAGTATCCATGCTCGTGATGTTATCCGTATTTACAAGATATTTTTCTATTGCAAGGCTGTACATTGTTTGTGCAGTGCTTACAACAATGTCGTATTCGTTGGCACCTGCTATTGCCGAAACGACAACAAGTCTGGATATATTCATATTTTTGACGCCTTCTATGACTTTAATGCTGACG
>JAZTXA010000008.1:0-2250 GCA_045636245.1 Eubacteriales bacterium | reverse complement strand
AGATTTCCGCAGGAAATCTGCGCCTTGCCCGAGGGGGGCGGGCAGGCGCAAAAAAGTAAAGAATTTAAACGTAAATTTTCAAACGAACAAAATATAACATTTTTTTGTTTGTTAATTTATGATATGTTGACAACTACATATATATCTGTTAAAATAATCATATAAACTGAAAGAGGTATATATGAAAAGATTTTTATGTTTGATACTTATTACGTTGCTTTTGTGTTCTTGTTCAGGCGCAAAGCTCGGTGACGGGAAGGTTTTGTTCCAAAATGACGATGAAAAATTTTTAACGCATGTTGTTTTTTATAATGAAAACAATGATACAGCGTGTCTTTATGCGGATGAAGATGAATATTATATAACCGCAAAAAATAATGACGGTACGGAAAAGCTGTTATATACGCTTCCCGAAAACAGCTACGCTTATGAGCTGTATGCGCAGGGCGGCATTATTGCATTTTATGAGCGTCAGATATACGAAAACCGTGACGAAAGATGTATTTTAAAGGTTATTGATACGGCAAGCGGTGAGATTTATACACCGTTTTCCAAGGTCATCGTGTTTGAAACGTATGACGTACAGTCAAGATTTATTGAGATTGTCGGACGTGACGTTTATTATATAACATCATCCTTTGCACTTGAAGAAACGAGAATAATGAAATATACAGTGGGCGAAAAGGAGCCTGTTGAGTTTACAACGCTTCCTATGACTGAAAATGAGTTTACGTATAATCATTCCATAACGTGCATGGATACGTACGGTGATAAGCTTGTTGCAGCAACGGTCGAAGGGTATGATACGCATATTTCGATCTATAATCTCAAAACAGGCGAAGCCGAAAAGAAAAAATTGCTTCCGATAAATGTAGGTGTCGTTTATTCCGTGGCATACGGTGCGGACGGAAACATAGGACTTTATTACCAGACTGTTGATAAGGAAGGTAAGTTTGAAGCTGACATAGTGGGATACATTGGCGTGAATGACGAGGAAATAACCTCACTTTATACGCTTTCCGAGGAAGAATATGTAAACCGAGAAGCAGTCCACCTTGACGGTGATATCCTTTCGTTTAATATACAGCTTTCAAAAGCTGCCGATGATGTTGTATCGTATGAAGATTTTTACGGTCTTATGTTCAATATAAAAAATGAAAAATCAGCACGTATCGGCGGAAGCTTTCTGACGTTTGCAAAGGACGGAAAATTATATGATCTTTTATTTGATAAAAATAATGCAAAAACCGTTTCGTTTACCGAAACAGAAATAAAGTGAGGTATCCGGCATGAAAAATAAAAAAGAAGAATTTGTTTGGAAAGACAGAAAGCGCACAGTCTTCGGACTGCCGTGGAGCTTTACGGTGTATAAACTGACAGAGGAAAAATTGCTTATTGAAACAGGCTTTTTCTCCAAAAAGGAGGAAGAGATCCGTCTTTACAGAATAATGGACCTGACACTCCGCCGTTCATTCGGTGAGCGTATGTTCGGACTCGGCACTGTGCACTGCTGTACAGCTGATAAGTCAACACCGGAGTTTGACATTCTTAAGGTCAAAAATGCTAAAGAAGTTAAAAATCTCATTTCCGACCTTGTGGAAAAACAGCGCGATGCAAAGCGCATAACCGCCCGTGAGTTTATGGACGACGGCGACGAGGACCACGGCGATGACGGCTGTGATTGCGAAGAGTAAATAAATCGGCTGTAAAACCATATAAGGGGCACTGTTTTATGAATAAAAAAATATGGTCAATAATTCTTTTGTGCGTGATTACAGCTTTGTTTATATTTACAGCAGTGATACTTGACAACACGTTTTATGAATTAAATAACGCAATCGATACATCAAACGATGAGGTGTCTGGTTTGTCCGCTATAATCGGTGCGGCGGTTACCTCTGTTGCCTTGTTGATCGGATTTGTTTTTTTAGGCGGCGGGGTTGTATCTGTCGGATTTATATGCTCGCTTGTTAATATAAAAATTGCTGAGAATACCGTTATTAAACGAATATCTAAAGCGTTTTTGTGTTTCTTTTCCGCAGTGCTCATTTTAATTTGTTTGTATGTATTTTGTATGTTTTTAAAATAAATTGAATAATAAGATAAATCCACGGTTTGTATGAACCGTGGATTTTTTATAAAGGACAGTCGCCTGTCCCTACCGCCATATTTTACTTAAATCTTGACAACGACGTGCGCCCTGTCTGCGCCCCCCACGGCTCGTAGGCGTTACAGAAGTCGGGGGCCAAG
>JAZTXA010000007.1:0-19444 GCA_045636245.1 Eubacteriales bacterium | reverse complement strand
GATGAAAATATACGATTATATTTTGTCTTGCGGTCTTATGATAATGATTCACGCAGGGTTTGACCCTGCATATAAGCCTCCGTTTCGCTCCGATCCGATGTCATTCAGACACGTAATTGACGAAATGAAAGGCGGTGTCATTATCGCCGCACACCTCGGAGGGCACGCTCAGTGGGACGATGTCGAAAAATACCTCATCGGTACAAATATTTATCTTGACACATCAATGGGAACGGAATACTACTCTGAAGAACAGTTTGTGCGTATCGTCAAAAATCACACAAAAGGTCATATCCTTTTCGGCTCCGACAGCCCGTGGAGTAATGCGAAAAATGAAATAAAACGCATACTTTCAATGCCCTTGACAAATGAAGAAAAGGCTGATATCTTAGGTAACTCCGCACAAAAATTATTAGATATATAAATGTGCTCAAACGGGGTCATTGAAAACATCTGACTCTACAGCACACTTCGAACAAACAAAATGAAGATTCATCACATTTCATAAAGGAACGTGATGGATCTTCATTTTTTTACTATATCTTATAAACAAAAACAATTTGCTTTAATTGTGTAAAAGGGAGAAAAATGTTTTTTTGCTTGCAAATTACCAAACTTTAATGTATTATTAAGATAATGTGAAAAAAGGAGGGATTCAACATGAAACACCTTAACGGTATAAAAAGTGTAATTTCAGCTATCGTCGCATCGTCATTTTTATTAATATCACCCGTAATTGCTTTGACAAGCTACAGCGCACCGGAAGAAAATACAGAAGTAATTTCAAATGAATATACACCGCAAGCATCACTCCAGCTCAACGCTTCGGGTAATGCGACAGGATGGGATGACACTGTAAGCTATGCCAATTCCGTTAAAAACGGTGTGCAGGTAAGATACGATTCTCCGCAAAGACTTGCGCTTGAGATCGAAAATAATTCATTTCTTGCAACGTACAATTTAGGTACATCAAATAAGCTGATCTCTGCATTTAAAAATAAAAGCGGTGTAGCCTACTTCACCGATTCATCAGATGCATATGTTGAGGGCGCATCAGGTCTTTCATTTGCATCTAACTCAACCACAGTGCCGTACTTCAACTCATTCAGACTCGGATATTATTATTACGATGTGCATATCCTCGGACAGAGCATATATGGCGGAAAAACAACCGTAAACAACAACAGATCATATAACATCCTCAATAACGTCCGCAGGAATTGGAGCGGAAATATGGTCTCAAACATCTCATACAGAAACAACACACTTACTTATAAGGTCACAGACACAACAGATCCCTACTGCTACAGCCAAAATATAAACTTTTCCACATCAACCTATAACGCATTGCAGATAACGATAAAAAGCCAAGCGGCTGACAGCTGTGCAATTTACTTTTATACCCAGTCTGTAGGCGGATTTTCCGCAGAACAGTGTGTAAGCTTCAAGATCACCCCCGGTGTGTCGGGCACTTACACAATACCGATAAGCCATGTCCCCAACTACACAGGAAATGTACGCGGTATAAGAATTGACTGCGGCAAAGAGTCGGGCGAAACGATAACCGTTTCATCCTTCAAGGCTGTGTATGCCGAAAACACCGCGACACCCATAAGATTCGAAAGAACTTTCCATACATATTCCGAAAAACTTCACGATGAGCTTCGGTTTACCGCAACGCAGACTGTGACCGATATAAACGCTGTCGGTGTGCAGACGAAGATACCTGCATCGTCAGTTTCAAGCTGTATGCTCTATGACGGTACAAATACGTATTTTTCATTTTCGGGTACAATGAACTCGCTCATAACAGCGGCATTTGATACCCCTGCGGGTATCATAGGATTCATCGTTCCCACAGGTGATAATATGGGCAATATCTCCGTTGAGATGAAAGACGGATATTACGTAATAAACAGATATCTGAACGTCAGCCGTCTTTCAAGCGGTGAAGAAATCAGATTAAGCACACGTGTATACAATGACGAAACACACGATTTTACAAATTTCATTAAAGAATCGTACGTGGAAAGAAACCCTCTTACAAGTAAAAATATCAAAGTAAAATCCAATACCGATAATTCATATTTCTCGATGTACGACCCATACATCGGTGCATACGTTTTCGAAACGGGCGGTACTGATTTTAATACAGCGTATTATTCAAAGCCTGACAAGCATTATACGATTCCGATAACGATCACCGGCGACCATATGAACAGACACATTTACATTAAGAGTCACAGCCCGCACGGCAGCTTGGAATGCGGTGCCGTTGTCGATGAAAAAGGCAACCTTTTGCCGATACCCGTTGAGGTGTGCAAAAACTTCTGCGGTGAATTTGAAGAAAATGTTTACTATCCCGATGATACGGCATACGGGGAAATATTCTTCCCTGTGACCTTGGTTCCCAATGAATCCAAAAGCTTTACGGTCGTCAATCTTTATCAGAATTGGGGCAAATTCCCCTTAAAACAGCTTTCATCAATTCAGTTTTTCGTTTCATACTACCACCTTTCAACAGGCGTTTCCGAAACTAACTGTATCGCTCCTTACTTTGTAAACGGTAAGGACGGTTGGACACTTCCCGACTTCCGTGCTTTGTCTGCTGTTCTCTGGTCTGACCAGCCTCAGCATTACAGCGGAGGACAGATATACTTCCTTAAATATACCGACTCAAGCGGAAGAAACTACAAATCCGAATCACAGAGTGCAAAAATACACAGCGCAGGGCCCATCTATGCCGATATCGATATGGATTATATCTCCGATGACGGAAAAATAAAGGCAGAATACAAACATATCGAATTACCGCAGACTGATGAAACACGTACAAATTATCAAATAAAGCTTACAGTACTTGAAGATATCACCTTCAATAACTTCAAAAATGACTTTTCATTTGTTTCATTTGACGGCAGACACGTATTCTACCGCACTCTCAGCTATCTTGATGCAAGAAACAATGTGGTAAAAAAATCACTGACGTATAACACAAGCACGACGGATTATCTGACTCTCGGCACGCAGGCACCGTTCTTCACCTATTATCAGCGTGAGGGTTCGTCAGATCAGGTCGTAAATATGGCACTTATCGTCAAGGATTCCGATATTACCATCGGCGGTCAGAAATATAACGGCAACTTTGTTCTCAAAAATACGTATATGAACAATATGAACTACGGTGCGCTGACGCTTGATTTGGGCGCTGTAACACTCAAAAAAGGTGACGTGATTTCGCTCAACGTCGTTTTGCTCCCGTGGGGCGATCCCGATGATACGGAAATAACAAGCGTACTGAACGTAAGAAACGATACTTGTCTTAATCCCTATAAACTCGACGTTGCTGTAGGAGAGGACGTTTCCGATCCGTTTTTACCGCAGGTAAAGGCTGATATGGGTATGGCGGAGTTTACGCTTTCGGGCGGTGATAACCACGCTGCTGTCCGCATTTACGGATTTGACAGCTACAACATTGACGGACTTTATGAGCTTATAGACGGCGAATACGTAAAATACGACACAAGCGTAAACGGTTACGACGGTTATCAGGTATACTACGACGAGGACGGCACTTACAGCTTTGCATACAACATCGATATGTCGGGCGGTAAGCCTCGTACATTCAGAATGGTACAAATGAGTATACAGGGTGACGTCAACGGCGACGGAGTCGTAAACGGCCGCGACGTTGTGCGTTTGAAAAAATATCTGCTTGATCCCACGGTCAGAATAAGAAAAAATCTCGCAATGCTCAACGATGACGATGTGATAGATTCACAAGACCTCGAATTGCTTACGGATATGATTAATAAATAAACACAAAAGGGTTGACTCTTAATGAGTCAACCCTCGTTTTTACTGTTTTTTCTTAAGTCTGAAATAGTATATCCTTCCGCATTTATACGTTTTGACTTCCTCGTAAAGCTCCGTAACATCGGGATTTTCGGTAAGGAAATTACCGTTTTCCGTTTCGCACAGAATTATCGCTTCATCTTCAAGCAGATCTGCCTTGTGAATCCTCACAAGAGCATCGGAAAGAAAGTCAGATGCATAGGGCGGGTCAAGAAATACTATACCGAATTTGCGTTTTGAATTGGATGCGGCACGAATATATTCCTTGTAATCAAGGCGCATTATCTTGCATTTTGAATATAGCTTGGTCTTCATGGCATTTTGCTTTATTATTTCCGTTGCCTCATCGGACAAGTCGCAAAATACCGCACCTGATGCCCCTCTTGAAAGTGCTTCAAGTCCCATTTGACCTGAGCCTGCAAACAGGTCGAGCACTGCCCTTCCCTCTATCTCAAACTGTATTGCGCTGAAAACCGTTTCCTTTGCGCGCTGAAGTGTCGGACGCGTTGCCTCTCCTTCAAGCGTTATAAGCGAACAGCCTCTCGCTGTACCTGTTATAATCTTCATCGAAAACTCCTTAATACACAAATATACCGTGCTTTTTCACTTGATTACATAAGCTCCTTATAAAGAGCTGTGATTTCTTCAACACTTGTTTCTCTGGGGTTACCGGGGCGGCAAGCGTCATCGTAAGCGGACTGTGCAAGGAAAGGAATATCTTCTTCCTTTACAATCGCTTTAAGGTCAGCGGGGATGCCGACGTCAGCGGAAAGCTTCTTAACGGCATCGATTGCCGCTTTGCGGTATTCATCAACCGACATAGCATCAACATTTTCAACGCCCATAGCCTTTGCGATATACTTATATTTGTCACCTGTTTCGGGAGCATTGTATGCCATAACAGTGGGAAGAATGATAGCATTTGCAATACCATGAGGTGTATCGTAAAGTGCGCCAAGCGGGTGAGCCATAGAGTGAACGATGCCGAGACCTACGTTTGAAAATCCCATACCTGCAACATACTGACCGAGCGCCATACCTTCACGTCCGTCAGCCGTGCCGTCAACAGCACCGCGCAGACTTCTTGCAATTATTTCAATTGCCTTAATGTGGAACATATCCGAAAGCTCCCACGCGCCCTTTGTGATATATCCTTCGATTGCATGTGTCAAAGCATCCATACCTGTTGCGGCTGTAAGTCCCTTGGGCATTGTTGACATCATATCAGGGTCAACAAACGCAACAACGGGAATGTCGTGAACGTCAACACAAACCATTTTGCGGTTCTTTTCGGCATCTGTTATAACGTAGTTAATAGTTACCTCTGCCGCAGTGCCTGCCGTTGTGGGAACTGCAAGTATCGGAACCGATTTATTTTTTGTGGGCGCAACGCCTTCAAGTGAACGGATGTCAGCAAATTCGGGATTTGCAATAACGATACCCACAGCCTTCGCTGTATCCATTGAGGAGCCGCCGCCGATAGCAACGATACAGTCTGCGCCATATGCCTTATATGCATCTATTCCTGCTTTTACATTTTCAATTGTAGGATTGGGTTTTATGTCAGAGAAAAGTGTGTAATCAATGCCTGCAGCTGTCAGAATATCTGTCACCTTTGCGGAAACTCCGAATTTAACAAGATCGGGGTCAGAAGCGACAAAAACCTTTTTGAAGCCCCTTGCCTTGATCTCCTCCGGAATTGCTGTGATAGCACCTGCACCGTGATACGATGTTTCGTTAAGCACAAATCTGTTCATTGTTAATTTTCCTTTCAGTTTTTTAATTTGAGGAAAGTTTTACCTCTTCATTATCATTATATCCCAAAACTGCATCATATACAATAGATTGTTTGTTAATTATCAAAGTCTTTCTCATTTTTTTATTCACCGTCATATAAAAATTCCGCACATTTTCCATGTGCGGAATTTTGTGTTATTAAGCGTAACTGTCAAATGACAAAGCAGAAAACCACTCTTCATCCCAGATTTCGGGATTATAGCGAACAAGCACAAGCATATCATCATAAACAAACATCATGCTGTTCCTGTTATCGTCTTTATATTCACTTATCAAGGCTGTAACCTCACGGTCAAGAAGCTTTATTGTCTTATTGTAAATAGCTTTGTGATACTCACCCATCTTATCCACATTCGGAGAATCGGGAGAAATTGCTTTTATCACGTCCGATGCCGTTGAAGCCTTATGGGTTTGGAGTACATCATCAGGCAGATACGTTATATTAATGTAAAAATTTTCTCCCGTTGACACCTCGGGAAAATACCACACCCAAGGCAAACTATACAACTCTGAAGCAAACAGAGAAATGTTTGAAAAATCTTTTTTATCACGCAATTTTACAACATCGCCGTTCAAATGCGGGACGATAACTTTTTGCGTTCTGAATTTTTCAACAAACGCTTTGAGCTTATCCATTTGCTTTTCATTCGTTCCCGCGTCGGAATACATTTTATATATTATATCATCATTTTCTTCACTTACGGCACTTTTCAGTTGAGAAAATGAGTCGAAGTTCAAAGGGCTAAAATATTCACCCGGTACATTTTTAAATATCTCAGAAAGCGGCTCTGTATCTTCAGGAACATCAGATTCAACAGCTTCATCACTTGATAGGGCTGATGACGATTCGTATTCCGGAGAAGTATGTGCATCCGAGATTGTGTCATTTGATGTAGAGGTATTGCAAGAACATAACAACAAACAAAGCAGTGTAAATAAAACAATAAGATTTTTCATAAATATTCCTCCTTTAATAATACGTAAAGTTCCGATATATCTCCCTTCACCGCCATTATATCTTAATTTTCCCATGCTTGCAATGTGAATTTTGTTAATTTTCGAAGATTTTATCACCAAAAGCACAGAAAGGTGTTGATTTTTCACCTATATAATTATATAATAAGTCAGTATTATTTTACGGAGCTTTTATGAAAAACGAAAACGATATAATTATACACAGATTTGAAGACCTTGCTGAAAAATCACTTTGTCGCTACACACCTACGTATACGGATTTTTTGGATATGAACGATCAAAGTATACTTTTGTCGTCATACCTCCCCTGCTCTTTTATGCTTTTCGGCGGATATGACGGTGCGGAACGCAAAATCGCTTGCTTCAACGAAGAAGAACTGACGGGGCAGACCGCGGATTTTCCCGCTGTTTGGATCGAAATTGCACCGTCAGCACCTAAATTCGCACAAGAACTTTCACACCGTGACTTTCTCGGTGCGCTGATGAATCTGGGGCTTGAGCGGAATGTGTTCGGTGATCTTATCATATATGAAAATAAATGTTACGTGTACACACTTAAAAAGATAGTACCTTATATTGAAGAAAATCTTTCAAGCGTTTCAAGAACAAAGGTTGATTGCAAAACGCTTGATAGGCTGCCTCCTCTTTCAGTTCAAGAACCCGAAGAAATGACCGTCATTGCTTCATCAAACCGTGCCGATGCACTTATTGCCTCTGTGTACAACCTTTCAAGAAGCGATGCACTCACACTCATTGATGGCGGTAAGGTTTTTATAAACAGCGTAGTTTTAACACAAAATCACAAAACCCTCAAAGAAAACGATACCGTTTCCGTAAGAGGGTTTGGCAGATTTGTTTTTGTAGCCGAAACAGATAATAAGACCCGTAGCGGAAAAAGCAGGATCATAATCAAAAAATACTGATCTTACTCTTTCACCTCAATTAAAATATATTTTCCGTCACCTTTTATGGTGTGGTATTGATTGTCAAGTAATACAGGCAGATCATATTCAGTCAGATCTATCTCATTATTAAACTCTATATTTTTGAGATTATAGTAATTCATGAAGCCGTATCCGCCCCAATGCCAACGTGAATTACCGAAAGTGACAGGTACCAAAGCATTCATCATAGTATAATCCTGCGGCATATTTCTTATAGCAGGTGCATACCCAATCGTGCCTGTTATCTGAACATATTTTGTTTCATCACCGTCAAGCAATCCAAGCTCCATCATATCATCAATTGTAGCGCTGATTCTGTAATCCGTATATGTTTTTTGAACATAAAGCGTATTTCCGTAGGCAAAAGAGAACACAACAAACACCCAGCACAATGCAAAACTAACCAATTTAGCAGGATATGCTTTTTTTGCCGATGCTACAAAAATAGCGATGAAAGCCAAAAATGCGCCGAAACCGTACATTGCTCTGCATGCAAACAGAGGATTATCCAACACAAGGTAAACTCCCATTGACACCAACAGCATGGATGCCATTATAACAGCAGAAACAATAAGAGCTATCAACCTCATTCTTTTGGAATCTCTCGTTGCCACATAAATAAAAGTCAGGCATATCAATATCGCCATTACCGACCATTCCGTTCTGAAGCACTCTTTTATGTTGTTAAAATATATTCCCGAATTTTTTATCATCTGCGGGAAAAGCTCAGAAAGCGGTGCTGTGGATGTAGAAGCATAATTATCGGCCGGCACCATAATAAACACACGGAATATTACCAGGCCGAGGACATAACCTATCACAGATGTACCCAAAAAATACAGAATTTTTCGGGTGCTTTTTCTTTCATTCCACATTTTAAATACAAGCAAAGCAACAAACATCGGAAAAATTCCGCTTGCCGCCTGATATGTCATACACATTCCAAGCATTCCGATGACAACCATAACTCCGTAAAAAAGATAATTATCCTTTTTGAAGAAAAACAACGGCAACACCGATGCAAGTATTGACAAAGCCATAAATGTAGAATCGTATTTATAAGATATACACTCCAAAAAGAACGGCGTCATACCGAAAAACATCGCCGAAACGTATTGCCAAAAGGAAAATTTCGTCTTTCCCGAAATAACATATATGGCAACTGCGCCTGATGCGGCAAGAAAAACACACGCAACAAACTGCGTTAAGGGAGATGCATCAGTAAGATAATTACCCGTACTGAAAAATCGCGAAAGAAAATTAGATAAGAACCTGCTGTAATACTCCCAGCCCTTAAAGCCTGCATGCACCCTTCCCATGTCGTCTATGTAGTTGAAATTCGCACGGAAGATCGCACTGTAAGAAATGATGTATGCAAATGACAAAATACCTATAGGTATAAGGAGTTTTTTAAATTCAGAACAATAGTATAAAATTTCATTTTTAATTGCTTGGTACTGTTTTTGGATCACGAAACACCCTCCATTCCACATATATTATAGCAGTATTCTTCATTAAATGCAATACTTAAACATTAATTTATAACCAAAAAAGCTTTTTTGCATATAATATAGCAAAATAACAAGGGGGATATATGCAAAATTCAAATTTCATAAAAATTGCACGGCTGTTATCGCGCAGACCCAAGGCGTGGGCAAAACTTAACGGCTCCGAATTTTACGAGGAAATAACGGGAAATGTCGGATTTTATCCGACGGACGTCGGTGTTTTGGTGGCAAGTGAAATATACGGCTTGCCTGTTTCGGATATCAAATGTGAAAGTCCTGTTTTGGGAATGCATATACACGAGGGAAATTCATGCACGGGAAGCACTGATGATCCGTTTGAAAACGTAGGGCCACACTACAATCCAAACCGATGTCCGCATCCGTTTCACGCGGGTGATATGGTGCCGATCTTCAGTGCCGACGGTTACGGCTTTTCCGCATTTTTCACAGACCGCTTTACATTAGATGAAATAATCGGCAAATCAGTTATACTTCATCTTTCAGCCGACGATTTTCACACACAGCCCGCGGGCAATTCAGGTAAAAAAATTGCATGCGGAATTATAAGAAAATAGATGTGCATTAATGCAAAGATGGGAACACCGAAATGTTCCCATCTTATTTTTTTATTCAGCGTCCTTTTCGGCTTTCTTTTCTGCCTTTTTAGCAGCCTTTTCTGCCTTCTTATCAGCTTTTTCATCCTTTGCTGCGGGCTTTTCGTAACCAACAAGCTTAATTACTGCCATTTCAGCAGCGTCGCCTCTACGGGGACCGAGCTTGTAAATTGCGGTGTAGCCGCCATTTCTTTCAGCATAAAGGGGTGCAAGTTCGTTAAACACCTTGCTAACAACAGCTTCTTTTGTTATAAATGCAAGAGCAGCGCGGCGGGAAGCCAAAGTATTCTTCTTGCCGAGTGTGATCATCTTTTCAGCCAAGGGTCTTACTTCTTTTGCTCTTGTAAGAGTTGTTACTATCTGACCGTTTTCAAGCAACAGAGTAACCATGCCTTTGAGCATTGCCATTCTGTGCTCGGTGGTTCTGCCTAATTTTCTTGTACCGGGCATTTATCTATACCTCCTTATATTCTTGCTCAATCTTCGCTTTTCTTAAAGCCAAGACCGAGTGAGGCGAGTTTCTGGTGAACCTCATCGAGAGATTTCTTTCCGAGGTTACGAACCTTGATCATCTCATCCTCTGTTTTATTGATCAAATCTTCCACTGTATGAATATCCGCACGCTTCAAGCAGTTGAAGCTTCTTACGGACAAGTCAAGCTCCTCAATGGTCATCTCAAGAACTTTTTCTTTCTTGGTTTCCTCACGCTCAACCATAATCGATTCACTCTTTGCTTCATCAGAAAGTTCAACAAAGAGGTTGAGATGCTCGTTGAGTATCTTGGCACCTAATGATATAGCTTTCTTTGACGTTATAGTACCGTTTGTAACAACGGATACCGTAAGCTTATCAAAGTCTGTTATGCCGCTGTTTCCAACCCTGGTGGATTCAACCGTGTAATTGACCTTAAGTACCGGGGTATATATGGAATCGGTATATATCAAACCTATCTGCGGAGGATTGATTTGCTTGTTCTTTTCTTGTGATACATAGCCACGACCGCGGTCGAATGTAATTTCCATAAAGAGATTTGCGTTTTCGGAAAGTGTGGCAATATGGTGATCGGGGTTAAGAATTTCAACATCCGCATCTTCCTGAATATCGCCCGCTTTAACCTCACACTCACCCGTCATATCGATAATTACTCTCTTGGGGCCTTCGCCGTAAAGCTGTGCAACAATACCTTTTATATTGAGAATTATTTCACAAACATCCTCCTTAACACCGGGGATGGTGGATATCTCATGCAATACACCGTTTATCTTAACGCTGACGGGAGCTACGCCGGGCAACGAAGACAAGAGAACTCTACGCAAAGAGTTACCGAGTGTTGTACCGTATCCTCTTTCGAGGGGCTCTACCACGAATGAACCGCTTTTTCCGTCCTCACTGAGGTCAATCGCGGTTATGTTCGGCTTTTGTATTTCTATCATTGAGTACCTCCTAATTATTATTTAATTCAAATAAAGCACCTATGCCGCCCTATATGGCGCATCGGCTGTAGGGAGGCTGTTATTACTTGGAATAAAGCTCTACGATGAGGTGTTCTTCGAAGGGGAATGTTACATCCTCTCTTGTAGGAAGAACAGTTACCTTTGCAACTGCATTCTCAGCGTCAACCTCAAGCCACTTGGGAGCTGTCTTTGTAGCCATTTCTTCGATAAGCTGCTTAACTCTTGTACCGTTCTTAGCCTTATCTGTAACAGCTATAACATCCCCTGCTTTTACAATAATGGAGGGAATATCAGCTTTCTTTCCGTTCAAGGTGAAGTGACCGTGACGGACAAGCTGTCTGGATTCTTTTCTTGATGAACCCATACCCATCTGATAAACTACATTATCAAGTCTTCTCTCAAGCAAAGAAAGGAGGTTATCACCCGTTACGCCTGCTTTTTTATCAGCTTTTTCAAAATACATTCTGAACTGCTTTTCAGCAACACCGTAATATCTCTTTGCTTTCTGCTTTTCACGCAGCTGCATACCGTACTCGCCAACCTTCTTCTTTGCCATACCATGCTGACCGGGAGCCGATTCTTTTCTGGTAATGAGTGCGCATTTGTCTGAAAGGCACTTGTCGCCCTTCAAAAACAGCTTTGTACCTTCTCTGCGGCAAAGTCTGCACGCAGGACCTGTATATCTTGCCATCTTGTTTCTTCCTCCTTACACGCGTCTTCTCTTGGGAGGTCTGCATCCGTTGTGAGGGATGGGTGTAACATCTCTGATGAGAGTGATGTCAAGACCCGTTGCCTGAAGTGCACGGATTGCTGCCTCTCTGCCTGAGCCGGGGCCTTTTACGTAAACTTCTACGGTTTTCATGCCATGCTCCATAGCGAGCTTTGCAGCAGTTTCTGCCGCCATCTGAGCTGCAAACGGAGTAGACTTTCTTGAACCCTTGAAGCCGAGTTCGCCTGCGGAAGCCCAAGAAACCGTATTGCCTTCCGTATCGGTTATGGTTATGATTGTGTTATTGAAAGTAGACTGAATATGTGCAGCGCCTGATGCAATATTCTTACGCTCGCGGCGCTTCTTAACAGCCTTCTTTGCTGTTTTAACCTTTGCCATTTAGCTTGTCACTCCTTATTTCTTCTTATTCGCTATTGTCTTAGCGGGACCTTTTCTCGTTCTTGCGTTTGTCTTTGTTCTCTGACCTCTTACAGGCAGACCCTTTCTGTGACGAACGCCTCTGTAGCAACCGATTTCAACGAGTCTCTTGATGTCCATCGCAATTTCACGGCGAAGTTCACCTTCAACCAAATGGTTATTTTCGATCTCGTCACGAAGCTTTGCTACATCTTCTTCGGTAAGATCCTTACATCTTGTATCGGGATCGATACCTGTTTTTGCAAGAATCTGGTTCGACGTTGTTCTGCCGATACCGTATATATAGGTAAGACCTATTTCAACTCTTTTTGCGTTGGGTATATCAACACCAGCTATACGTGCCATTGATTTTATTACCTCCTGTATTATTAACCCTGTTTCTGCTTATGCTTGGGGTTTTCGCATATGACCATTACACGGCCCTTTCTTCTGATTATCTTGCATTTTTCGCAGATTTTCTTTACGGAAGGCTTTACTTTCATATTGTGACACCATTCCTTTCATAATTTTGAATGTGCGTTAGTTTATTTTGTTCTCCAAGTGATACGTCCTTTTGTGAGGTCGTAAACAGAAACCTCAACCGTAACCTTATCACCAACGAGTATTTTAATGCAATTGAGTCTGAGCTTGCCCGAAATATTTGCAGTCACTACATGACCGTTGGGCAATTTTACCTTGAAGGTCGCATTGGGAAGTGCTTCCGTAACGACACCTTCAAATTCGATTACATCATCCTTTGGCAGAATAATCCCCTCCAAACTTAATTAATTGTGTACATCATTTTGTTTATTTGACACCGCTTTATGAAATTCGGATATAAATATCCGTATTTCGCGGTTTGTCATATCTGTTTTACCGTCCTTCAGCACCTCATCGGGTACCGAGAAATCGGTAAGCCTTAAATGCTTCAGCTTTTTCTTTTTCGGCTTTTGCACCCGCCGCGTGCGTCCGTCGGCAATATATGCATATTCACCGACACACTCGGTAACAATACAGTAGATTCCT
Organism: Eubacteriales bacterium; assembly: GCA_045636245.1. Lineage (GTDB taxonomy): Bacteria > Bacillota > Clostridia > Oscillospirales > CAG-272 > RGIG7213. The sequence continues at coordinate 6,145 of JAZTXA010000007.1, read as the reverse complement.
GCATCTCTGCCCGAGAGCGATAGCGCCACAGCACCGGGTATTCCATGTCTTTGGCACGGTGTAAGTATCCGCATAGTACCTCAAACCTTCGTTAATAAGATCGGCTCGCCGTCTGTGATGAGCACCGTATGCTCGTAATGTGCGGAAAGTGTTCCGTCGGCGGTCTTTACACACCAGCCGTCGGGCATCTCCTTGACACTGTACGAACCGATATTCACCATAGGCTCAATAGCGATCGTCATTCCGGGGTAAAGGCGCACGCCTCTGCCCGCCGTTCCGAAGTTTGGTACCTCGGGATCTTCGTGAAGCTCTCTGCCCACACCGTGACCGATATACTTCCTTACAACCGAATAACCGTATGTTCTGACATGAGAATCGATTGCAAAACCGATATCGCCTACGCGGCAACCGGATTTCGCAAAGCTGACACCTTTGTAAAAGGCTTCCTTTGTGGCTTCTATCAGTTTTATCGCTTCCTCTGAGGCATTACCGCAAACAAACGTATTTGCGCTGTCTCCGTTGAAGCCCTGATAGCAAGCCCCGACATCAATCTTGACGATATCACCGTCTTTTATGATGCGGTCTTTTGAGGGTATCCCGTGGATAACCTCATCGTTTATACTTATACATGCGCTTGCGGGAAATCCGCCGTAACCGAGAAAGGAGGGTTTCGCACCGCACTTTTCAATATGATGACGAATTATCTCATCAATGTGCTTCGTGCTGACACCTTCTTTGACAGCCTCACCGCCGAGGCAAAGTGCCTCGCCTGTGATCCTACCGGCTATTTTCATAAGCTTAATGTCTTCAGTATTTTTGATGTGTATCATAATTAATTTTTTGACGCTTTGTCGATCACCGCAAGAGTAAGCGCTGTTGTATCAGCAAGCTCCTCCTGTCCTTCGACAATCTGCAGTTTGCCTGTGGATTTATAATAATCCTTCAGGGGTTCTGTCGTTTCGTGGTATACTTCAAGACGCTGAAGCACTACCTCGGGGCGGTCATCCTTTCTTATGGAAAGCTCTGTGCCGCATTTACTGCAGTGCACGCCGTCCTCGGAGGGCTTGTAAAGTGTGTGGTAAGATGCGCTGCAGTTAGGGCAAACGCGTCTTCCGCTCATACGCTTTACAATGTCATCGTCCGATACCTCAATGGAAATTACGAGATCCATCGGTATGCCCATTTTATCAAGGGCTTCCGCCTGGGGAACCGTTCTGGGAAAACCGTCAAGAATGAAACCGTTTTTACAGTCATCCTCGGAAAGTCTTTCCTTAATGATTCCTATTACGACCTCGTCGGGAACGAGCTTGCCGCCGTCGGTATACGATTGTGCGGCAAGTCCCATTTCCGTTTTGTTTTTAATTGCTTCCCGTATAATGGAACCTGTAGAAATCGCAGGTATTGAATATTTCTCACTGACGATTTCTGCCTGTGTTCCTTTTCCGGCGCCGGGTGCACCAAGGAATATTATCTTCATATTACCGATCCACCCGTAATTACGCCTTCTTGAAGATACCTGTCGGACGACGGTATGTTGTAAGCTGAGCTTCAAGTTCCTTAGTTGTTTCAAGTGCAACACCTACAACGATAAGAAGTGATGTACCACCGAATGCAACGATACCGAGGCTGCCTGTAAGGAATATGTTTACAAGCAACGGAACGATAGCAACGACTGCAAGGAAGAGCGAGCCGAGAAGCGTAATGCGATTTGTAATCTTCTGAATGTAATCGGAGGTGGGCTTGCCGGGTCTGATACCGCGGACAAAACCGCCGTTTTTCTTAAGGTTATTTGCAATTTCAATGGGATTGAAGGAAATTGCAATGTAGAAGTAACCGAATGCGATGATAAGCACAAGGAATATGATCGCATACAGCCAGCTTGTGTATGAGAACCAGTTGTTTGTGAAGTTATACCACCAGCCTGCGAAGCCTGTACCGTCTTTTACACCGGGATAGATGAGTGCTATAGTCGAAGGGATCGAAACTATCGACTGAGCAAAGATGATAGGCATAACACCTGTCATGTTCAGCTTGATAGGAAGATCGCTGCTCTGACCGCCGAGCATCTTTCTGCCCTGTACACGCTTTGCGTATGTTATCTTGATTCTTCTTTCGGCAGCTGTCATATAAACGAGGAACGCAATAGCAACTACGAAGAAGAGGATAACACCGATGGAGAGAAGTACAAACCAGTGCATAGCCATGGGCTTTTCACCTACACGGTTTGTATAGTAGAATGTGTAAATCATCTGGGGAACGCTGGAAAGGATGTTGATAAAGAGTATTATCGAAATACCGTTTCCGATTCCGTGTTCGTTGATCTTTTCACCAAGCCACATAATGAGCGCCGCACCTGCACAGTAGCAAGCGATTATAACAAACGCTGTAAAGAATGTGTTGAAGCCTGTATTTGAGAACAACTGAATGTTTACAATGTTGCCTTCGGATTTAAGATACTTGTAGTAACCGTAAGCTGTGATAAGTGCAAGACCTATTGTTACGTAACGAGTGATCTTATCAATTTTCTTTCTGCCCTCTTCGCCGCCTTCCTTCTGCAGTCTTTCAAGTGCGGGAATCGCAACTGCAAGAAGCTGCATAACGATGGAAGCCGTGATGTACGGGGAGATTGAAAGAGCGAACAATGTTGCCTTTGTAAATGCTTCACCTGCGATAATACTGAAGTATGAAAGCAGTGAGTTATCTGTTATTGCAGCAACTTCGCTGAACAGATCGGGATTTACATAAGGAACGGGGATAACTGAACCTATACGGTACAGTACAACTATAAAGAGCGTAAAGAGTATTCTCTTACGTAATTCGGGAACATTCCACGCATCGCGAAGTGTTTTTAACATTTCACTTCACCTCGGTCTTTCCGCCGGCAGCTTCAATCTTAGCTTTAGCGCCTGCAGAGAAGATCGAAGCCTCTACAGTAAGCTTCTTTGTAAGTTCGCCGTTGCCGAGAACCTTAAGGCCGTCATAAGACTTTCTGATGATACGCTTATCCAAAAGGAGATCGAGCGTAACTGTCGTTCCGTTATCAAAAACTTCAAGATCCGAAACATTTACTATAGCATAAGTTGTAGCAAATTTATTGTTAAATCCTCTCTTGGGAAGTTTTCTGTAAAGCGGAATCTGACCACCTTCAAATCCGGGTCTTACACCGCCGCCTGAACGAGCGTTCTGACCCTTGTGACCCTTACCTGCAGTTCTACCGTTACCGGAACCGGGGCCTCTACCCTTGCGCCAAGCCTGCTTAGCAGAGCCTGCAGCGGGAGAAAGTTCATGGAGCTTCATTTGGTATCCTCCTTATTATATATTTTTGTATCCGCCTTAAGCTTCTTCAACCTTAACAAGGTGGGATACTATTGTGATTTTGCCGTCGAGTGCGGCACATTTCTTCTGAACGGTATAATCACCGATCTTGTGAAGGCCAAGGGATTCTGCCGTTGCCTTCTGCTTCGGCTTTGTACCTATAAGACTCTTAATAAGTGTTACCTTTACCATTTGTCTGCCTCCTTAACCCTTAAGCTCAGATACGGACTTGCCGCGCATAGCAGCAACTTCTTCTGCTGTTCTGAGGGCTTTCAAGCCTTCAAATGTAGCCTTTACAACGTTGCCGGGGTTGTTGGAACGCAAGCACTTAGCTCTGATATCCTTAATACCCGCCATGTCGATAACGGCTCTTACATAACCACCGGCGATGACACCTGTACCTGTTGAAGCGGGCTTGAGAAGAACGCGGCCTGCGCCAAACTCACCGATAACTTCGTGAGGAATAGTTGTTCCGACTGTGGAAACTTTGATAAGATTTTTCTTTGCATCTTCGATGCCTTTACGGATAGCATCCGGAACTTCGGCTGCTTTGCCAAGACCGTAACCTACGTGTCCGTTACCGTCGCCTACAACCATGATAGCTGTGAAGCGGGCAATACGGCCACCCTTAACGGTTTTGGAAACACGGTTGATTTTTACAAGCCTTTCCTGAAGCTCAAGTCCGTTGGGATTAATTCTCTTTGCCATATTATCCTCCTATTAAAACTTCAGTCCGGCTTCGCGTGCGCCGTCCGCAAGCTCTTTAACACGGCCGTGGTAAACGTAACCGCCACGGTCGAAAACAACCTCATTGATGCCCTTGTCCATTGCTCTCTTTGCGATTGTTTCGCCAACTTTTTTAGCTGCCTCTTTATTGCCGCCGTTTCCTTCAAAGCCCTTTTCGAGCGTGGAAGCGGAAACAAGTGTGATTCCGGCAACATCATCGATCACCTGAACGGAGATGTTGTTAGCGGAACGATACACACACAGACGAGGACGTTCCGGTGTACCGGAGATCTTTGCTCTGACTCTCTTATGTCTCTTGAGTCTTTGTGCATTACTGTCTTTTCTCGATACCATCTTACTTCTCTCCTTTCATTATTTACCAGTTTTTCCGGCCTTGCGGCGGATTTTTTCGTCGGAGTATTTAACACCCTTGCCGTGGTAGGGTTCGGGGGGTCTCTTGCCTCTGATAACAGCTGCCATCTGACCTACTTCCTGCTTGTCGATACCTGACACGATGATCTTGTTGGGATCGGGAACTTCAAACTTGATAGTATCTGTTTCATCGATCGTGATACCGTGTGAGTAACCGAGAACGAGTGACAAGCTCTTACCTGTCTTCGCAACTCTGTAACCGACACCGACGATTTCGAGTGTCTTCTGATAGCCTTCGGAAACACCTACAACCATATTGTTGAGAAGTGTTCTTGTAAGGCCGTGAAGTGCTTTATGTTCTTTTTCATCGGAAGGACGTGTAACATTGAGTACAAGACCGTCTTTCTCGATTTTCATTGCAGGGCTGAGCTGTTTTGTAAGTGTACCCTTGGGTCCCTTAACAGTAACAAGGTTGCCCTCTTCGATCTTTACATCCACACCAGCGGGAACTGTGATCGGCATTCTTCCTATTCTTGACATCTGCTCTACCTCCCGCTTACCATACAAAGGCGACTATTTCGCCGCCGATGTTGAGGCTTCTTGCCTTCTTATCGGTCATGATACCTTTGGATGTTGATACGATAGCTACGCCGAGACCGTTCATAACTCTGGGCATATCTTCGCAATTTGAATAAACTCTCAAACCGGGCTTGGAAACTCTGCGAAGGCCCTGAAGGATCTTCTGTTTACCCTGACCGTATTTAAGTGTTACTCTGATTATACCCTGCTTGCCATCCTCGATGATCTGAGCGCTCTTGATGTAGCCCTCTTCAACAAGAATGTCCGCGATGGATTTCTTCATCTTGGATGCGGGTATGTCTACTGTTTCGTGCTTTGCGTTGTTTGCATTGCGGATTCTTGTGAGCATATCCGCAATTACGTCTGACATCTGCATTTTAATATCCTCCTATGCAAGTAATGTTTTTGTTCTTGCCGCCGCAAATTGCGGCAAAAGTACGCCGGTTAAGCCTTTGGCTTCCTGTCGTAGAACGGAGCTAAAATTTATGATTACCAGCTTGCTTTCTTTACGCCGGGAATCTGACCTTTGTATGCAAGCTCTCTGAAGCAGATACGGCAAATGCCGTATTTGCGGAGGTAAGCATGGGGACGGCCGCAAATTTTGCATCTGTTGTATTCACGTGTGGAATACTTCTGCGGACGCTGCTGCTTTAAGATCATAGCCTTCTTTGCCATTTCCTATTTCCTCCTTATTCCTTGGAAAAGGGTGCGCCCATAAGGGTAAGCAACTCTTTTGCTTCTTCGTCTGTCTTTGCTGTTGTAACAAATACGATATCCATACCTCTGATCTTGTCAACCTTATCGTATTCGATTTCGGGGAATATCAACTGTTCCTTAAGACCGAGAGCATAGTTGCCTCTGCCGTCGAAAGCGTTGGGATTGATACCCTTGAAGTCACGAACACGGGGAAGAGCGAAGTTGAACAGCTTATCCATGAATTCGTACATGATTTCGCCGCGAAGTGTAACCTTTGCACCGATCTTCATGCCTTCTCTGAGCTTGAAGTTAGCAACGGACTTCTTAGCGAATGTGGGAACTGCCTTCTGACCTGTGATGATCGTGAGGTCGTTGATGATGCTGTCGATAACCTTGGAGTTATCCTTTGCATCGCCTGCACCTACATTGAGGACGATCTTGTCGAAGCGGGGAATCT
>JAZTXA010000006.1:0-21906 GCA_045636245.1 Eubacteriales bacterium | reverse complement strand
GATATTTGTACCGCCGAGGTCAATACCTATATAATACATACAAAAACCTCTTTATTTAATAACGGAAACTTCCCAGCCCATTATCTTGCCGAAGGAAGCGAGCGCAGAAACGTCACCGCCGTAGATCATAGCACCGTGGTGTATACCGCCCAGACGGCTGAATTCGGGAAGGAACTCTGTTAAGGGCTTACATACCTTCATCCATCCGCTTACATCGTTTCTGAAGGATGTTTCGTAAGGCACTTCAAGCACCTCAACCTCTGTAAGAATAAGTCTGTACTTACCGCCGCCTATCGGATTGAGCGCAACGTAAACGGCATCACCGGGCTTGAACACTGTCATCATTGTGACGGGCTTACCTGCATTTTTACCGTAGGGGAAGTTGCTTATTCTGCAGTCGGGCTTTGAGCCTGCGCATTTTACGTTGTATTCACCCATGTGGGAGAGGTAAATTGTGTCATCTCTCCAGTTGGGACAGAACATTTCGGCAAATGTTGTGTCGTCATAAACGGACAGAAGCGCGCCAACAAATGCCGCTGTCAAAAAGTCACCCTCACCTGCGTAACCGATTCCTCTGCCCATAGCCTTACAAGCCTCTGTAAAAGGCATATGGTCAAACTGTGTTGAGCCGTCAACACCCATAAAGTTCATAGTGAATGCTGTAAGTCCGTACTTTTCTATCCATTTTCTGATACCGAGTGCTGTACGGCAGGAGCCCTTGTACTGTGCGTAAGTTACACTGTTCATAGCGAACTTTTCACAGTCAGCCTTATACTCGGCTTCCATTTCTTCCTCGGATACCATGGGAAGCTCACCGTCAACAAACGGCTTTACCTGCATGCCTATTGTCTTTTCAAGCTCATCTGCGGGGATAGCAAAGTCGCCCATGCCAACGAAAGGACCGCCGAGGTGTCCGACCTTTGCATTTTTCATTGATTTTGCCATTTTCGCGCCGCGTGCCGCATTTGCAACATCGTCAAGCACTGTGGAATTATCCCAGTGACCTGCGAATATCTGGAAATCCTTACCGTTTCTGATAAGGAGGTTACACATATCCTGCACACCGTGGATACCGTGGTTTGCACCTACCTTGTCGGACGATATTGTATGGTCAAACTCATAGTGCGGTGTTGTATCGAGAACAATTATGGGAAGATGTGTGTTCTTAAGCACATCGGATGATTCAAGCGAGGGGGAGTAAGCGAGGTGAAGTGTAACTATCGCATCAACGTCAGCTGCTTCAAAATCAGATACTGCCTTTTCAAATTCGGGCTTTATACGGCATGTTTCCGCTTCGACAACGTCGATACCTCTGAAGCGGAGCTCCATGCAAATTTGCTGATAGAAGCCCTCAAGCCATACACGTCTTTTGGGACTTGTTTCGTCATAAAGAGCCACATAAAGGGGCAAAAGACCTATTTTAGGATTGCTCATTTTGTTTTTTCCTTTCTTAACCCAAGAATTTAACTGCGTTGTTATAGAAGATGTCCTCGGCAAACTTTCTGCCGCCTACCTTGTAGGTTGCGTCAAGTATGCTCTTGAGCTGTTCGTATACGAAGAATGTATACTTTGCTTCCGCTTCGGGGCCTTCAATGTGCTTGTTGAACGGGAAGTCCTCACGGGGCATATTGATATACTTAACGTCTGTCCACTGACGCTTACCGTGCCAGAGGAATATGGGAAGGTCTGTACCGTACATTATCTGGTCAAGCGGATAATGCTCAAATACGTAGTCAAGAACTACGGGGTTGATAAGCGCCGCTAAGTCATAGTGGAAGTAGTTGCGGTCGTCACCGAGCTTTTCTGTTGCTCTTACTATCCAGTCGATAGAGTAGCATCTGCCAACATGAGCAATAATAAGCTTGATATCCGGGAATTTATCCTTTATGTAACGGATCTCCTTAATGTTGTTATCATCGGGGAATCTGCCGACACGGGGTAAGTGAAGCACGATGGACTTCTTGTACTTGTCAGCAAGTGCAAGCTGATCGGGACGGATGAAGTCCAAAAGACCGATTTCAGCACCCTGAACGCCCGAAACGAAATCGGGGTACGGCTTGAAACCTGTAAATTCACCCTCAACGAGCATCTGCTCTGTAAATTCCGTATCCCATGTGGGGTCAACCATCATATGCGCATATCTTGCCTTACCGGATTTTTTAAGGTCGGAAAGATACTTGTTGTTTGCAACAACGTCAAGCCCTCTTGTAACGCAGGGAAGGACGTTTGCCTCAACCTCGGAATCGGGGTAAAATGCATCTCTGTAGAATTCATAATCCTGAAAACGCATTATGGAGTTACACTGGTTAGACCAGTCCGTGGGGTCAGCCACGCAGTTTTTACGCATTTCGACATCGGAGATGTGAATGTGCATATCGATGATCTTCTTGGGAATTCTGTCCTTGATAAACTCGTTATAAAATTCCTCGTCTACCTTTGTTCTTTCAAAATAATCTACTATCATTTGTGTACCGCCTTTTCTACCGCTTCATACATTGCGATATATTTTTTATATTTTTCGTTGTAATGCTCATAAATTTTTTCGTCATCAAGGTTCATGACCTCGCCCTTTGAAAGTGATACATAGCCGTCGGTAAGACCGCATCCGACAGCGGCTATTGCCGCCGCACCTACGGCACACGCTTCGGCATTTTCCATTCTCGTTATTTTACAGCCCGTAACGTAACCGACAATGGAGCACCAAAGATCGCTTCTTGAAGCGCCGCCCATTATTTTCAGCGCGGAGATATCAACGCCCTGCTCTGCATACTTTTCAAGTCCCGCGCGGACATTGAACGCAACGCCTTCCATAAGCGCCCTTGCGATATCATACTTATCGTTTCCGAGGCGAAGCCCGTATATACCGCCCGACATTGCGCTGTCACGGCGGGGGAAGCAAGCACCCGAAAAATGAGGCAAGAAGATGATATCCTTTGCGCTTTCAAGGCGTTTTTCAGCCTCTATATCAAGCGTTTTATAATCACTTTCAAATGTGTCCTTCACCCATTTCATAGCGTTGCCGACACCTGAAAGCGAAGCAATATTGCCGTAAAGTCCCGTTTTTGGGTGGATACCGGGAACGATGTGCGCCTTCGAGTACGTCAGCTTGTCGCTGATGCCGAGAAGCACCCAAGCCGTACCCGTTGACAGCATCATGTCGCCTGCTGAAAGCGCACCGCATCCTATCGATGCGCAGTACTGGTCGTGCGCACCGTTATAAACCTTGACAGCTTCGGGAATACCGAGTGTTTCGGATGCCTTCTTTGTAAGCGTTCCGATATATGCGCCCGACGGCATAACACGGGGAAGCCTTGATTCATCGATGCCGATAACATCAAGTATGTCTTTATCCCATTTACCTGTATTGATATTAAAAAATTCTCTTATCGATGCGTTTGTGGGATCCACCACATTTTGTCCTGTCAGCTTTTCGTTGATAAATTCAACGGTTGACAAGAAGCTGTATGTTTTTTCAAACACCTCGGGCTCGTGCTTTTTAACCCATAAAAGCTTTGCGGCGTCACTTCCCGCGTCGGTCGTCCAGCCGCAACGCTCATATATTCCGTCCTCACCGAGTGCTTCATCAAGAATCTTACATTCCTCCGTTGCACGCATATCCATCCAAGTGATGGCAGGGCGGATAGAGTTGAAATTTTCATCAACAAACGCAGTTGTTGCACCCTGTGTTGAAAGCGACAAAGCAAGTATCTTTGATTTATCTATATCCTTCGTGCTTTCTTTTACCGTATAAATAACGGCATCCCACCAGTCCTCAGCACTCTGCTCCGATATACCGCCGGGGGCGGAGGTTATCGGATAATCCTTATACGCAAGACCGTGTATTTTTCCGTCCTTGTCGAGAACAACGGTTTTTGTACCTGTTGTTCCGACGTCTATTCCAAGTACATACATAGTTTAAAACCTCACGGTATTACATAAGCTTGATAGCTTCTTTTATCTTTCCGCAGAGGAAGTCCATAGCATATCTTGATGCAATAAGCGGGGGCTTAACAAGAACAACGGGGGGACAGTTTGCCTTGTAAAGCTGTGCGGAGATGTCAACGCACATATCGTTGAGGATCTTTGCAAACTTCGCCGCTTCGTCAACCTTTGCAAAGCGAAGTCCTGCCAAGTGACCGAAGCCGTCTGCTCTTACGATAAGGCTGCTGTTTTCTTCTGCTATCTTTTCAAGACCTGCATAGAAGTATTCACCCGCATCCTTTATTTCCTCGCTGTTTGCTTTGGAAAATTCCATTGTTACGAGGTAGGAAAGCGATGCAAGCTCCTCCTGTCCGTTTGTAACGAGCGCGCCGAAGAGGTTGAGTGCATCCATTTCAGCCGTTGTGATGAGCTTACTTGCGGGATATTCACCGCCGGGGAAGCCCTTACCTACAACAGCGAAATCGGGGTTAAGTCCCCATTTTCTGAACAAGAACATTCCGTCATACCACATGCAGGACTGAATTTCATCACACATGGTGGGTGTGTCATATTCTTTACAAAGCTTGTATGCGCCCTGCAAAAATTCCTTTGTCAGTCTTATAGCACCGTAGTTCATAAGGATGATTTCATGCGCAAAGCCTGCCGTCTTATAGTTGCCGCTGTTGTATTCCTTTATCTTTGCTTCAAAGTCAGAGAGGTCATTTATCATAACGGGAACTATCTTATAAAGGCCTGCCTTTTCAGCTTCCTTTGCAAATCCGCCCCAGAGACCTCTGAGTGTCTGTGCAAACACAGTTGTACCGTGGTAGTTTGCTTCGTTTGTACCCTTCATATCAGCCATTACGAAGAAAACAGGTGTTTTGCCGTAATATTTGGGATCTTCAAATGTGCCGTCAAGCTTGTAGAATCTTGAAAGCATCATTTTGAAACCTGCTTCGCACGCAAGGCTTCCCGTTTCAAGGTTGATACAGCGGTTGAGAACCTTCGGCTCTCTTGACGCAAGAATCTTTTCAAGTTCTTCGTCGTTAACACCGCCGTTTGCCGCACGGATAAGCTCACGCTCAGCAAGTCTTGTTATGTAACCTCTTGTGTTGTTGTGTGTTGCGTTGGGCACACCGAGCTTACGTGCGTTATCTATAAGCTTATAGCCGCCGAAGCCGTGGCCGAGCGATGCATGGTAGTGCTCACTCTTACCGATAAAGTACACCTTTCCGTCTTCACCTATACGGCAAAGTCCTCTTGCCGAAAGAGGTGCCATGCACTTATGAAGTGCCTTTGCAAACGCATCTGTTGCCGCACCGTCATTTGTTGTTTCAAATGCGGGAACAACAGCGGCTCCGACATCGTCAAGCATCTTTTCGTTTGCTTTCTGTCTTTCTTCGGGCATAAAATCGATCTTTTCGGAAACTATTTTTTCAGCTTCCTCTTTTGTTGCATAGCCGTTATAAACAGCAGAATTGCAAAGTGCGGCAGCGTAATCCGCACCCAAAATATCCTTAAGGGACATACAGGGAGATTTAAACATATCTTTCACCTATCCTTTATTTAATTACTAAATTATTTAACGTGGTCATTATATATAATATTTTTGGAAATGTCAATAGAATGAATCTATTATTCGAGGGGCTGTGGTGGCTGATTCCATATCCGCCCGTTTGTTATCCGTTTGGGTGAATTAAAATTGACAAACATACCATTTTGACGGTATGCGACATTTGTCTGCGGGGCGGCTCGTACCGAGCCGTGGGGGGCGCAGACATGGCGCAATTTCATTATCCGCCGTCATCTTCCTCAGGCGGAGGCTCTTCCGTATCCTCGGCAGGTATTTCTGTTTCTTCGGTATTTCCCGAAACTTCATCTGTTTCAGTATCGGTTATTTCTTCCGTATCCTCAGGCGGTAAGGTTTCTTCGTCTTCGGGCTTCGGAGGCTTTGTCACCGGCTTGTTTGTCTGCGGCGCTTCTGTTTCCGGAGGCTCTGTTTCATCGGGAAGCTCCTCGCCCTTTGCATCAAGTCCGAAGCGTGCGGAGATCACTCCCGTTACAGCCGTTGCCGCATTTTTACCCGTTGCGCCGTTTTCGATAACGCACGACACAACTATCTGCGGGTCATTATACGGTGCAAATGCCGTAAGCACGGCGTTATTGTTTGACTTTGATATCTGCGCCGTACCTGTTTTTGAGCCTATTGCAAATTTATATCCGCTGAGTGTTGATGTTCTTTCCTTTGAAAGCTTCATTCCCTGCTTGATAAGGGTCGTGTGATCGTCGGAAAGCTCCGCTGTGCCAAGTATTTCAGGCTCATTATAAACAACATCTTCACCCGAATACGTTTCGGATTTATAAAGCACCGTTGCTTTATATCTTGTTCCGCTGTTGATAAGCACGGACACATACATTGAAAGCTGAAGCGGTGTCACAGCGTTTTCACCCTGTCCTATTGCCGCCTGAAGCGTATCACCCGGCATCCATGCGCCGAGGTTTTTCTCAGAGTAATGAACAGGACCTGTCAGAACTCCCTTTGACTCCGAAAGCTCAATTCCCGTATACTGACCGAGCCCGAGCGTGGTACAGTATTCGTTCATGGCTTCAATTCCGAGCCTGCGCCCTACATCGTAATAATAACAGTTACACGAATGTCCGAGCGCCTCTTTTACATTCAGCTTTCCGTGGCCGTATCTGTACCAGCAGTCAGGCTGATAATCCTTGTAATATTCATATTCACCGGTACATTCCACTGCACTTGATCCCGTTACCTCACCACATGTCAGGGCGGCAGCGGAAACTGCCAGCTTAAAGGTTGAACCGGGTGCATAATTTCCGTGGAGCGCACGGTTGAAAAGCGGCTGTTTTTCATCGTTCACGAGCGTTGAATAGTTATCTGTAAATGTCGCAAGATCAAAGCTCGGATAAGAAGCAAGTGCAAGCACCTGCCCCGTGTTCGGATCGACCGCACTGACAGCACCGCTGTCGGCAAGCTTACCCGTGGAATCATCGTTTGCGTTTTTCACAACGAGCTGTATGTTCTCAAGGAGCTTTTCCTCTGCCACCTTTTGCAAGTCTATATCGATGGTCAGGTACACGTTGCGTCCGGGAACAGGCTCGATCTCGTTTTCGGTTGAAATTATACTGCCGTATTCATCCTCCGTTATCTTGACCTTTCCCTCTGTTCCTCTTAAAAGTGTCTCAAACGCTTTTTCCGCACCGTCGATTCCGACCGTGTCATCGTATTTATATCCCTTTTCAAGATATGCGTCTATCTCATCTGCGGGTATTTTTCCCACACGTCCGAGAATGTGCGAGGCAAGCCCCGGGTAATTATAAACTCTTTTCCACTGCTTTTCAATATATATGCCCGAGCTTGCACGCTCAAGTATTGCAGTCACCAATTTAAGCGGTGCCTCTTCCTTCACGATAAACGGATTATCGGGGGCAAAGTTCATTGTATCAAGCTCATACCTCACGGCGATGATATCGTACTGTGTTCTGTCCTCATATGTATACGTGCCGTTTTGATTTTTCACTTCATAATATTCAAGCAGCCATTCAAAAAAGTCAACACAGGAAATATCGGCATCAAGTCCGTTTTTCGTCAAAAAGCTCTCAAACCGCTTTTTTGTGACGGTGCTTTGCAGTGCTTCTTCGTCATATGAAACATGCGGATACGTTCCCGTTATCGGAAAATGAGTTTCAAACTCCTCATAATAATCCTCAAGCACGAAGCTGAGCTCCGATATAAGCTTATTTTTCCCCGACGATGTATAGTTTTTAAGTGAATTGTAGCTGAGCTGTACCGTATTTGTATATTCGTTTGTGATAAGCGGTTTTCCGTTTCTGTCATATATTTCTCCGCGCACCGCCTGCACAGTCTCGTATCTTACATACGTTTTGGAATTAAGCGAAATATATTTATCAACACCCGTTATCTGCATATTTACAAGCCTTATTATGTAAATACCGCACACAGCAAGGAAGAATATGCCGAGTATGAGCAGACCGCTTGTGTAAAATTTCTTATTTTTATTCTTCATAGTAATCAGTTTTTCTCCGTGTGCCGAAAACAGCACCGTGAAGCCTGCAAAGCGGATACAGTACCGCTGTGCAGAAAAGTGAATATGCGAACTGCGGAAGCACCGCACCGACAAAAACGTCCGTATACGCGGCACCGTCCGACATCAAAAACACCGCTGTCAGTATTCCCTCTGCCGTAAAAGTGCAAACGGCTGTGCACATAACGCTTAAAAATCCGTTTTTAAAAAAGAAATTGGAAAGTATAAGGCACAGGCACACCGCAAGAAGATATAAAAGCGGATAGTATGACACGCCCCAAGTACCGAGTGAATGTAACACAACACCCGAAAAGACCGCAAGCAAGCATACCGTTTTTTCATTTTCAAAAAGGGATAGACATATAAGGCATGCCGCGGTTATATCGGGAATACACCCGAAAAACCTCAGATACGGAAAGACCGTTATCTGCAGCATCACACATAAAAGCACGGCAACACACACCGCCGCGGTGCGCAATACCGTTTTTGCGTTGCTTTTTCCGTGCATATACTCACCCCTATCAATCTTCTTTTTCAAATCCCGTTATTATCATTACCCTTTCAGGCTCCGTCAGGTCGGCAAACGGGCGCACGATGGCATATTTTGTGCGGAGGTTGTCGTCAAACTCCACACGCTCTACCGTTCCGACAAGTATACCCGACGGATATATTGAGCCAAGCCCCGAGGTCATCACCCTGTCGCCCACGGCAACATCGGAGTCCCCCGAAAGATAATTTATCCTGCAAAGCCCCTCTTTTTTAAGCGAAAATTCACCCGACAGAACACCTGCCTCGCCCGTGCGCTCAATGTAAACACCGACAGATGAAGATGTATCAACGATACTCGATGCCTTTGACCAGTTTATTCCCGCTTCGCTTATATATCCCACAACACCGCCGTTTTCGGAAATGATGGGCATATTTTTTTCAATTCCGTCGTTTGTTCCCTTGTTGAGCGAAAAGACACTTACGTAGTTTCCCGCCTCGCGGTTGATTATCGAAGCATCAAGAAAAGTATAGTCCGGATGCTCCTCTTTGATACCGAGGAAGTTTTTATAAAATTCGTTTTCCTTCTTCATCGCCTCGGCATCATATATCAAGTCTTTCAGACTGTTGACCTCATTTTTGAGTGCTTCGTTTTCCGCCTTAAGCTCATCTACCGAGTCAAAATACTGCTTGTAACCCTTTATGGCAAGTCCGACACTTCCGAACCCCTCCGAAAACGGTGCAAACAGCACGTTCACTCCGTTTGATAAGGCTGACATATGACCCGATGCGGCAAGTGCACTCAACACCACGGTGAGCACAAGCGCCACTCCGAGTGTCAGTATAAAAAATCTGCTTTTAAAAAATTTCTTCATTTTAATCCAACATTTCCTGTCTGCTTACAACCTCCGCAAGCTCTCCGGGAGAATCTATTATTTTACCTATTCCGTTCACTATACAGTCAAGCGGACGCGATGCACGCCGCACGGGCATACCGAGCGCCTGCTCAAGCAGCTTGTCAATTCCCGGAAGAAGCGATGTACCGCCGCACAGAGTCATTCCCGAATCATATATATCTGCAACAATCCTCGGAGGCATATTTTCCAGCGTTGCATGTATTCCGTCAACTATTCTTTCAAACGATTCTATCATCGCACCGCGCACCTCAGCTGAGGTTATACTGATAGCCACTGCCCTGCCCGTTACGATATCCTTTCCGTAGACACGGAAATTGCCTTTATCAAACATCGGGTGAGCCGAGCCCGCTGTTTTTTTGATAAGCTCCGCCGTGTTTTCACCGATAAGCACGTTAAAGGAGTTTTTTATGTATGCAATTATGGAAGCATCAAGGTCACATCCTCCCACACGTGTAAGCCCTGCGTGAAGCACGCCGCGGTACGAAATGACCGCCGTCTGCGTTTTCCCTCCGCCGATGTCGCAAATAAGATTTCCCTTTGCTTTAAGCACGTTTATACCCGCACCGAGTGCAGCCGCCATGGGCTGTGACACAAGATGCGTAACACTTGATGCACCTGCTTCGGCGCACACATTTTCAAAAGCGTTGCGCTCCACCTCCGATATGCCCCACGGTACACCCACGGCAACCTTCGGACGGTTGAAAACACCCTTATATCCGTTCTTTTCAAAAAACGAATAAAGCACCTCAGCTGTATCGACAAAGCTGTCGATAACACCGCCCTTAAGCGGTAAAACAGCCGTCTTGTCTTTAGGTGTTCTGCCGTACATTTTTCTGGCATCCTTACCCACGGCGATAACATCGCCCTGTACGGTGTCATATGCAATCGCAGTAGGCTCGCGAAGCACGATACCTCTGCCCTTTTCGTATATTTTCGTCGTCGCCTGACCTAAATCAAGCCCTATATATTTAGGCATTTTATTCCTCTTTCACAATTTATGCGGTCTTTATATTCAACGTATTTTGCAGGGGACGACGTCCTCGGCGTCCCGTTTTAATCACGTTTTTGTTCATTTCATTCGGGCGATTCGTGAATCGCCCCTACGAATTGTATAATCAGGTATGCCGTAGCGGGGGCTTGCTCCCGCCGTTTGTACCCATTTATGCTTGTTTTCTCGGGACGTCGAGGACGTCGTCCCCTACGGAAATTACATTCCCAACTTCACAAGATACTCATACACCTTGCAAATGGGAAGCCCCACAACGTTATGATAGCTTCCGTTTATTCCCTCAACGAACACACCGCCGATGCCCTGAATTGCATACGCGCCCGCCTTATCACGGCATTCACCCGTTGATATATAGCGCATTATTTCTTCTGCCGTCATTTCACGCATCTTGACATCCGTCACGTCATAATCAAGTATGTATTCGGAGCCTTTTTTAAGTGCGATACCCGTGTATACCCTGTGGTATTCACCCGAAAGCATCGACAGCATTCGGAATGCATCCTCGTCATCACGCGGTTTACCTAAAACGATACCGTCATAGCAAACAATTGTGTCCGCCGCAATAATTATATCATCATCTGCCGCATTGACCTGTGCAGAACGGAGCTTGCGGTTTGCAAAGCCCATAACAAGCTCCTCGGGAGTTGGGGTAAATCCGCAGCTTTCATCGGCATCCGACGAAACAGTTTCAAATATTATCCCCGCTGTTTTAAGTATTTCACACCGTCTGGGCGATTTTGAAGCCAAATATATCATAATCTACAAAAATCCTGTTTTATCTTCAGTTTTTTCCCGTTGAGCCGAAGCCGCCGACACCTCTTTTTGTGTCGGAAAGCTCACCTTCGGAAAACTCACCCTTTATCACGGGCAAAAACATAAGCTGTGCAATACGCTCACCGTTTGTGACCGTGTAGGGAGTATCGGAAAGGTTTACAAGCGACACCATTATCTCGCCTCGGTAGTCGCTGTCGACAACGCCGATGCCGTTTGCGAGTGTGATGCCGTGCTTTGTTGCAAGTCCGCTTCTTGCGCAGATGAGCGCAACAATGTCGTATCTTTCACATTCAATGGCGATGCCTGTCGGTATAAGCTTACGGCTGTGCGCTTCTATAACAGTATCATCACAGCAGGCATAAAGGTCAGCCCCTGCGGCGTATTCGCTTTGATATTCGGGAGCCTTTGCTCCCTCTTTGAGCTTTTTGAATTTTACCGTCATAATCTTCTTACATCTCCCGTGGGTGCATCCCCGTTTCTGTATTTTTCAATAACCTCAAACGCCTCCGTTGCCGTTTCGTCAGAGAAGAAGTAATGCAAATCACCGACGACTCCGCCTGTTACCGTCGAAAGCTTGTCAGCCATATACACGGGCACGCTGTTGTAAAGAATATTTCGGTGCGCGAATGTACGTCTTACCGGTATCTTCGCACCGTGTCTGTCAACGATATACGAATAAGCATTCGTATCACAATATGCGCATTTTGATATTTTGGGTGCATTTTTGCCCATTGTCACATCGCGTATAACACATTTTTCCACCGTCATCGCAGGCAGCTTTCCGTAAACTGCCGCGCCTGTTCTGCCGGGCAAAAGCTCCGCTATGGCTTTCATGGCAGGAAGCTTAAGCTCAGGACTTAAAATAACATCCGTAAGTCC
This sequence comes from Eubacteriales bacterium, assembly GCA_045636245.1. GTDB lineage: Bacteria > Bacillota > Clostridia > Oscillospirales > CAG-272 > RGIG7213. The sequence goes on along the minus strand of JAZTXA010000006.1, from coordinate 9,853 downwards.
CATCTTTATAAATTCGTTTGCACATCTTGCGCTCTGCACATTAAGACCGATGCCGCCGTGCACATTAAATCCGTATTTAAGCGCAATATTAAGCGAACCGATATTGTTTACAATTACGTTTTTCATTCCCAAAAGCTTAACACGGACAGCCATATCGTCAAGCTCATGATATTCCCTCATCATAACGACATTCGGAAATTCAACGCCGTCAACGACCTCACGGACGTGGTCGGGAGCTTTCAAATATTCTTCGATCGGCAGATATATATGCGAAAATCCGCCGAGGTAAATTCTTGCGGGCATAAGATGCACGTGAGTAAAGTGAGCAATACTCTTGCTTGACGGTGCAAGCGGTGCACACGTTACGGGTGCGCTCTGCGTTTTCATCTCAAACGATGCCCTATTCGGGTGATAAACCGTGTTTATTTTTAAAAGAAGCTGATCGCATGCCGTGCGTCTTAAAGAATTTATTGCCGACACGGGAAGCATGATGTTATCGTCAATAACGATGGAAACACCGCCCTCTGCAGGCTCAAACGGGGTTGAGCCGAGCTTCAGAAGGTTTTTCTTTACGCTGTCAACCGTAAGCGGTGCCGTCAAAGCTTCCTCAGGCGCTGAGCCGTAAACGGCAACCGATACATCGCCGTACGTCATCTGCATTCTGCAGGCAGTTCCCTTTTTGAACTCGGCTGTTATTTTGACGGGAAGCCTTCTGCGTGCACTCTTCATTTCAAACGCCGCCGTTATCTCCGCTTCCTTCGTCTGCGCTTTATCCTCCTCGCGCCTTACGCCGAGCATATGCGAACCTATATTTCCCGTAAAATACCCATCAGTGAAACCGCCGCGTGAAAACAGTCTTTCAAGCTTTGCAATTTCTTCATCCGTGGCATCGCGTCCTTCGTCGATAAGTGTCCTGTATATTTTTCCGACACCGTAAACGTATTCGGGGCTCTTCATTCTGCCCTCTATTTTAAGACTGTCAACACCGCTTCTGATAATTTCCGTCATGTATTTCGCCAAGCAGTTGTCTTTAAGCGAAAGCGGGAAGCTTCCGTCCTTTGCAGGCAGTCGGCACGGCTGTGCGCAGTCGCCCCTGTTTCCGCTTCTTCCGCCCATAAATGCGCTGAGCGAGCACATGCCCGAATGGCACACGCAAAGCGCGCCGTGTACGAATATTTCGTATTCCATTTCGGGGAATTCCTTGCGCATAAGCAGGATATCCTCAAACGATGCCTCGCGTGCAACAACCATACGGGAGTATCCCATATTTTTAAGCACCTTTGCCGCCGCAGCATTGTGGCCTGCGCACTGCGTGCTTGCGTGGAGCTTCAGATCGGGAAAGTTTTCACGCAGTACGGCGCAAACACCGGGGTCAGCGCAGATTACCGAATCACAGTCAGCCCTGTACAAAAACTCACACAGGCGCAAAAGGTCGGGGTATTCCCTGTCGTGAACGCTTGTGTTAAGCGTTACATTGACCTTTACACCGTAGAAATGGCATTTTGTGATAGCATCTATTATATCCGCCGGCTCAAAATTATCAGCCCCCATACGGGCATTGAACATTTTAGAGCCGAAATATACCTCATCAGCACCCGCGTTTATTGCCGCATCAAGTGATGCAGGTGAGCCCGCAGGCAATAAAAGCGCAGGTCTTTTCAAAATCTGTGCCACGTTAAATATCCCCCGATTTGTCCAAATCAAGGAAGCTTCCCGCTGTCGTCTTACCTCTGGCAAGGTCGCCTTCAAGCTTTTTGATTCTCTGCTGCAGCTTTTCTATCTGTTCCTTCTGTTCAATGGACTGTCTGCAGTAATCCATAGCACAAAGAGCCGCAGCCTTCATTTTTGTGCAGTTTGTTGTCTGCAAAACAAGATTGTTTATTTTCATATTGACATTCCGTGCAATTTCCTCTGTACGTTCCTTGCCATCATCCGTGACAACAAAAAACGTAACACCTGCAACCTGAACCTTTACACTTTCCTTCATAACAAACCTCTTTTTTCGAATATTTATTACACTTTTAAAATTAATACTTGATTTTTTTGGGGCATAGTAGTATAATGCCGTTGTTACATTATATAACAGATATTTGAAATAAGCAAGAGTATTTTAATAATATTTTTGAAAATACTTTGATTTATTCATATTACAGGGGGTTTTATGCTCGATATTACTTATAAAAGAATAGTTATCAAGGTCGGCACTTCGACTCTTACATACGACAACGGAAAGCTTAATCTTCGCCGCATGGAAAAGCTGGCACGTGTCATTTCGGACATCAGAAATTACGGCGTTCAGGTCGTGCTTGTTTCCTCCGGCGCTGTTGCCGCAGGCGCGGCAAAGGTGAACCTTGAGCACCGCCCCACAACGCTTGTCGAAAAGCAGGCAATGGCGGCTGTCGGACAGACTGAGCTTATGCGTATGTACGACAGATTTTTCTCAGGCTACGGCCATCAGGTGGCACAGATACTTCTGACAAAGTCGGTCATGGAGAAGGAAGAACCGATGCAGAATGCCAGAAACACATTCAACACGCTTTTTGAAATGGGTATAATCCCCGTTGTAAACGAAAACGACTCCATCTCTTACCACGGTATCAAATTCGGCGGAAACGACACGCTTGCCGCGCTCGTTGCGCTTTTGGCAGATGCGGATCTGCTTATCAACCTTTCCGACATAGACGGACTTTATGACAAAAATCCCCGTGAATTTGAAGATGCCGTAATGCTCAAGCGCATAAAAAACGTCGACGAAGCCGTTATGGAAATGGCTGGCGGTGAAGGTACTGCAAGAGGTACAGGCGGCATGAGAACAAAGATAGAAGCGGCAAAAACAGTCACCGATGCGGGCATCGCCATGGTAATTGCCAACGGAGAAAACCCCGATATCATATACGATATTGCCGCAGGCAGAGGCGTGGGAACATTCTTTGTTCCAAAAGCAAAGAATTAAACTGCGCCGTGCCCGCCACGACGGATAACATTATGACCGTAGGGGCGTGCATTGCACGTCCGTATGAAATAAACAAAAATGGGTTTGAAAACACCTCATCCGTTCGAGTTGCACAACTTGTTGTGCAATCTCGTTGACACGCTGTCCCCCATCACTTGACTTCCTCAAGTGGCTGGAGAAGGCTGAAAAATGGGTTTTATACGGACAGTCGAGGACGCCTGTCCCTACAATCATCACTATGAATATACAGATTGTAGGGGGCATTCACGAATGACCCGCATAAGTGAAATAAAATGACTTCGGAATGAAATGCTACCTCATTAAATAACCCACATCCCAAAAATTATTAATTTATTGTAAACTATGCCCGAAAAACTTGATTTTTCGGGTTTGTTGTTATATAATCAAATAAAAAACGAACATCTGTTCGCCTTTTGAAAGGATAATATAAAATGGCTAAAGCTAAAAAACCGACACCGTCACCTATGAGCGTTGCACCCGACGAAAAGCAAAAGGCGCTTGCAACTTCAATTTCACAGATAGAAAAGAAATTCGGCAAGGGCACCATAATGAAGCTCGGCGACAACGCTTCAATGCAGGTAAGTGCCGTACCCACAGGCTCGCTGACACTTGACCTTGCCCTCGGCATCGGCGGTGTACCCCGCGGAAGAATAGTTGAGATCTTCGGCCCGGAATCCTCGGGTAAAACAACAGTTGCCCTGCACGTCGTGGCAGAGGTACAAAAGCTCGGCGGCGAAGCGGCGTTTATCGATGCTGAGCATGCGCTCGATCCCGTTTACGCAAAGGCTCTCGGCGTTGACATAAATTCCCTGCTTGTTTCACAGCCCGACAGCGGTGAGCAGGCACTCGAAATAACAGAAGCACTCGTACGCTCAGGTGCTGTCGATGTTGTCGTCGTTGACTCCGTTGCCGCCCTCGTTCCCCAGCAGGAAATTGACGGCGAAATGGGCGCATCGCATGTGGGCTTGCAGGCAAGACTTATGAGCCAGGCACTCCGTAAGCTCTCGGGAGCTATCGCAAAAACGAACTGCGTTGTTATATTCATCAACCAGCTCCGTGAAAAGGTCGGCGTTATGTACGGCAACCCCGAAACCACGCCCGGCGGACGTGCCCTGAAGTTCTACGCATCCGTCAGAATTGACGTGCGCAAGCAGGAAAGCCTTAAAACAGGCGGTGAAACGTACGGTAACCACATCAAATGCAAGGTTGTAAAGAATAAAGTCGCTCCCCCCTTCAAGGTTGCGGAATTTGACATTCTTTACGGCAAGGGCATTTCAAAATCAAGCGAAATAATTGAGATCGGTGTTGATCTTGAGATACTCGAAAAAAGCGGCTCATGGTTCTCATACAAGGGCGAAAGACTCGGTCAGGGTAAGGAAAACACCCGCAAATATATCGAAACACATCCCGCGCTTATGAAGGAGCTTGAGGAGCTTATCAAGGCCAAGAAGGACGATATCGACCTGTCTTTAAGTGAAACGTATGAGCTTGAAGACGATGATGACGAGGATGATGACGATTTCAACATCAAGCTTCTTGACATAAGCGGCGACGATGAATAATACTCCGTTTTCCGTTGCCGAGGAGCTTCTCCTCGGCAACGGAACGACCGTTATAACTATCCAAAGCGGAAAAGAAACCAGAAAATTCACCGTTTCAACGCGCCTTTGCGCACAGTACGGCTTTATCAAAGGGCGTGAGCTGTCCGATGATGACATCGAATTTATCGACGAGCTTGCGGAAATTACACGCGCAATAAAAAAAGGGCTCGACCTTTTGTCGTATTCCGACATGTCAAAATCCGCACTTGTACGGAAACTGACATCGAGGGATTTTTCCCACGATGTGGCGCAGTCTGCCGCATCACAGCTCGAAATTATGGGCTATATTGACGAAAAAAGCCATGCTTTGCGTCTTGCCAAAAGCGCCGCAAAGCAATTTTACGGTCCGCTTGCAATATCCGACAAGCTGAGAAGCAAGGGGTTTGAACGAAAATACGTGCAATATGCAATACAGGCACTTATGAGAGAAACGGATTTTGCGGAAAATCTGCGCATTTATGCCGAGCAAAAGGGGATACTTAACGATATCTTGTCAAACGACGACCCGAAGCAAAGACAGAAGGCATGTGCATCACTTCTCCGCCGAGGCTTCACGTTTGATCATATTTCGCAGTTGAGGGCAGACAAATGAATCTTTCACGTTTTTTAAACAAAGAAAGGCTTTCAACGGTAACTGTGCTTGATGTCACCGATTCGACGAATACACAGCTCAAAAAAATGAACGATGCACCGCACGGCGCGGTGATAATTGCAAAGGAGCAAACGGAAGGCAGAGGCAGATATGACAGAACATTTCATTCTCCGAATGGAGGAATATATCTTTCGTATCTTTACCGAGGAAAAATCGAAAGCGTGCCGAATATAACTGCAGTATGCGGTGTGATCGTGCGCCGCGCGGTAAAAATGGTAACAGGTGTTGATCTTTCCGTAAAATGGGTGAACGACCTGCTTTTAAACGGCAAAAAGGTGTGCGGAATACTTGCAGAAACACTGTATACAGGCGAAGATTCCCGCACTGTGATCGGAATCGGCGTCAACTGCGGTGATGAAAATTCGGTCTTTCCCGATGAAATAAAGGATATCGCAACGTCAATTTATGCTGAAACGGGCATTTTACCCGACAGGTGCGCACTGTGTGCCGAAATAATAAAAATGCTTGACAAAATCGATTTGCTTGATCGAGATGAAATTTTCAAAGAATACAAGGAAAACTGCATAACCGTCGGCAAACATGTACGTGTTTTTTCAAAATTTGAAGAATGGCAAGGAGAAATTGTCGGAATAAATTCAGATTTTTCCCTTGAATTTTTATCCGAAAACGGAGAAAAAAGGCGTATTTTCAGCGGCGAAGTATCTGTAAAACCGATATAAAACACCTTTTCGGTTCGTTTTTTTAAAAAAATTCACAATTTAATCTGCATTTTTTTGAAAAGTGTATTGATTTTTCAGAAACATTGTGATATAATGACCGTTGTCTGTTGTAACGGTATAAAATTTGTCGTTTCGACTTCACATAAATCTGCCAGGGAGGTGTAAAGCATGGCAAAATGCAGCGTATGCGGAAAGGGTGTGGCATTCGGTCACAATGTATCCCACTCAAACCGTAAAACAAGCAGAACATGGAAGGCTAACATAAGAAAGGTTAAGGCCAATGTAAATGGTGCTACAAGAACAGTGGCCGTTTGTTCCCGTTGCCTCCGCTCAGGCAAGGTAAGCAGAGCTTAACAGGCTGTTTGTTTAAATGTGCATATAAAAAGGGACGGTGTACGTCCTTTTTTTGCTTTTAAAGCTATGAAAAAATTAATTTTGGGACAGGGCGGTAAGCCCTTTGAAGAAATTTTAAAAAAACTCGGCTTTTCCCCCGTCATACTTCCAAAGGATGAAAAACTGCCGGCTTTTGTAAACACCCACGCGGACATGATCACAGTGTCGCTCGGCGGAAGGCTGTTGTTTTCGCGCAGTTATTACGAAAAAAACAGGGAATTTCTTTCGAAGCTTCCGGTTATTCTCACGGATGAAGAATACGGAAGTAAATATCCGTTTGATATCCTTTTCAACGTCCTTTTGACAGACGACGCACTCTACGGAAATTTGCCGTTTATATCCGTAAAAATAAAGGAATTTGCCAAGTTGCACTCGCTTTCGCCTGTTACAGTCAAGCAGGGGTATACGAAATGCTCCGTTGCAAAAACAAAAAACGGGTATATAACAGCCGATAAAGGGTTATACCGTGCGCTTACAGAAAACGGCGAAAAAGTTTTGAAAATAACCGAAGGTCACTTTGTGTTGGCAGGGCTGAACTTCGGATTCATCGGCGGATCGTCGTTTTACAGTGACGGCAAGCTTTACTTTTTCGGTGACATTTCACGTCACCCCGACGGTGAGAAAATAAAAAGCTTCTGTCTGGATTCCCAAACAGAAGCAGTAAGTCTATCAAACAGCATGCCCGTTGATATCGGCGGTGCCGTTTTACTGTGAATTTTTCTTTATTCTGCCAAGTACAAGCCCCTTGCACTCAAATGTGTCATCGGGCTTTATTTTTATGTCTGCATACGAGGGGTTGAGGGAAATGAGTCTGTCACCGCCAAACTTTTTTATATATCCTTCGCCGTTAAGAACAAATATACCAACCTTACCCTCCTCGACACGGCCGCCCGATTCGATTATGACAATATCGCCGTCGGAAAATTTCGGTTCCATACTGTCACCGCTGACACGGAGGGCAAAATCAGCCTTCTCGGTCAAGGGAGTCGATGCGATGGTTATCTTCTGAGCCTGTGTGCTGTCAAGGTAATAACCGCAGCCCGCGGAAACGGGCATATCGTAAAACAGGATCCTGACGGTGCTTTCATCATCAAGCTCATACGAACTGTTCTTCTTTTTCTTTTCTTCAAGGGTACGTCTGTATTCCCTGTCAAGACACTGTGAAAAAGCGCTGTAACCCGCGCCGTCAAGTGCGCGGATCTTTTTTATTATTTCCTTTTCAGTATCAGACACATCGCTTCCGCCCACAAGCTCCGAAAGCGAAACACCGAGAGCATCGGCAATAGCGTATACCGTTGAAAGCTTCGGGCTTCCCGTCTGACCTGCAAGTATCTTGTTAAGTGTTCCGACGGGTATTCCCGCACGCTCTGCCAGTTCATCGTTGCGCATGCCCTTTTCGTTTTTTATTCTTTTGGTTTCAAAAAGCCAGTCCATAACGTACTCCAATCATCTTTTTACATTTACCATTATACACATTTTTACCGTTTTGTCAAGCGATTTTTCCACTTTTTTCGACTTTTTTCATTTTTTCTATTGACTTTTTACCATTTCTGGTGTATAATGCAGTCACATTAACCAATTTTGGTAATTTGGAGGTAATTATGAATAACAACATTTCTTTGAAATACACTGAAAAAAAATCACTCGGAATAGGCGCGGCATTCATTTCATTTATATCATCACTCTATCTCGGTGCAGAATATGCAGCATACGTGCTCGGTTATTCCATAAGTGCATTGGCAACAGCTTTAAAAAGCAGAGAAGCATCTCTTTTTGTAGCAATAGTTAAAAAGTACGCTTCGGTTTGTGCAGTTACACTCGGTTCCGTTCTCTTTTTCGGAATTATCGGAGGCATGGAAGCGGGCACAATACAACCTCTGCCCGGATTCATAATCTGCTGTGTAATGTTCGGTATCGCCTTTACGGGAATCAATTCACGTAAATAATTATTTAATTATTTGTATCATTTATATTTCACATATGTTTCATACCCCTTACAAAAAGCCTTTTTTCATATGTTTTTTGTTAAATAAGCATTAAAATCACTGTGTGTTTTTGTACAAATGTACAAACATTTATAAAAATTAATTTTTTATTATTGATTATTGAGAAAAATGATGGTATAATAGCAGGGTAAAATATTTTATTATTCGTAAGAATCCAAGGAGGTTTCTGATCAATGAAGAGAATTGTAGCACTGTTGCTGTGCCTTGTTTTTGCACTGTCCGCCTTTTCTGCATGCGGCCGTGCCGAAAATGATAATGGCGCAATAATACATATGTTTCTTTCTTCGGAAATTAAAAATTTTGACCCTGCGACAGCATACAAGGATGCTGATGCTGTAAAATTGCTCGGTATTTTGTACGAGGGTATCACAAGGATCAATGCTGACGGCGATGTTGAAAACGCTATTGCCGACGATATCACCATCAACGAGGACGAGGACAGAAATGAGTACAAAATGCTCATCAAGCTCAAGTCCACAAAATGGAGCGACGGTACACCCGTAAGCGCAGATGATTTCATCTTCGCTTGGAAGCGTATTCTTCAGCCCGACTTTTCCAGCGATGCGGCAGTTCTTCTTTATGATATAAAGAATGCTAAGCCTGCAAAGGAAGGCGTTGCGGGCATCAGCATAGATGACGTCGGCATCACAGCACCCGACAGCAACTTGCTTGAAATAGAATTTGAAGGTCCTATCGACTACGATCATTTTCTTGAGCTTCTTGCTTCCCCCGCCCTCGTTCCGCTTCGCGAAGACAAGGTAAGTAAACCCTTGACAGACGATGACGGCGTTGTTCAGTATGACGAAAACGACCAGATGCTTTATGACCCCACATGGGCAACAAAGTCCACAATGATGGTTACAAACGGTAAATTTGTCATCAAGACAATGGACGACGAAACAACAAACAGCACTTACATACTTGAACGTAACAAGTATTACAGACTTAAAGGTGAAGACGGCGAAAATGAGCTTAAGTATGTTAAGCCTCACAAGATCGTTATTCATTATGAATACCTCGGACGCGACGGCTCGGGTCTTCAGGGCTTGCTTGATGCGTTCAACAACGGTGAGATATTCTACCTTTCCAATCTCCCCTTGGATCAGATAGAAGCAAACCGCAAGGAACTTAACATTTCCGATCTTTTCTCAACACATACATTTATGTTCAACCGTTCCAACAAGACGTTTGATTCAGCTGTAGTTCGCCGCGCGCTCTCACTCGCACTTGACCGTGATGAGATCGTTTCTATCACAGGCGGAATAAACAAGCCCGCTACAGGCATTGTTCCCTTCCCCGTTTACAACACAAAGGAAGGCACTTCATTCCGTGAAGCACAGGGCAACATTCTTGCAACTACAGCGAACATCGACGAAGCAAAATCCCTTATCAAGGGTGAGGCAATCGAATCCAAGGATATCAAGCTCGTTTGCAGAGATTACACATTGAACGGCGTTGATGAGCTTGTTGCCGATTACGCAAAGGCACAGTGGAAGCAGCTCGGCTTCAACGTTACTGTCAAGGCGCTTGACAGAAGTCGGATCGTA
>JAZTXA010000005.1:0-14051 GCA_045636245.1 Eubacteriales bacterium | reverse complement strand
AGGTGACAGTGTAACAAGTATAGGTAATTATGCATTTAAAAATTGCACAAGCCTTACAGATGTTTATTTTACAGGTGAAGGCTGGGAAGGTATTTCGATAGGTTCAGATAATGATCCGTTTTTGAACGCGACGTGGCATTTTGATGGCAGTGATGCGGTTTTAGAGCTTGTACCCGAAAGTAAGTATACCGTCAATGAGGAGCTTGGTGCTTTGGTCATAAAAGCAGCGGCAACACGCGGAGAAAGCATCAGCGCGCTTTTGGGGAATATTTCAATCGAGCCTGAAAGCGTACGCATAGTTGACAGTAACGGCAATATTCAGACAAATACAGAAAGACTTGTAACAGGTTACGCAGTACAGCTTATCAGTACAAGCGGAAACGTAGTGAAGAAATATGAAATCGTTCTCCTTGGTGATACCGACCGCAACGGAAGAATCGCTGCTAACGATATAAATGCTTTGCAAAATTTATTAAAAAATTTGCCCCCACGCGATTCAGTTGAATTCTTGGAAGCTAATATTGACGGCAATTCAAGAGTTTCAGCTTTAGATATATCCGCCCTCCAGTCTTTCCTTGCAAGCGGTACATGGAAATGAAAAATAAATGAAATAAAAAACATTCGGTGATATAATTTCACCGAATGTTTTTGTTTAAGCCGTGGTTTTTTTTGATCTGTCAGGCGCTGCATTTGCGGTGACGTTAATTTTTTGGAAAATTATTTGATTTTATGTTGAATTTTTTGTTTATATATGATATTATAAACTGTATTATACTATTTAAAGATATTTTGATAAAAAACAACAGTTGGAAGGAAATGCATAATGATTAAAAAGACAGTTGCTTTATTGCTTGTATTTTGCACATTGTTTTCGCTATGTCCGATCTATTCTGTGGCTGAGGATACCTTTGCTTATACACAGATAGAAGGCGGTGTTACAATTACATCGTGGGACAAAAACGATGCTTACACCGTGGAAGTGCCGCAAAGCATTGACGGGGTGCCCGTTGTTGCGATTGGTGAAGAGGCGTTTAAGGATTGTAAATCGATATATGAGATAATCCTTCCCGATTCTGTTGTGAGTGTTGATGCCTCCGCATTTATCGGTTGCGTTTCTCTTAAATCGATAACCGTTTCCGCGAATAACCCTGCGTTTAAGACAGTTGACGGAAACCTTTATACAAAGGATATGTCGCGTCTTGTAAAGTTCTGTGACGTATCGGCACAGAGTTTTACAGCACCTGCGGGTGTTACATCGGTCGGACCGTATGCTTTTTACGGCATGGATAATCTTGAGAATTTTTCTTCTTCATCCAACATTACTAATGTTGGTGAATATGCATTTTACGGTTGTTCATCCCTTAAGATATTTTTGCTTTTCCATCTTGAAAGTGCGGGTGCATACTCATTTTACGGATGCCGTGCTTTTACGGGCATAAACGTAAACCTTGAAAATATTCCCGAGGGAATGTTTTACGGATGTGATAAGATACAGACAGCTGTTATTTCAGAAAAGGTAAAATCCGTAGGCAAGCTTGCGTTTGCGGGTTGTTATTCCCTTGACAGTATTTTGATACCCAAGGATACCGTTATAAGCGATGAAGCATTTTTCGGCACGGATATAACGCTTTACGGCGATGAAAAAACAAAAGAGTACGCAGAAAAGAACGGCAATAAATATTCCGAGGCTGTCTATACGGGCACAGTGCCTGTAACATCGGTTTCCTTCGCTGAATCTGAAATAAACATAAGAGTTGACGATGTTATCACTCCTGCACTTAGGGTATTACCGGAAAATGCCGAGGTGAAGGACGTAATTCTGACTTCTTCAAATGAAAATATTGTAAAAATTGAAGACGGAAAGATCAAAGCTGTTTCAGTGGGAAGCACTACCGTATACGCAAAGAGTGTCAACGGCATGAAGACCTCCGTGCTTAAAGTCAATGTGCTTGACAGAGTTGCTCCGCTTCAGTCTTCGCATCCGTACACAAGCAATTTGAATAAAAAATTCAGTTATACAGTTCCCGGCAATCCCGAAAAGATTGCAGTGACATTTTCACACGATACATATGTTGAAGACGGTGAGGACTTTATCCTTGTTATGGGTAAAAACAACCAGAATATCGGAACATATACAGCAGATCAGCTTGCAGGACAAACGCTTTTAATAGACGGCGATACTGTCAATATTACCCTTATTTCCGATGATGATATTGAATACTTCGGATTTTGTATAGTAAAGGCGGAGTCTTATGAAGACTATTCAACAATAACGAATATTGAACTCAAGGATACAGAGCTTACATTGAAGTACGGACAAACATACGACCTTGAATTTGTATGTACACCAAATAATGCGCTTTACGATGTAAAATTTGTTTCAGGCGACAGCAGTGTGGTGGCAATTGACAGCGACGGCAAAATATATGCAATTGATGAAGGTACAGCGTTTATTATAGTTTACGATGTATTATCGGGCAAAACAGCGCAGTGCCGTGTGACGGTCGAAAAAAATGTATATGAAGGAATTCTTTACTCTGTAAATGATGGCGAAATAACGCTTACGCATTATGAGGGAGATGGGGAAAATATAGTCGTTCCGTCACAGATAAACGGTGTTCCTGTGACAAAAATAGGTGAAGGGGCATTTATGTATTCCCCGACACTTAAATCCGTTTCGATTCCTGCGTGTGTTACTTCAATTCACACAAGCGCATTTGCAGGCTGTGTCAATCTTAAAGAAATAAAGGTTGATGATAAAAACGAAAAATTCAAATCAGACGGCGGTGTTCTTTACAGCCGTGACGGCGATTATCTGATCGCATGTCCCGCCGGAAAGACAGGTGAATTTAAAGTTCCTGAGGGGGTTTTGGCTCTTTCTCCCGATGCGTTCAATATGTGTGTGGGAATAACAAAGGTCACACTTTCATCCACCGTTGAGCTTGTACCGCCTACAGCGTTTACAAGCTGTGAAGGTCTTACTGCTTTTTCACTTGAAAATTCCAAGTATTTTGCAGTCGATAACGGCATTTTGTATACAAAGGATATGGGAGCTTTGGTGCGTTATCCTGTGGCAAAAGAGGGCGCTTATATAATGCCCGATTCCGTTGAGCTTATAAAAGAAGGTGCTTTCTTCGGATGCACAAAGCTTTCCGAAATTACACTTTCCCAAAAATTGTCGGAGATAGAAAATGGTGCGCTTTCCGATATAATATCGCTTAAGAAGATAGAATGTCACGCGGATAACAGTTTCTTCACTGCTGACGGCGGTGTGCTTTATAATAAAAATAAAACTTCTGTACTTGTATGTCCCGCAGCAGCTTCGGGTGTATTCAACATTCCGTCGGGAACTAAGACTATCGGAAGCTATGCATTCAGAAACTGCACAGAGCTTTCGGAAGTATACATTCCGCTTTCCGTAACAACAATAGATCAGTATGCATTTTACGGTGCTGACGGCATCGGTACAATCATTTTGCCTCCGAATGTAAAAATTGTCGGTGATTATGCATTTGACAAATGCTCCAATATAAGAGTGTTTGCGCCGAGTGAGATAACATCTTTCGGTAAAACCGAGGGTGGTGTTACAGTGCTTTGCTGTGACGGAAGCACGACTGAAATAAATGCATTGGCTTTAGGCTATATAACGGAAGATATTACATATTCGTCATCTGCCGGCGGTATGGCATTCTATTACGGAGATGTGCCAGAAGGTACTGTATTCACAGCTGAAAAGGCAGGGACGGGCAAAACAGCGCTGATACAGAATATTTTGCCCGAAGATGAGATTGAAGTGTTTGTGCTTTCCTTTGACAAATACATGACCGAGAAAGAATATACGGCATGTGTATTTTGCAATCCGTGGGTAGAAGCTGTATACAAGCTCGAAGACGGAATGATGAAGGAAGTATTTTTCGACACAAACGAAAACGGTGTAATGCTTTCGACGAATGGCGGAACTTATGCATTTTCATACGGAGAACGCATTTCTGATGAATCTGATATAGCTGTCAGAACTTTGCCTGATAAAACGGAGTATACATATGGCGAAGAGTTTGTAAAAGACGGATTTTCCGTTTACTTTAAAAACCATGCGGGTATTGTTTCGGTGCTCTCTGATATGAGTTATACAGTAGATGTCGAAGAATTTGATATTGGCGGTTACCGTAAGGTTAAGGTTACATATGAAAATTTAAGTACAGAGTTTAATGTTTTTGTTAAAACGGAACCCTTGAAAGCGGATCTCCGCATAGAGGGCACAGGTAAGTACGGTACTGAAATAGTACTTTATATTGAAAACGTAAACTTTGATTACATTCCGTATGAGATAACATGGTACCGCGGCGGTGAGCTTATAGCGGGTGAAAACGGTACTTCCTATACCGTCGGTGCACTTGACAGCGGTAAGGATATTTCAGCGAAAATAACGGCGATAAACGGATGTCAGGGAGAAATCGTTTCCAATACGCTTCATGTAAATGTTTTTGCAATGTCAAGTGACGTTTATTCGATAAATACAGAGCTTGGTGTTATCAGCAAAATAAGTGAGCAAACAACGGTTGCCACACTTCTTTCGGGCTTCACGGTAAAAGAAAATATAAAGGTATTTAAAAATGACGCTGAGCTTACAGGTGATGATCTTGTATCAACAGGATGCGAAATAAGACTTTACAGCGGTGAGACTGTGGCACAAAAGCTTACAGTTGTTGTAACGGGTGATATCAACGGTGACGGCAAGATATCACTTATAGATTTTGCAAATATTAAAGCTTATATGCTCGGTGAGAAAGAATTTACATCAGCCGATAAATTTGCCGCAGATGCAAACGGTGACGGTTCGCTTTCACTTATAGACTTTGCGCAGTTTAAAGCGCACATGCTCGGAGATTTAACAATAGAAGGAAAGGAATATTGATATGAAAAGATTTTTGGCAGTATTAATAACAGCAGTCTTGCTTTTGCCGCTTGTAAGCATCGGTGCATTTGCCGCAGCAAGTATCGATGTTGACGGCGTTGCAAGTGCATATCCCGGTGACGAGGTAACGGTAACTGTAAAGCTTGACACAGACAGCGTTAAAAATGCCTTGGCTGTACAGTTTGACACTGTGTTTGATGCAGTGCAAATTGAATACCGATCAAACAGCGGTGTTCTTTCCGGTTGGAAGGTTTCTACAAAAGAGCTTTCGGAAGGTGTTGTGCGTTTCCTTTTTGAATGTGATGAGCCGACAGAAAGCATCAACGGTAAGACGCTGATAAAAATTAAATTCAGACTTGCATCTTCTCTGGCTAAAGGCGAAAACGTATCCGTTTCGTTTAAAAATATCAATATAGCTTCAATGGAAGAGGAACAGGCAATTTCCGATGTTACATATTCGGTTAAAATAACTAAGAAATCATCGGATGCAACGCTGTACTCGCTGTCCGTCAGCGACATTACACTTTCTCCTGCGTTTTCTTCCGATGTAACATCCTATACAGCGACATTTGATTACAGAACAACACCCCTTAAGATCAACTGCAAAGCAAACGATTCAAAGGCGAGCGTAAAGGTTTCGGGTGGTGACTCTCTTAAAGTAGGACTTAACACAATAACCATCACCGTGACGGCAGAAGACGGTACAACGAAGAAGTATACCATCAAGGCAACAATGAAGGAAAATCCCAATCCCGAAAGCGATGATAATACGATATCAAAGCTTGAAATTTCAACAGGTACGATAACACCTGCATTCAAGTCAGACGTATATAACTACACGATAACAGTTCCTGCAGGTACTGAAAGAATAACCCTTTCACCGACGGCAAACGACCAAAATGCAACAGTGAACAAAAAAGTGATTGACCTTTCAACAGAACAAACGACTGTTGTGCTTACATGTACAGCCGAAAACGGAAGCAAAAGAAATTATATGTTTGTCATTGTAAAAGGTGATGAGAACACCCCTGTTGAGGACACGGAAAGTGCCGATGTAACAGTTGAAGAAACGACACCTCCTGAAGATACGTGGGAGGATACGTTTGTAACGACTCAAACACCTGACAGTATGACAAGCGATGTAACCGCACACGAGTCGGAAAGTGCTGACTCATCACCGGATGTCGATACACGCCCTGCCTACAACGAACAAACGGGAATGAGCAGGCCTGTTCCTCTGTGGTCACTCTTACTTTTCTCAATACTTTCGCTTATTTTGGGTGCTGTAATCTCAGCATTTATCTTTAAGAGAAAATTCTAAAATCAAACCTTCGGGCATATTATATTACAGTATAATATCCCGGAGGTTTTATTTATGTCCGAACACAATGTTACGATGATATCACGAAAACATACAGAAATAGGCGGTGCTGTAAGTGTTTTGAGCTTTGACGATGAACAGGTGGTTTTAAAAACTTCAATGGGCATCTGCTGTATACAGGGAAGGGGACTTAATGTTTCAAAGCTTGACCTTGACGGAGGCGATGTTTTTATAGAGGGTGAGGTCGTGTCTTTGTATTATCCCGAAGAAACGGAAGAAAAACAAAGCTTCTTTTCACGTATCTTTAAATAATGGGAGGTTTTTTGTATCAGACACCGACATTTCAATTGATGCTCATACTGTATTCATTTGCAGTCGGTATATGCATTGGTATAGTTTACAGTATATTTAATACTATATCTATCATGCTCGGTCTACATATAGTTAATTCCAAAGAAAAAAATCAAGTACCACTACAAAATGTAAAAAAGAAAACAATAATTTCAAAAATATTTCAATTTTCTATTGATTTTTTATTTTCGATGGTGTATACTGTAATAGTCGTGGTGTTTATATTCTGCGCAAATCACGGAAAGTTCAGATTTTTCATGCTGGTCTTTGCGGTTATGGGTTTCGTTTTATATAAACTTACCGTTGGGCGGTTTATCTCATTTTGCATGCAGGCGGTATTTTTGTTTGTTTACCGCACTGTGAAAAGATATGCCGTCACACCAATATTATATGTTTACTTATTTATTAAGCTTAGGTTTGTGTCCGCTGTTATAAAGCGGCGCATTGTCAATACCGTTGTGGGAGATAAGGAATTTTAATGAAAAGAAGAACAAATATATTTGTTAAAGCGGCTGTGTGCTTTTTCCTTGTTTTTGCTTTTGTTACTATTATAAATTTGAGTATGCAGGTAAGCACGCTTAAAGAAAAGCAAGAACAGCTTACAGAACAGGTTTACGAAAAGAAGCTTGCTGTTGAACAGCTTAAGGATGAATACGCACAGGAAATGGATGAAGAATATATACAGAAAGTTGCACGTGAAGAGCTTGGCTACCGTATGCCCGGCGAAGTTGTATATTATAACGATTTGACAAAATGATCATGGCAGGGATATGTGTCCCTGCTATGTTTTTACGGAGAATAAATATGATTATCAAAAATGCAAAAGTTTTTACAATGGACGGCGGTAAGGTAATTGAGCGCGGTACAGTCGTGATAACAAACGGAAAAATATCGTATGTAGGAGAAGATGTACCAAATACAGAAGGACATACCGTGATTGACGGCGAAGGTTGTATTCTTACTCCCGGATTTATTGATGCGCATACCCATCTGGGCTTAATTGAAGATTCGCTGTGCTTTGAGGGGGATGACCTTAACGAGGAAACCTCACCTGTTACACCGCAGCTTTCCGCACTTGACGGAATAAATCCGTTTGATATATGCTTTGCGGATGCTTACCGCGCAGGTGTTACCTCTGTGTGTACAGGCCCGGGAAGTGCAAATCCCGTAAGCGGTATGGCGGTACTTGTGAAAACATATGGAAAAAGAGTGGAAACAATGGCGGTATCTTCTCCTGTTTCAATGAAATTTGCCCTCGGTGAAAATCCGAAGTGCGTATATCACGGAAAAAGCGAAGCACCGCAGACACGTCTTGCAACTGCGGCACTTATAAAAGAAGCGCTTGTGAAAGCGAAAAAATATGCATCAGCTATGGCTGAATATCAAAATGATCCCGAAAACTGTGATGAGCCTGAGTATGACGATAAAAATGAGGCTTTAGCCCCTGTGGTAAACGGCATACTGCCTGCACATTTTCACGCACATAGGGCGGATGATATATTCACGGCGGTGAGAATAGCAAAGCAGTTTTCGCTTAAATATACGCTTGTGCACTGCACGGAGGGATATCTTGCGGCAGAGGAGCTTGCAAAAGAGGGGATAAGTGCTATTTTAGGACCGAATATGACCGACAGAAGCAAGCCTGAGCTTAAAAATCTTTCTTTTGAAAATCCCAAAATTTTAAACGAACACGGAATTTTATTTTCAATTTGTACAGACCACCCCGAAACACCGATACAATACCTTCCGCTGTGCGCTGCTTTGGCGCATAAAAACGGCTTGCCGTACATGACGGCGCTTGAGGCAATAACATGTAATGCCGCGAAAATACTCGGAGTATCGGACAAAATAGGAATGATAAAAGAGGGCATGGACGGTGACCTTGTCCTTTTCGACGGCGATCCCTTGAACATTTATTCTGATGTAATTAAAACTGTTATCAACGGGGAAGTTGTATACGAAAAATAATTATTTTGAAAAAAAATGAATACGCTTAATATAAAGTGATATAATTGTTTACAATATATTAACCACAATTTGTGAGCCCTGCGATATAATGAATTTAGATAAAAGTTTAACGAAATTAACAAATTCAAATATTTGCATACTATAGGAGGAATAAAAATGATTGGAACAAAAATACTTATCATAGACGATGATGTCAACATTTGCGAGGCACTTCGTGTATATTTTGAAAATGAAGGATACGAAGTGAAGACAGCAAATGACGGTGTTGAAGGTGTAAGCTATTTCAAGCTTTATGAGCCTGATTTGGTACTGCTTGACATTATGCTTCCCAAAAAGGACGGTTGGGCAGTTTGCAGAGAGATCCGTGAGGTATCCTCGAAGCCTATTATCATGGTAACAGCAAAGGGTGAAACATTTGATAAGGTGCTCGGTCTTGAAATGGGTGCTGACGACTTTGTTGTAAAGCCCTTTGATATGAAAGAGCTTGCAGTAAGAATGAAAGCGGTTCTCAGACGTTGCAACTCACATGAAAATCAGAATGATGATGAAATAATCAAGTTTGAGAATATTGAGATAAGCTTGCAGAAGTATGAGCTTAAGCTCAGAGGCAAGAGCGTTGATATTCCTCCGAAGGAATTGGAGCTTCTTTATTTCCTTGCTTCAAACTATAACAGAGTTTTTACAAGAGATCAGTTGCTTGACAAGGTTTGGGGATTTGATTATCTCGGAGACTCCAGAACAGTTGACGTACACGTTAAGCGTCTTCGTGAAAAGCTTGAAGGCGTTTCTGATAAGTGGGTACTCAAAACTGTTTGGGGCGTTGGATATAAATTCGAGCTTCTTCAGTAAAATTCAAACTAAAGGGCGGCCTTGTTTTAAAAGAGGTCGCCCTCTTTTAAGTCTGTTTTTGCTCACATGAGAGGATAAATTGATGTTTAAAAGCGTTTTTACAAAATATGTTGCGGCTTTTATGCTGATAATTTTTGTCAGCTTTTTTGTGCTTTCGGTAATTCTCGTTTCGAATACCTCAAATAACTCAATTGATATGAAACGTCAGTCCGTAAGTGACGCTTCCGAGGCTGTCGGAAATTTTATATCCCAGAAGTATAACAATTCCGCAACTGTGGACTTCGGCAGATTCATATACTATGAAAATGTTGAAAGTGACATTTCCGTTGTTTTGAATACTGTATCCGATGCCATGGGCGAGGATATGTTCGTTTTTCTGACAGATGAAAAGGGCGTTGTGCTTTTGAGTGCCCACACACCCGAAAATATGGGTTCTTCGCTTCCGAACAGTATTCTTACAAAACTTGATGACGACGGGGCATATAGCGAATATACTTCTATGGAAAGCTTCTTTAAAACAAGCCATCTGATCTCTGCTGTATCTGTGGAAAACACAAACGGAGAAATGGTCGGCACAGTTTTTGTATGCAGTGAAAATGTAAGGTTTCAAAATCTTGTTTCCAAAACGATAAAGGCAATAATCGTTTCTGTTTTGTGGGTCATGCTTGCGGCTTTGGTTGTTGTGTATTTCCTTTCGGAGAGGATCATTTTACCGCTTAAAACAATGAGCCGTGCGGCAAAAGAATTTTCACAGGGTAATTTTGATGCACGTGTTCCGATACACGGCCATGATGAGGTGGCAGAGCTTGCGGCGGCATTTAACAATATGGCAGCGACGCTTGAAAAAAATGAGGAGCTTCGTAAAACATTTCTTGCAAATGTTTCGCACGATCTTCGTACACCTATGACGGCAATTTCGGGATTTGTCGAAGGAATGTTAAGCGGTGCCATACCGCCTGAAAAACAGGAGCATTATCTGCAGATAATTTCTACTGAGGTAAAACGTCTGTCGCGCCTTGTGTCATCGTTGCTTGATATCTCCCGTCTTCAGGCAGGCGACAGAAAGCTTGTAAAGTCAAATTTTGATATTTGCGAGATGGCAAGGCAGATAATAATTTCGCTTGAGCAAAAGCTCGACAGCAAAAAGCTTGATGTTATGTTTGAGTGTGACCGTGATAATATGACCGTTTTTGCAGACCGCGACGCAATATATCAGGTGCTTTACAACATATGCGACAATGCACAGAAATTCTCTTATGAAAAGGGAAAGTATATCGTCAAAATAGTAGAAAAGGACGAGAAGGTGTTTGTAAGCGTTTTAAATGACGGACAGGGAATAATAAAGGAAGATCTTCCGTTTGTATTTGAGAGATTTTACAAGAGCGATAAGAGCCGCGGACTTGATAAAACAGGTGTCGGACTTGGGTTGTATATCTCAAAAACCATAATCGACTCACACGGTGAGGAGATATGGGTAAACAGCGTGTACGGAGAGTACTGTGAGTTTGTATTTACTCTTACATCTGTACAGAATAACCAGAATACGTCAGTGCAAGAAAAACTTTCAAGAAAAAAGGCAGATAAACAATAAAGTTTACAAACACACGATAAAAATTAAAATAACAGCACATGGTATACACGATTTATTAAAACATAAAAGTTATACTTATAGGTGTTAATTCTATTATTTGAAAGGGTTGTTTCAGGTTGAATACCGAAAACGGCAAAAAGGCTTTAAACGAAGAAAAAGAAATTTCTTCGCAAATATCGTCTTACGGCGGTTATGAATATAAGCATCGGTATGAAAAGCTGATGCAGACAAAGACTGCTGAGGAAACATCGGTACGGATTACGGCGGTCATCGCTTTTGCAGTGCTTTTTACTGTTGTCGTGGTGGCGCTTGCTTGCCTGCTGATAGTTAATATAATAGTCTCAGATCCCGAAAATTACACAGATGCTTATGTGAATGCAGGTGATACACAGGCGGATAAAGGGACGCTTGCGGAAAGCACCGAGAAGGACCTTATAAACAGCTTGGGTAAAAATGCAACTGTGTCAATATCTGCCGGCAACGATAAGCTGACAGGAATATTTATAACTTCCGACGGATATATCGTGACGGGCGGTGCTCCCTTCCTTGAATCGGGAGATATTTCGGCAGTTATCGAGGGCGAGAAGCTTTCGGCAAAGCTCATAGGTATAAACAAAAGCGGGAATATTGCTGTTTTGAAGGTTGATTCTTCATCTCAGGCTGCTGCGGATTTCGTAAACGGTGAGCGTGTGAATGCCGGTGATACTGTTTTTGTTGTATATAATTCTTCAAACGGACATAATGTTTTAAGCGGTTCCGTTTCATATATCGGCGGAGATTCAATTTCTGTCGGAGGAATAGGCTTCGAAGCCCATATGTACGGTGCTGCGCTTATGGATGAAAACGGAAGGGTGTTGGGCATTATTACACATGGAAAGCATGACAGCGTGAGCGCGGTATCTTCCTCGTTTGCAATTTCAACAATACGACAGTTTGTTAAAGAAAACATTGAAATAGGTTCCAACGAATCTGAAAAGATCGACCGGTTTGGTATATCCGTCATACAGATAACGGACGATGACAGTAAAAGATTTGGCTTGCCGGGCGGTGTTATGGTGTTGAAGACTGAAAGCGCATCTGTGGCGGAGCGTGTAGGGCTTTTGCCGAATGATATCATCATCGGCGTTGAAAGCTTTGCCGTGTCCAGTGCACAACAATTAAACGAAGTTGTGTCACGCTACAAAGGTGATAGTGTTTCTTTGCTTGTTTACAGAAACGAAAGGTATATCAATATAAATCTTGATGTGGATAATTGAGGTAAAATAATATGGGCGAAGGTATCGTTTCGAGAAAATTGAAATTCGGCGATGCTTTCGCCATTTTATTTGTTTTGTTGATTGCCGTATTGCTCATATTTATTCTCCCAAAAGAGAAAAATGCTGACACTGTATCGATTACAACATCAAATAACATACATACGTACTCTCTATACGAAGACCGTGTGATATCAATTTGCGAAAACGGGATAGATCTTACTGTGATGATAGAAAACGGGGAGGTATATGTCAAAGACTCCACCTGCCGTGACGGTATATGTAAGGCGCACGGTAAAATAAGTCAAAAAGGCTGTATTGTTTGTATGCCTGCGGGCGTAGTTATAGAAACCGATTCAAAGGAGGCTGACGCTGTTGCGGGATAGAACTGTCAAAACCGTAACTTTTTGCGGTATATTTTCAGCACTTGCCATTGTTTTTTCAACCTTTGAAGCGCTTTTGCCGATACAGGCATTTGTTCCTCTGCCGGGAATAAAGCTCGGTATGGCAAATATTGTTATAATTTATGTGCTTTTTTATGTGGGAACAAAAGAATCTGTACTTGTTTTGCTTTGCAAATGTGTTGTTACAGCTCTTATTTTCGGTTCTGTATCTTCTTTTCTTTTTTCATTATGCGGAGGTATGCTGTCGCTTTTGGCCTCTGTAATTATAAAAAAGAAATGTTATGACAAGTTTTCCTTTCTCGGTGTCAGTATTATCGGTGCATCACTTCACAATACGGGGCAAATACTTGTTTCATGTCTGATGCTCGGCACCTTTAAAACGCTTTATTATCTTCCCGCACTTTTATTTGCAAGCATTGTATGCGGTATAATAACAGGGACGGTTTTATGTTTTTTGCCCGACATAACGAAATACGAAAGTAAAAAATAATATGAAAAAACTGCTATGCATTTTAATTTTGACATCGCTTCTTTTTTCTTCCTGCGGTGTTGAATATAAAGATAATACATATTTTGCACTGGATACATTTATCAAAACCCATCTGCCCGACTCTGATATTGATATACACGGATATATCAAAACGCTTGAAGGTATAATTTCAAAAACGGATCCCGATTCTGAGGTTTCCAAAATAAACGAAAACACCTCGTGCGATGTGTCGGAAGAAGTGGCGTCCTTAATACTTTCGGCAAACGAGGTTTCAGAGAAAACAAACGGTGCGTTTGATATAACCTGCGGAGTACTTTCAGCCCTATGGGATTTTAAATCGGACACGCCTATACCTCCGGCAGAGGAAGAAGTAAAAAAAGTAATTGAATATGTAGGATACGGCAACATTACTGCTGACGGATGTAAAATAACAAAGACGTCGGAAAATGTACAAATAGATCTCGGCGGTATCGGCAAAGGGTATATTGCAGAAAAATGTGTCGGGTACCTACACGAAAACGGAATTAAAAGCGGTTATCTTAATTTGGGCGGAAATATCGCAATTGTAGGCGCAAGAGAAAACGGAGAAGGGTGGAGTGTTGCCATTCGTGACCCACATCGCCCCGATGATACAGTCGGACGTGTGATTCTTTCACGCGGCTATTTATCCGTATCGGGTGACTATGAAAGATTTTTTGAGTATAACGGCGAAAAATATCACCATATTTTAGATCCTGAAACGGGATATCCTGTCGTAAATGAGCTTTCGTCCGTTGCAGTGCTATGTGATAGCGGAACGCTTGCAGATGCCCTGTCAACCGCACTTTTTGTAATGGGAACAGATAAAGGACTACAATTTTACAAAGAAAAAAAATATACTTTTGAGGCGATATTTATAACAAAAGAGGG
>JAZTXA010000004.1:0-7619 GCA_045636245.1 Eubacteriales bacterium | reverse complement strand
CCATTATCGGGGAAAACGTTTCTGCTGTATATTCATCGGAGGCACTGTCACAGCTTATTGTTAACGTTGTCGCAAGTTGGGCAAATAATCCTGATGCCGAAGATATCGCCGTGATCTTGAACACCGAGGATCTTCAGAAATTGGAAAAAACGATACAGGCAGCTCTTAAAGAAAAACTGTTAAAAGGTATTACGCTTAAAGCAAACGATACGTTTGACGGCGGGTTCCGTATTGCCGTGAATAACGGAAGCGCATACTATGACTATTCTTCTGAATCGGTTATTGATATGCTTTCAAATTATCTCAGCCCCAAAGTCACAAGGCTTTTGAAAGAGGCAGAGTAATATGTCTGAATATTATCTGATATCCCAGCTTCCGTCATTGGACGGTATAAATGAAAACACACCGATTCCCATTACAGAAGAACGTTTTTTTGAATTGTGCAGTCGTTTCTTGGGAAAAGAGGCGTTATGTGAGGTTGAGAATTTAACGCTTATACCATCAATAAATTCCCGACAATCAAGTTCCGCTTTGATCCAAGCGTGGAATGACGGTGAACGGGATCTGCGTGTTGCGCTCGGCAAAGCGCGGGCAGATAAAATGAATAAACCGTTTGATCTGCAAAATAAATCTTTGCCTGCGGAGCTGTATAAAATAGCAAATACCGCAGTTGAAACAGACAATCCTTTACAGGCGGAAACGATGCTTTTGAACTACCGTCTGAGGTTTTTGGAAATTCTCAGACCCACGGACACGTTTTCGGAGGATTTTGTGTTTTATTATGCGCTGAAGCTCAAGCTGATGTTGAGAATAAGACAGTTTGATACGGATATTGGGCAGACCGTATACAAAAATATTTACAATTCCATTTTAAATGGAGATAAATTGGAGGCTTAATAATGAGCGAAAATAAAGGAAAGGTCGTAAGTGTTAACGGAAATTTGTTGTCTGTAAGGTTTGACGGCAATGTTTCCATGAATGAAATATGTTACGTTAAGATAGATGATACTGCGCTTAAAAGCGAGGTTATTCGTATAAGAGGAAATATTGCTCAAATACAGGTCTATGAAATGACAGGCGGCATAAAATGCGGTGATATTGTCGAGTTCACGGGTGAAATGCTGTCTGCGGAATTAGGCCCCGGTTTGCTTGGACAAATATATGACGGACTTCAGAATCCGCTTCCTATTTTAGCCCAAAAAGCGGGTTGGTTTTTGGAGCGAGGCAATTATGCCGATGGACTTAATTCCGATAAAAAATGGGAGTTTACACCTACTGCCCAAAAGGGAGATACGGTACGCGCGGGAGAATATATAGGTACCGTTCCCGAGGGCGCTTTTGTACATAAAATATTTATACCGTTTTATTTGCTTGGAAGCTATACAGTAAA
Organism: Eubacteriales bacterium; assembly: GCA_045636245.1. GTDB lineage: Bacteria > Bacillota > Clostridia > Oscillospirales > CAG-272 > RGIG7213. Next base: position 6,229 of record JAZTXA010000004.1, on the reverse strand, counting down.
ATCCGTTGCGAAAAAGGGAGAGTATACCGTAAAGGATACAATTGCCGTAATAACGGATGAGCGCGGACGTGATATACCTGTCACAATGTCCTTTAAGTGGCCGGTCAAGCGTGCAGTGAGATGCTACAGCGAAAGATTGGCGCCGGTTGAAACGATGGAGACAAAGGTTCGCCTTGTTGACTCGTTCTTCCCCGTGGCAAAGGGCGGAACATACTGTACCCCGGGACCGTTTGGTGCGGGTAAAACCGTTTTACAGCACACTACCTCAAAATATGCAGATGTTGATATCGTAATAATAGCCGCATGCGGTGAACGTGCGGGTGAGGTCGTTGAAACACTTACCGAGTTTCCTGAGCTTACCGACCCCAAAACAGGCCGTTCTCTTATGGAAAGGACCATTATCATCTGTAATACATCTTCTATGCCTGTTGCTTCCCGTGAGGCTTCGGTATATACATCGGTAACGCTTGCCGAATATTACCGTCAAATGGGGCTTCACGTTCTTCTTTTGGCAGATTCGACATCACGTTGGGCTCAGGCACTCCGTGAAATGTCGGGACGTCTTGAGGAGATCCCGGGCGAGGAGGCGTTCCCCGCATATCTTGAATCTTATATTGCGGCATTTTATGAAAGAGCCGGATATGTACGCTTGCCCGATGGCAGCACAGGATCGGTTACTATTGGCGGAACGGTATCTCCCGCGGGAGGAAACTTTGAAGAACCTGTTACTCAGGCAACATTAAAGGTCGTTGGCGCTTTCCACGGACTTTCCCGTGAACGCTCGGATGCAAGAAAATATCCTGCCATTGATCCTATGATATCGTGGTCGAAATACGAAAGCGTTATAGCGCGTAAAAAGTCAGACTTCTGTAAGAACATTCTTCATCACGGAAGCGAAGTTGACTCCATGATGAAGGTTATCGGCGAAGAAGGTACAACTCTTGAGGATTATATAATTTATCTGAAATCAGAAATGCTTGATGCGGTATATCTGCAGCAAAACTCATTTGATCTGATAGAGGCTAATTGCGGCACACAGCGTCAGAGGTATGTTACAGATAAGTTAATCTTTGTTTTGGGCAGTGAGTATGCGATAAACAGTAAAGACGATGCGCGAGTGTTTTTTAACCGTATGCGTCAAAGATTTATCGACTGGAATTACACGGAATTTGAAAGCGCTGAATTCAAAAAAGCCGAGGCTGAAATTGACGCATTGTACAGTGAAGGAAACGGTAGCTTAAGAAATGAAGCGGAACATTTGCTGAAGGACGGTGAATGAGAATGAATAAAATTTACAATAGGATAGAATCTATCGTCGGTAACGTTATTACCGTCAAAGCGAGCGGTGTTCGGTACAACGAGTTGGCTCAAATCAACACACGCTTTGGTAAATCACTTGCACAGGTCAATAAGATCGACGGTGATACTGTATCATTACAGGTGTTTGCGGGCGGTCAGGGTGTTTCTACGGGCGATGAAATTCGCTTTTTGGGGCACGAAATGCGTGTATCTTTCAGCGATGATCTGCTGGGAAGAATATTCAATGGTTCGGGTGAGCCGAGAGACAAGGGTCCTGCGCTTACGGAAAATATGAAGCCAATAGGAGGACCGTCGGTAAATCCTACAAAACGTATTCTGGCAAACCGAATGATGAGAACGAATATCCCGATGATTGATATGTTCAATACATTGGTCGTATCGCAAAAGTTGCCCATATTCTCCATTTCGGGAGAACCGTATAACCAGCTTCTTGCACGTATCGCAATGCAGGCGGAGGCTGATGTGATAGTGCTCGGCGGTATGGGTCTTAAATACGATGATTTCCTTTATTTTAAGGAGGAGTTGTCAAAGGGCGGAGCGCTCAGCAAAACAGTCATGTTCATTCATACGGCATCCGACCCTACGGTTGAATGTATGATGATTCCCGATATGGTGTTGGCGGTAGCCGAGCAGTTTGCTTTGCAGAATAAAGACGTATTGGTGCTTTTGACAGACATGACAAACTTTGCAGACGCTATGAAGGAAATCGCCATTACTCAAGAGCAGGTTCCTTCAAACCGAGGCTATCCGGGAGATTTGTATTCCCAACTTGCGGCACGTTACGAAAAGGCGGTTGACTTTGCCGATTCGGGCTCTGTTACCGTGCTTGCGGTAACTACAATGCCGGGTGACGACGTAACTCACCCCGTTCCGGATAATACAGGTTATATTACAGAGGGACAGTATTATCTTAAGGGCGGACGAATTGAACCCTTCGGATCTCTTTCAAGACTAAAGCAGAATGTAAACGGCAAAACAAGAAAAGACCACCGTGCTCTTATGGATGCGATGATACGTATGTATTCTTCATATAAAGAAACCCTTGAAAAGAAAAATATGGGCTTTTCTATGAGCCGTTGGGACGGCAAACTTTTGAAATACGGTGAGCTTTTTGAGGATAAGCTTATGGATCTGTCGGTTAATTTGTCACTTGAAGAAGCGCTTGATCTCGGTTGGGAGATCTTAGCCGATTGCTTCGAAAAAGACGAAACCGGAATTAAGTCAGACCTTACTGACGAGTTTTGGCGTAAAAAGTAAGGAGGACTTAAATTTTGGCAAAAATCAAATTAACCAAAAATGAGTTAAAGGTACAAAAGGATGCACTTAAAATGTACCGAAGATATTTGCCTACTCTGACACTTAAAAAGCAACAGCTTCAATCGGAGATCCGTGCAGTTGAGGATAAAGCAAATGCGGTAAGAAAAGAAAAAGCCGAGCTTGAAAACGGATTCCTTGATTGGATTGCCGTTTTCAGCGAAAAAAATGCTTTCCCCAAAGGGATAATCACGGTAAGCAATATACGCAAAGGTAAAGGAAATATTGCAGGAGTTGATATTCCCACGTTTGAAGGGGCGGATTTTTCAAGGGGCGACTATGATCTGTACAGTACGCCGCTTTGGGTTGATATTGCCGCAAATCATATGGAAAAAGCAATATTGCTTGATTTGGAATCCGAAGTGTTGGAAGAACAGGTTAGACTTTTGGAGGCGGAGCTTCTTGCAACCTCACAAAGAGTTAACTTGTTTGAAAAGGTAAAAATACCCGAAACAGAAAAAAATATAAAAAAAATATCTATCTATATGGCAGACCAGCAGGTGAGTGCCGTAGTGCGTTCGAAAATTTCAAAACGGAAAATAGCCCTTCGTGACGCAGGATCTTCCAATGAGGAGGTTTATTCGTTATGATCGTGCCTATGAAAAAAATTTCTCTCATAACTCTGGGGGATAAAAAAGAAGAAGCTCTTAAAAAGCTTCGCAAGCTTGGAACTGTTCAGATAGAGATATCGGAAGGCTCGGGTGAAAAGCTCGGAAAACTCAGCGAACAGATAACTTTACTTGAAAGCGCCGTTTTCGCGGTAGGAAAGAATAAAAATGCGGAGAAAAAAGAAGCAGGTGTTTCGAATGCCGTGTCAGTTGCAAGCGAGATCATGGCTCTTTCCGAAAAGAAAAATTCATACCTGGCAGAGCGCAGTGCGCTTAATGCGGAGCTTGAACGTATAAAAAGCTGGGGTGATATCGACCCTGCAAGTATAAACAGTCTGCTTTCAAACGGAATCAAAATCGAGCTTTACGAGATGCCGAAAGCTGAGTATTCCGCCATTCCCGACGGTATAAAGACGGTACGTCTTGATGCAAATAAATCTGCTGTAAAGTTTCTATTGGTAAAAGGCGAAGTAGATACATCGTTTCTGAATAGCTATAAATTGGCTTTGCCGAAAATATCCGCAGACGAAATGCGTGATAAAATTAACGCGCTGAATGACAGTATCAAGAAAACAGACGAAGAAATATCTTCATATTCGATCTACATAGAAAGTATGAAGCAGGCAATAAAGACACTGCAAAAGGAAGTTGAATTTGAAACGTACTCTACGGGTATGGGCACGGAAAATATATCGTGTGATGAAAAGAGTACTTTTACAGTATCTTATTTCAAGGGATATATCGAAGCTGAAAATCTTGATATGCTTAAAAAGGCAGCCGAGGAAAATTCTTGGGGACTTATTGCTGATGATCCGACCGAGGATGACGATGTTCCGACAAAGCTGAAGAATAACAGATTTGTAAGTCTTATATATCCTTTGACCGATTTCTTCGGTACGGTCCCCGGATATTTTGAGTATGATATTTCAGGTTGGTTTTTATCATTTATACTCATATTTTTCGGGATTATTTTCGGAGACGGCGGATACGGACTTCTGATTTCTGTTATTGCGGCTGTTCCTATATTAAGATATCTTATCGCCAAAAAACCTGTTGCACCCGCGTTTCTGCTCGTAGGACTTTTCGGCGTGTCTACAATGCTGTGGGGTTTGCTTACGTGCACATGGTTTGGCCTTTCTGTCGATCAACTGCCTCAGTGGCTTAAGTCTTTGTCGATACCTGTAATTTCAAATGTATATGCCGATAAAGTCTGGGGTTTGCCGTGGACTCCCGAAGGAGTAGGGCTTACAACTGCGCAAAATCTGCAAATACTGTGCTTTACTTTTGCGCTCATACAGTTAACAGCGGCACATATCAAAGCAGCAGTGCGAAACAAAGGCTCGCTCAAAATTCTTGGCGATATAGGCATGGTATTACAGCTTGTAGGTATGTATTATATGGTACTTAACCTTGTTGTAAATGCCGAGGTTTTCAGCTTTGGATTGAAATTAGGCGGTATTCCGGTGGGTACGGTTGCAATCGCACTTATAGGAATCGGTTTTGTTATGGGATTTATCTTTGCAAACTATGAGGGAAGTATATTAAAATCCGTCGTTTCAAGCCTTACCAATATCGTATCGGTACTGCTTGGCGTGGTAAATGTATTTTCGGACATCGTTTCGTATATACGTCTTTGGGCTGTCGGACTCGCGGGTGCGGCTATATCCGCAACTGTAAATGAGTTGGTAAGTCCGTTTTTAGGAAATTTTATGTTAATTATATTCGCGATTATCCTGTTGGTGTTTGGTCATGGACTTAATATGGTCTTGAATATTCTGTCGGTGGTAGTTCACGGAATCAGACTTAACACACTAGAGTTTTCTTCTCACCTGGGCATGTCGTGGAGTGGACATAAATTCAAACCGTTTGAAGAATAAACTAATTATAAAGGAGAAATATTATGGATTTCGGATTATTGGGAACAGCATTGGCTATGGGTATTGCCGCAATAGGATCGGCTATCGGTATCGGTATTGCGGGACAAGCATCGATAGGAGCTTGGAAAAAGTGTTATATGAGCAATAAAGCAGCACCGTTTATACTTACGGTTTTTGCCGGTGCGCCCCTTACACAGACGATTTACGGCTTTCTTTTGATGCAGCAGATGAAGGCGTCTTCTGCAGATCCTGCATTTTTGCTCGGGCTCGGGATCGCATCGGGACTTGCAATGGCATTTTCCGCTGTTGGGCAGGGAAGGGCAGGTGCCGCAGGCGCAGATGCTCTGGCTGAAACAGGCAAAGGCTTCTCACAGTATATTACGGTTGTAGGTCTTTGCGAAACTGTTGCGCTGTTTGCACTCGTTTTCAGTATGGTCGCTTTAGGATAATTTTATTGAATAGAGTGAAGTTATCGCAATAATAAAGCGGACTTGCAAGTTTAGACGAAATATAAAATTAAATCAATTTTGAATGGGTTTGGTGATGCACCGGACTCATTCTTTATAGCAGCCATTTTTGATAAAAAATGGCTGCTATAACAAAAACTCCTCATAAACGGTACCGCCGTCTGTGAGGAGTATGTTTTTGTGTTAAATCGTATGCGGCATAACCGAAATCTATATAGGCTATGACTGCGCCGTTCTTGACAGGACTGTAAAATTATGTTACAATAATGTTGTAAGATCTGCTGTTACATACTTAATTTTGATTGCAAATTCTTTACGAATGCTGCAGGCGAAAAGAAATCTGCAAATCAGATAACCGCACTTTGCTACACCGGTGTAGGCATCAACCTTACGTATTACAACGGTGAAAATTACACCTTTACGTGGCAAAACGGCAGACAGCTTGCAAGTGCAGCAAAGGGTACATCAAACGTAACTTATAAATACAATTCCGACGGAATCCGTTACGAAAAAACGGTAAACGGAGTTGTTCATAAGTACTACTTAAACGGCAGTACAATAACAGCCGAAACGATAGTAGATAACGGCAATGTTACATACATAGAGTATTTCTATGATACTCTCGGTGCCCATTCGTTCAGCC
>JAZTXA010000003.1:0-10728 GCA_045636245.1 Eubacteriales bacterium | reverse complement strand
GTGGCCATTTGTGAGCAGACGGAGGACCCCGCCGCGGCAAAGGGCATTGTCAAGCGTGAAATAATACGCATTATCACCCCGGGCACCCTTACTCAGTCGGGCATGCTTGACGAGAAAAAGAACAACTATATTGCTTCCGTTTATATAGGCGAGGACGGCGTTTCCCTGTCGTTTGCCGATATTTCAACGGGATATTTTGCATCGTCCTCTTCGGGCGGTGATCCTGTTCAGTTCGTAATGAACGAAATGGGCGCATACTCCCCGTGTGAGGCGGTCGTGAATTTTGCAAGAGGTTCATACCACACCCTTGACGAATACTTTTCAAAGCGTTTATCCTGTATGACAAATTACAGCGAGGATGACAGATTTGACTATTCCGAATGTTATAAAATATGCGAAAAGCAGTTTAAAGATGTGCATTTTGCCGATGTTTCACCGCTTTCGGTAAAGTCCTCCGGCGCGCTTCTTTCCTATATTGCCGAAACACAGAAGACCGATATTTCATATATAAACGAAATAAAGCTGTACGATGGGGAGCAGTATCTGCAGATGGACATTTCCACCCGCCGATCTCTTGAGCTTTGCGAGGTAATGCGAGGCGGCAAGCGCGGCTCACTTTTGTGGGTGCTTGACGACACAAAGACATCGGGCGGTGCAAGGCTTTTGCGCAAGTGGATAGAAGAACCGCTTTACTCCGTGTCCGACATTATGAAAAGGCAGAACGCCGTAACAGCATTTTATAACGATTTTCATGCAAGAGAGGAGCTTTCCGAGTGTCTTAAGTCGGTATTGGACTTGGAAAGACTCGGTACAAAGGTCGTTTATTCCACGGCTTCGGGTAAGGATCTCCGTGCAATTGCCCAAACAGCAAAAAAGATACCCGAAATAAAAGAGATAATAAAAGACCTTCCTTCCGAAAGGCTTAACGAAATATACATGACACTTGATGAGCTTGGCGACATAACCGATGCTATCTGCCGCGCCATTGTAGAGGATCCGCCGTTTTCCGTGCGCGAAGGCGGAATAATCAATGACGGATACGATGCGGGCGTGGACAAGCTCCGAAGCATAATGAAGGACGGCAAGTATTGGATATCGAAGATTGAGGAAACGGAAAGAGAAGCAACGGGCATAAAAACGCTCCGTGTTGCTTACAACCGCGTTTTCGGTTATTATATAGAGGTTACAAAGTCGAACCTTGCCGATGTTCCCGAAAGATACATAAGAAAGCAAACGCTTGCCAACTGTGAAAGATTCATAACGGAGGAGCTTAAGGAATTTGAAGCCTCCGTGCTTGGTGCATCCGATAAGATTGTCAAGCTTGAATACGATATTTTCTGCAACATCCGCGAGTTTGTAAACCAAAACATCATAAGAATACGCGACACAGCCGCCAAGCTTTCGGAGCTTGATGCGTATTTATCCCTTGCAAGAACGGCTGTGAAAAACAGATATACAGCCCCCGAGGTCGATCTGTCCGATATGATAGTTATCGAGGAAGGCAGACACCCCGTGGTGGAGCAGTTTTCATCAGGTACTTTCGTGCCGAATGACACGCTCCTTGACACGAATTTAAACCGTCTGATGCTTATAACAGGTCCGAATATGGCGGGTAAATCAACGTATATGAGGCAAAATGCGCTGATCGTCATTATGGCGCAGATAGGCTCATACGTGCCTGCTAAATCGGCACGCATAGGCATTTGCGATAAAGTCTTCACACGCGTCGGTGCGAGCGACGATCTTGCCTCGGGTACTTCGACGTTTATGCTTGAAATGAATGAGGTTGCGTATATTCTTTCCAATGCGACAAAGCGCAGTCTTATCATATATGACGAAATCGGACGAGGCACGTCAACCTATGACGGTATGTCCATAGCACGTGCAACTGCTGAATATACCGCAGGTAAAAAGCTCGGCGCAAAGACGCTTTTTGCAACACATTACCATGAGCTGACGGAGCTTGAAAATACAAACGAGGGCATTGTAAACTACAACATCGCCGCCAAAAAAAGAGGGGATGACCTCATTTTCCTGCGCAAAATCGTGCGCGGTGCGGCTGACGAAAGCTACGGAATCGAAGTGGCAAAGCTGGCAGGAGTTCCCGCCCCCGTCATAAAGCGCGCAAAGGAGATACTGTCGGCAATTGAGTCGGGAGCTCCCGAGCGTATAAGAAAAAAAGAAGCCCAAAGCATAGAGGACTTCAACATCTCCGTTGAAAGCGTTGCAAATGACGAAATAAGAGAGAAATTAAGAGGGGTTGATCTCAACATCATAACCCCTGTAGATGCATTTGATATTTTAAGAAAGCTGAAAAGTTTGCTGTAATTATGGGAATTATTAACGTACTTGATATAAGTGTCGCCAACCTCATCGCCGCAGGCGAGGTGGTGGAGCGTCCCGCTTCCGTTGTTAAGGAGCTTATTGAAAACTCAATAGACGCAGGGGCAAAAAACATCACCGTTGAGATAAAAAACGGCGGTGTCAGCCTTATCCGTGTGACCGATGACGGATGCGGTATGTCAAAGGACGATTTGCCCGTGTGTATATTGCGCCACGCGACGAGCAAGATTCAGACAAAGCACGATTTAAATATGATAAAAACGCTCGGCTTCAGAGGGGAGGCGCTGGCGGCAATTGCCTCTGTGTCGCATCTTCGTATCATAACGAAGCAAAAAGGGCAGACAGGGTATGTGCTTGAAAGTGTCGGCGGAAGAGCTTTAAAGGTTGAGGAAACGGGCTGTGCCGACGGTACGAGCGTAATCGTTGAGGAGCTTTTTTCAAATGTCCCCGCAAGGCGCAAGTTTTTGAAAAAAGACTCGACGGAAGCCTCCGCTGTCATGGCAATATGCGAAAAAACGGCTTTGTCGCACCCCGACATCTCCGTTTCGTTTATTTCGGATAACACGCTGAAATTCAGAACTGCGGCTGACGGAAATTTAAAAAATACGATTTACTCCGTTTTCGGACGTGAATTTGCAAATAATCTTTTGGAAATTGACGGACAGGCTGACGGTATTGACGTTTCGGGTTATATCGGAACGCCGTCAAACTCCCGCCCGAACAGAAATATGCAGATATTTTTCGTCAACGGCAGATACGTCAAAAACAGAAGTATTCAAGCGGCGCTTGAAGCGGCAGTGCAGTCGTATGTGCCGACTGAAAAATTCCCTGCGGCGGTGCTTAATGTCACCATTCATCCCGGTTTTGTCGATGTAAATGTGCACCCTGCCAAGACGGAAATAAAGTTTTCAAACGAAAAGGCGGTGTTCGATGCCGTTTACATCATCGTAAAGTCGGCTGTTGAAAAAAGCACACAAAGACCGACACTAAAAATTGACGAGGTCATAAAACCGACCGTGCGTTTCACCCCTGTTGAGGACGGACGGGCGGAGAGTCTTAAAAAAAGGCAGATATCACAAGAGGGTATTTTTGAAAAGCATGAGGTTAAAACCGAGACAAAGCCCGAAATAAAGATAATAAAAGAGCCTGAAAAGGAAGAAAAGGCAGTCACCATTCCTCGTTATGAGGAAAAAATGCCGACGGAGGATGAATATATCCCATCCGATTTTGATGTGCCGAAGTTTGTAAGCACACTCAAATCTCCCACAGTCACCCTGCCCGAAAGAAGCGAGGAAACAAAGACTCCCGAACCTGCAAAAACACAGGAAGCAAATACACCCGAACCTGTAAAAAACGAAGAAGTAACAAACACCGAGCCTTCAAAAAGTGACGAAAAGGACGAATATAAGCCGACAAAGCGCAAAGGCGAATATAAGCTGAAGGGCGAAATATTCAACACGTATCTTATCGTCGAAGCAGGAGATGAGGCATACATAATCGACAAGCACGCAGCACACGAAAGGATAATTTTTGAAGAGCTGAAGTTAGGTGTCAAAATAAAGGCGGGATATTCGCAGATGCTGATGATACCGCTTGAAATACCGATTTCAGACGAGGAAGCTTCAGCGGGTGAAGAATACCGCGAGGAAATAGTAAAAACAGGCTTTTCATATGAGATATCCGCAGGTATGGCAACGGTCACGGAAATTCCGTCAAATCTTACCGAGGGCGCGGCAGTTGATCTGTTTATCACTATCCTCGGTGAGCTGTCAAGCGGTACGGGAAATGCGGCCCTTTCCCGCGACCTTTTGTATGAAAAAGCACTTTATCAGTCAGCCTGCAAGGCGGCGATAAAGGCGGGCGACCTTAACTCACGCGAGGAGCTTGAAGCCCTCGTTGACCGCCTCATGGCGTGCCCTGAAATAACCCATTGTCCCCACGGACGCCCCGTGGCATTCATTATGACAAAATCATCCGTTGAAAGACGGTTCGGAAGAACATAAAAACAAGGCAATCGGTATTTTTGCGTGATATGCCGCCAGCACCCCGCCTGCGCCCCCCACAATTCGCTTTGCGAATTGCCTCGCAGGCAAGGGGTGCATATTTCCTTTGGAAATATATAATGTAAAATTTTAGTAGGGATAGGCGTCCTTGACTGTCCGTTTTGAAACCATTTATCTTCATTCAATTCAATGCGACTATAAAAAATATGGGGCGGCTCATTTTGGAAACAATTTCCAAAATAAGTCTGCCCCTTTTAAAATTGATTTTATCTTATACCGAGATAAATAAGCAAAACGGAGATATCGGCAGGCGAAACACCGCTTATTCTTGATGCCTCACCCACGGTTTCGGGTCTCATTTTTTCAAGCTTCTGGGCGGCTTCTATACGAAGGCCCTTTATCCTGCTGTAATCAATATCACAGGGCAGCTTCACACCTTCCAGTTTTCTTGCCGCTTTGACGGCGGAAAGCTGTTTTTTTATGTAACCCTCGTATTTTATTTTTACCTCCGCTTCGTATATGACGTCCTCATCGGTTTCTGTTCGGGAAACATCAACATCCTTCAGCATTTCATATGTCAGCTGGGGACGGCGCAAAAGATCTGCAAGCTTGGCGGTGACATTTATTCGTTCCGTACCCGCAGAATCGGTTATCTCGTTCAGTCTTTCCGACGGGCGGATATTTGCCTTATTTGCTCTTTCTATCTCACGTTCAATACGTGCTTGCTTTTCTTTGAATTTTTCGTATCTTTCTTCGCTTATAAGCCCGATTTCATAGCCGTAAGGCGTCAAACGCTCATCTGCATTGTCCTGACGGAGAAGCAGTCGGTATTGCGAGCGTGAGGTCATTATTCTGTACGGCTCATTTGTGCCCTTGACAACAAGGTCATCAATAAGCGTGCCGATGTAGCTTTCGTCACGTCTTAAAACAAATTCATCCCCGCCTTTGAGCTTGAGCGATGCGTTGATGCCCGCGATAAGTCCCTGTGCCGCCGCTTCCTCATAGCCTGATGTACCGTTGAACTGCCCTGCGCCGTAGAGCCCCGGAATTTCCTTGAATTCAAGTGTATGCTTAAGCTGTGTGGGGTCGATACAGTCATACTCTATTGCATATGCGTGGCGCATGATAACGGCATTTTCAAAGCCTTTAAGGGAATGGAGCATTTCTTGCTGAACGTCCGCAGGGAGCGATGACGAAAAGCCCTGTATATACAGCTCCTCCGTTTCCTCGCCCATCGGTTCGACAAACAGCTGGTGGCGTTCTTTGTCGGCAAAGCGCACTATTTTGTCCTCAATACTCGGACAGTAACGCGGTCCTGTGCCCTTTATCATACCGCCGTAAAGGGGGGAACGGTGGAGATTTTCCTTGATTATAGTGTGAGTTTTTTCATTCGTGTAAACAATGTGGCAGGGGATCTCGGGGCGGGATGCAAGCTCCTCTTTCGTTGTGCGCACGGAAAACGGAATTTTGCTGTCGCTGTGCTGTTCGTCAAGAACGGATAAGTCAACACTGCTTTTTAAAACTCTTGCAGGCGTTCCCGTTTTGAACCTCATTAAGCGGATGTCCATTTTTTCAAGGTTTGCGGAAAGTCCCATTGACGGAAGCATACCGTCGGGGCCCGACTGTATAGCGCTTTCTCCGATTATGACCTTTCCGCTGAGGTAAGTGCCCGCACAGATTATTGCCGCACGACAGCGGAAAACAGCGCCGAGCGCTGTGACGACACCGCAAACAGCGCCGTCATCATCGCGCAAAATATCCACAACCTCCGCCTGATACAAACGGAGGTTTTCCGTTTTTTCAAGCGTGTGCTTCATATACATATGGTATTTCATTCTGTCGGCTTGCACGCGCTTTGAGTGAACAGCCGGCCCTTTTCCGAGGTTCAGCATCCTGTTCTGAAGCGTCACCGTGTCAGCACCTCTGCCCATTTCACCGCCGAGAGCATCAATTTCAAAGACAAGATGTCCCTTGCCCGTGCCGCCGATTGACGGATTGCAGGGCATATTTCCGACAGAATCAAGGTTCATCGTGAATAAAATAACATCGTGTCCCATTCTCGCTGCGGCGAGAGAGGCTTCAATTCCCGCGTGGCCCGCACCGATGACGGCTATGTCGGTTTTTCCGAGTTCAAAATTCATATTATTTCTCTTCTTCGTTTATCGTTTTCAGTATTTTCGATATCTTTGCACCGTATTCAACGGATGTGTCGGGTACAAACGTAAGCTCCGGTGTGATGCGGAGATTTAAGGTCATCGCAAGCTCACGGCGGATAAATCCCTTTGCGCTTTCAAGCCCCTTTTTAATTTCTTTTCTTTTTATCTCTGCTTCCTCACCGTCTACATCGTCGAGGAATGAGTAAAACACCTTTGCGTATTTAAGGTCAGGGGACACGTCACAGCCTGTGACGGTTGTGAGTGAGCCCGACACTCTCGGATCCTTTACGTTTCTGATGATACGGCAAAGCTCTCTTGTCATTTCATCGTTTATACGGCGTATTCTGTAATTTGCCATTTATTTTTATCCTTTCGGTTTTATTCTTATTATCCGTTTTATTTTACAACATATTCCCGTCTTTGTCAACGAGTACGGATATATTTTTTCTTCGGTGTGATTAAATTCCCGATTTCGGAGGAATACTATAAAAAAACAAAAGGAGATTTTTGTATGCAGCTTACACAAAAAGAAATATCGCTTTTGAAGGATCTTAAGGAACAGGAAAACCTCTGCGCGGACAAATATGCAAAGCACGCATCATGCGCCAACGATGCACAGCTTAAAAACCTGCTTTCCTCACTCAGCACAGTTGAAAAGGAACATTATAACACATTAACTCAGATCGAATCGGGAACGGTGCCTGCACCTTCACAGTCATCAAAGCCCATGCCCACATTCACGGCAACGTATGCAGGTGGGAACACACCCGAAAAGCAGGGGGATATGTATATCTGCTCTGACCTTCTTGCAACGGAAAAGCACGCCTCGCACCTTTACGATACGTGCATTTTCGAATTTAAAGACGAAAATGTGAGAAATATGCTCAACCACATTCAAAAAGAAGAACAGGGCCACGGCAAAATGCTCTATGACTATATGCAGACAAACGGTATGTACTCCTGATAATTAATACAGAATTATTATTCATTCGGGGTCGCATCGAATCAAATTAACCAAAACGGAAATTACCCCATTTAAACAAACATTGTAGTATGAAATGAGCGAAATTGTGATTGAAACAAGCGCCCTTGCCCGCCCCCCACAGTTGACGGAATCAACTGCCACGGGCAATAGGGCGCACACCGTTTTGCGGTGTATAGCATGAAATAAACAAAATGGGTTTTGAACGTGATTGTATGGGATGGCGCCAATCAGTTCGCTTTGCGAACCGGACGACCCGTAACAAACAAAAAGAACAAAAAAACAGGTCGAAAGACCTGTTTTAAATTGGTGAAAACTGTGTTCACGATACATAATTTATTTGCGGCGCAAAAGTTTCATCAGAATGGGTTTTACCGTACATTTCAAGTTATATATATGCACCTTCATTTTTCGGCGCACATTTCCGATCCAAAGTGATAAACGGTATGGCTTGAAAAACGCTCTCAATGAGGTTTTTACAGATTTTCCGTTGCAGAGAAGATCTAAATTATGTTCTTCAATCAAGTAAATCTGCTCTTTTGTGACTGTGCTGCCGAAATGAACTATCAGTATCTCACTTGAAGATTCTTCATTTTTAATTGTTGCTTTGCCGTTTAAAATGTCGAAATGTATAGATTTTGTACATGCAGGATAGTATCTAAGCGGCGAAAAATTTGCTGCAAGAGGACGCAATCCGTGAATAGCCATACTCAATGCCATAATCGGTTCATCTGCAGGTTTTTTGAAGTACTTGAATTTATATTCGTGATAATGATCTCTTATTTCACAGCAGGTGTCGTATACACGGCCGAGAATATCGCTTTTGCGGTAAAATACAATTCCTCCATGTAAATCAATACAAAATGATATTTGTTTTGCGTATTGGCCGATATCTTCTAATTTGAAGAAACCGTCGTGCGAATCCAAGGGCAGTACATTGCCAAAGCAACATAAATCATCAGCTTCTTTGAATAAATCAAAAATGCCATTGAGATCACCGTAAGCTAAACAATCGGCATCTATAAATATCGTTTCGTCATACGGAACTATCTTCAACAAAGACAGCTTATCCATATATGAGCGAGTTGGATTTTCCAGAATAATAACGTCATCAAATGCTTCCGTAAAAGAATTTTCTCTGTCGCATACTATTGCGAACGGGAGCGGCTCGGAAGTGAAGTGTTTATATGATTTCAGCAAATTAAAAGCGATTTTGTAAAATTGATCGTCGCCTGTTGCCAACGTCACAAAGCCTTTCTTCATTACACATCACAGTACGGTTTTAAAACCGTATCTTATCCTTTCTGATTTTTTCATTTCGGGCATGGTAAAACAAAGTGCCGTTATTTTTTTGGGGTATCTTACAATATTTCCTTATAGACCCTCAAAACATTTTTATAGAATACCTTTTCTATAAGGTCGTCGGAGAAGCCCTGCTTTTTCATTTCATCGATGAAATAAGGCATGTAGGAAGCATCAGCCATGGCAAGACCCTGACTTGATATGCCGTCATAATCCGAGCCGAAGCCGACCGAATCCTCACCGCCCTTGTTTATCAGGTGCTTTATGTGGTCAACGGCAAGTGTAAACGACACGCCGTACTCTTCCTTCGTTAAGTCCTTCATAAACTCACAGCAGAAGTTGACGCCTGCAACACAGCCGCGCTCGCCCATTTTCTTTATCATATCATCGGATATGTTTCTTGTATGGTCGAAGATGGCGCGTGCGTTTGTATGGCTGTCAACAAACGGCTTTTTGGAATGCTCCAGAATGTCATACAAGCTTTTATCGGAGATGTGAGCTGTATCGATGATGATACCCAAACGCTCCATTTCCTCAATAAACTCAAAGCCGAGGGGAGTAAGACCGTTTACCGTTTCCTTGATGTCCACACCTTTTTCAATGTCGATGCCGTTCGGTGTGGTCAGCGAATTTTTATAATTCCAACAGAGGTTCATCATGCGCACACCACGGGAGTAAAAATGGTGTAAATTCTCAATTTTACCCTCGCAGGCTTCGCCTTCCTCTATGGTAAGCAGGGCTGATATCAGCCCTGCTTTTTCGTTTTTCTCAATATCCTCGAATTTATAAACGGGTGCGATGTATGCTTTGTTAAGCTCCATCTGTTCATAAAAGAGGTCGATGAGCGCGTTTGTGTAATTGAACGGCTCTTTTCTTGTTGCGAGGTTCACAAATGCGGCAAAGTTCTGCACAAGGCAATCGCCTTTTTGCAATTTTTTAATGTCGATGTGAAGCTCATTTTCATAAAGTGAATACGGCTGTCCTTTTTCTTTTCTGTAATACATTTCGGCAACCGTATCACAGTGCATGTCGATATATTTCATTACATCAATGACCTGTAAAGCGTTGAAAGTGCAGCGGTGTCTGTAATTTCCTTATCTGCGATAACGATAAGACCGTCAACTGTTATTGTGATGACCTTACCCTGTGCCGCAAGCGCATCGTTTACCGCAACGTATGTAATACCGTAGTACTTGCCTGCATCTGTAAGGGAGTCAGCTGAAAGTCCGAGGGAGGATTCAGCAAATACTCTCGGCAGGTAAACCGTACCCTTTTCGCCGAGTGCAACAGCCTTGGTTGAATCGCCGCAGATCATAACTTCCTTGCCGCCAACGTATGCGTTGTAGGATCCTGCCTTGAGAACTGTCATACCGTCTTCAAGACAAGCGGGAGCTGCCTTTACAGTACCGTTTGTTGTGTATCTGTAGTTGAATCTGCCGTTAGGAGCCGCATCGCCGAGATCAAGGAACTGCATTATTTCCTTACCGTCAGATACGGAGTTGTCAGCCCACTTGAAGTCGAATGTGTCGCCCAAAGCCACAACGCTCTTTGCAACCTTGATAACGATTGTGTTGCCGACTACCTTAAATTCTGCCTCACCTGCGGAGGAAACGCTCCATTCTGCGTTCTTTTCCGTTGTTGCGAACTTTTCAACGGAAGCCATGTTTCCGTTTTGCGAACGGTTGATTATGTAATCATATCCGTACCAGCCTGTCGAAGCTGTGCAGTCAACATCGATGAAGAGGTTCATCCAGTTTGTACCCTCAGCCGCTGTGATATCGGATGCACATTCAGCGTAGAAGTAAACATTTTCAGCGTCTGCCGATACCTTGGAAACAACAAAGTCGTTTCTTCCTGTCTTGTTTACGTATCTTTCACTTGTTACGTAAGCCGCCTCGTCACGGTGTGTGATATCGCCCTGATAGTCACGGAATTCCGGACC
>JAZTXA010000002.1:0-5796 GCA_045636245.1 Eubacteriales bacterium | reverse complement strand
GAAAGCGGAAAAAGCG
The DNA here is from genome assembly GCA_045636245.1 of Eubacteriales bacterium. Lineage (GTDB taxonomy): Bacteria > Bacillota > Clostridia > Oscillospirales > CAG-272 > RGIG7213. Next base: position 5,780 of record JAZTXA010000002.1, on the reverse strand, counting down.
TTGTGTATGAAGGTATATCTCAGATTCCATCTGTCGGCCTTTCATCGCTTTCGTATAACATCAAAGATTTTATGTCAAGCATAAGCGGGAATGCTGACGGTGTGAAGATATGGATTCGGCCTCATTCCGATACAGACGGCGGAGAATACAGTATGTGTATGTCGAAGGTCACATTTTTAAGCTCGTCACCGTCATTTAAAATACTGTTTATAATAATCGGTATTATTCTTTTCATCGGCACAGTTGCCGCTTTGGGTTATTTTTTCATTTTCAAACGCCCGAAAAGAGAGCCTGTCGTTTACAGAGGCTTCAACAGACGTAAATTAAAAAAATAAAGAGGATTTATTAAAATGGCACTTGAACATGTAGAGAAAATAAAATGCAAAGACTGCTCTTGCGAATTTGATATAACCGTTTACGAATCCGTAAACGGTGCATTCGATGACGAAGCGCAGAAAAAGCTTTTGTCAGGTGAGCTTTTTACTCACACCTGTCCTGAATGTGGATGTGTTGTGTCGCTTTCCTATCCAATGCTGTATCACGATATGGACAAAAAATTTATGATACATCTTTGTCCAGACGGTGAAAGTGTGGAGGAATGTATCAAAAACATAAAGGACGCGCAGAAAAAAATCGATGAACAGTTCCCCGAAAAACGCATGGAAAATCCTCATAAAATGAGGATCGTGTCAAACGAAAACTCTATGCGTGAAAAGATAACGATTTTTGAAAACGGTCTTGATGACAGGATAATTGAGCTTTTGAAGCTGTTCTTTGCTTCAAGACTGCAGGCGACAAACAAAGATGCCGCCATATCCGACATTTTATTTTTTGTCGGACATCGCGGCGAATATGCGTTTCAAGTAATGCTTGCAAACGGTGAAAACCTTGTGTCTGAAGTACCGAAGCACTTTTACACCCTGTTTTGCGAACAGTACACGAAAAAGTGTGAGCTTGCATCAGCTGACAATTTCATAATTGATGCTGACTTTGCCATACTTGTTTTGAACGGAAGATAAATTATTTAACACAGTCTTTGAACTTTCGGTATGCATCCTCAAGTGTCATTTGCTTTGTAAATACGCTTGAGGAGCCTGCAACGAACATATCGGCGCCTGCCGCTTTCATGCGCACACCGTTTTCAAAGCTGACGTTTCCGTCAACCTCGATAAAGATATTTTCATATCCTGCGCCGTCTAACAGATGGCGCATTTCTTTTATTTTTTCAAATGAGCCTTCCACAAGCTTCTGTCCTGCGTATCCCGGGTTTACCGTCATAACAAGTACACCTTTTATTTTGTCAAGATACGGAATTACAGCCTCACACGGGGTCATCGGGTTTATCGCAAGAATAGCTCCCGCCCCCTTTGAATTTATATATTCAAGGCATTTTGTGATATTCTCGGTAGATTCAAAATGAATACTTACAAGGTCGTTTTCTCTTATATCAAACCTTTCAAGCTTCTCATCGGGAGAAATTATCATCAGATGAATATCAAGCGGGATATCCGTATATGCGTGAAGATTTTTTATATAATCTGTGCCGAGAGTATAATTCGGGACAAACACACCGTCCATTACATCTATATGGAGATAATCGGTGCCGCACCTTTCAAGCTCTTTAACAGCTGTGCCGAGGCAAAACATATCGGCACACATCATTGACGGGCAAATATATGATTTTTTCATTTGGCAAATATCGCTATCACAGTATTTTCACGCATCATTTCAAGCGCACGTACCATATATTCTTCCGGTATTACAACGCATCCGGCAGAGGAAGTTGAGCCCGGCGATGGGATATGCAAAAATATTGCGGAGCCTTTACCGGGAATAGCAGGGTCCACGTTATAGTTTATCATGGCGGCGTATTTGTATGAGTTTGTATATCTTATAAGATGCTCATACTCGCCCTTTTCAAGCCACTCTTTTTCCATATTACTTCCCTTTACGTGGGTGTTATAAGTGGGTGATGTGCTGTCGCCGTCCCAATAGTCATCCTCATCAATAAGTGTATACGGCACCTTCATTTCACACGGCGGCACGGTGTTACCGAAGCACTCACCCATGGAATATACTCCCTCAGGTGTCTTTCCGTCGCCTTCAAATTTTTCATCTGCGGGATGTATACCGCTGCGTCCTATGTATCCGTCAGTCTCAAAAACAAGTGTGTACGTATCATTTTCTTTTTTATATGCGTAAAAACGGCACGCTGTACCTTGTGTACCCACACAGATAAATGCTGTTTCCGCATTTTTTAAATCTATCTTTGTTATATCCATAATTAAAACAACCTTTCCGTAATTGTAAGTGTAATTATATACGCCTTGTTTATATTTGAATTTATCCCGTTGTAAAATTATCGTTAATTTAAGAAGAGGTATTTCACAAAAAACTGCAATTTTTGAACAACATTTTCCTCACTTTTATTAAAAATTAAAAAATACTTAAAGAAGTTTCCTATAAATAGTGATATCATAATATATTGGGTTGGTATGTTGTATAATGTGCACACTTTAATTTTCCGAAAGGGATCAGATGATTTATGAAAAACTCTAAAAGGACCGCTGTATTACTGTTGGCTCTGGCTTTGCTTCTTCCGTCCTGTACGGATAAGACACCGAGCGACACATCCATATATACCGAAAGCAATACGGAAACAACAGCACTAACAACATCCGATAATACGGTAGATCCCAACGAATCGAAATACGTCAATGCGGAATTTTCACTTCCCGGCGGATTTTATTCAGGCAAACAAACGCTTGAGTTGACTCTGTCTTCAAATGCGCCGTCGGGTGCTTACATTACCTACACGCTTGACGGTAATGAACCTGATAAGGATTCAGAAAAATACGCAGGTGGAATTACCGTAGCGGACGGCGAAACGACTGTTGTGCGCGCCGCTTGCTTTGACAAAGACGGAAACAACATAGGCAGAATAAAAACAAATACGTATATAAAAACAGTTTCGGGAATAACGACGGCACCGTATACCGTATCGCTTGTTACAGATGATGAAAACCTCTACGGAGATACGGGAATTATAACGAATTACAACATGTCCGGTAAGGCTTGGGAGCGTGTATGTCATGTTGAAATATTCTCAAATGGCGGTACAGAGGTAATATCACAGGATGCAGGGCTTCGAATATTCGGCGGCTCTTCCCGTTCCGTTGCTCAAAAGTCATTCAGACTTGTTGCCAGAAAAACGGGATATTACGATGAAATGCTTTATAACGGAAGCGGCTCATTCGATTACGCTTTATTTTCTAACCGAACCCTTGAAAACGGTGATGCGCTTGCAAGATTTGACAGGCTTGTGCTTCGTAACGGCGGAAACGATTCAATTTTGAACAGGGCGCAGGACGGCGACAACGCATCTATGATACGCGATGCGGCAGTTAATAACTTTGCCGTAAAATACGCAGATGCGGTGGCATCGCAGGCATCTTGCTTTGCGGCTGTGTATCTTAACGGTGAATATTACGGTATCCTTGATATGAAAGAGGATATCGACGAGGATTATATTTCCAACCTCTATGGTATCGAGGATAAGGAAAATGTAACCGTTGTGAAATCGGAGCTTGATACAGAACGGTGGTGCGACGGCAACCATGACGAAAATATTCCCTGCGGAAGATTTTGCGGCGCATGGTTTTACTATGAGGTAGATTCGGGCTTACAAAGTGCGCTTGATGACTTCACGGCATTTTGCAAAAAGGTTGTAAATGCGGAAGCTTCACAGTATGATGCACTTTACGAAGAAGTAAAATCAAAAATTGATATTGAAAACTTCATTCAGTACACTGCTTTGAATCTTTACTTCTGCAACACAGACTGGGCACACAACAACCTCAAGCTGTGGTGCTACACGGGCACACCCGAGGCAGGTACTTACAAAGACGGTAAATGGCGCTTTGCAATGCGTGACTGCGATTTTACCATGGGTAGATATGAATCGCTCGCTTTGCCTGAGCTTTACACACTTGCCGACACGAACACATTTGACTTCGTGCTTGAAAACTATTACAGCGGTAAGTTTGAATATGTCGGAAATTATGCCGATCCGCTTTATCTCAAAGGGCTTTTGGCTTTCTGCTTGAGAAACGATGAATTCAGAAATGAGTTCAAATCTTTCTGCGATGTGTTATCATCCGACGATGCAAAGGCATTTTTGCAGAAGACGGTAACAGAGCTTTCTGACACGCTTAATCCGCTGATGAAGGAGCATATTGCCGTTTGGAAGGACGAGCTTCCGAGAAAATACAGCATACGCACATGGACACGCGAAACAAACGATATTAATAACTGGATATCAAAGAGAAATTCCTATTTTAACGATTACTTGGAAGCTTCTCTTGCTAATTTTGAATAAATTTAATTTAAAGAGGTATAAAAATGGAAAGACTTACGGGAACAATTTCAAGAGGTGTTAGAGCACCCATTATCCGTCAGGGTGACGATATTGCACACATCGTTGCACAGAGCGTGCTTGATGCGGCAAAGGCAGACGGTTTTGAGATAAGAAACAAGGACGTCATTGCAGTTACAGAGGCAGTTGTGGCAAGAGCACAGGGCAACTACGCAACAGTTGAACAGATCGCCGCTGACGTTAAAGCAAAATTCCCCGAAGGACATATCGGACTTATTTTCCCCATACTTTCAAGAAACCGCTTTGCAATATGCCTTAAGGGTATTGCGATGGGTGTGAAAAAAATCACTCTTATGCTCAGCTATCCCGCAGACGAAGTGGGCAACCATTTGTTTGATGATGATATGCTCGATGAAAAGGACGTTGACCCGTGGCGCGACGTGCTTGACGAAAAGAAATACCGTGAGTTATTCGGCTATGTAAAGCACACATTCACGGGTGTTGACTACGTTGAATACTACAAGAACCTTATTGAAGAATGCGGCTGTGAGGCTGAAATAATCCTCGCAAACGATTGCCGTGCTGTTCTTCCCTACGCAAAGAATGTTCTCAACTGTGACATTCATACAAGAGCAAGAACAAAGCGCCGTTTGCTTAAGGCGGGAGCTGAAAAGGTTTGCTCACTTGATGAAATACTGACAGAAAGCGTTAACGGAAGCGGTTACAACGAAAACTACGGTCTTCTCGGCTCAAACAAGGCTACAGAAACAACAATCAAGCTGTTCCCCAGAGACTGCCAGCCCGTTGTTGACAAGATAAAGGCTGAAATTGATGCAGCAACAGGTAAGAGTGTTGAGGTTATGATTTACGGTGACGGCGCATTCAAGGATCCCGTAGGTAAGATTTGGGAGCTTGCAGACCCCGTTGTTTCCCCTGCACACACAGACGGCCTTATCGGTCAGCCTAACGAAGTAAAGCTGAAATACCTTGCCGACAACGACTTTGCAGATCTTTCCGGTGATGCGCTTAAAGAAGCGATTTCCGAATATATCAAGAAGAAGGATTCCAACCTCGTAGGACAGATGGTGTCACAGGGTACAACTCCCAGACGTCTTACAGACCTTATCGGTTCACTTTGCGACCTTACATCGGGAAGGGGTGAGAAGGGTACACCTATCGTTCTCGTTCAGGGATATTTCGATAACTATACGAACTAAACAATATTGATTTTAAATACCGACTCGGTTGAGTCGGTATTTTTGTTTTTTGATACAAATTAAATTCTGTAATGTAGGGCGTGGGTTTATCTCCCGCCGTTTCAAGCCCATGTTCGTTTATCACATTCAACGCATCGCCGTAGGGGCGTGCATCGCACGTCCGCACGAAATGTGATTGAATGGGTTTG
>JAZTXA010000001.1:0-11590 GCA_045636245.1 Eubacteriales bacterium | reverse complement strand
GTATATCTTCAATATTATGCTCTGCAATTATAACGGTCGTATCAAAGTCATTTTTAAGCTTTGTTAAGACCGAAAAGAATTTTTCACGTGATACGGGGTCAAGCCTTGAAGTCGGTTCGTCAAGTATAAGCACATCGGGATTTTGCGCCATAGCGGATGCAAGATTAAGTATTTGCTTCTGACCGCCCGAAAGCGATGCACAGTCATCGAAAAGTATACCGTCAAGTCCGAAATACGAAGACACCTCCGCCGTGCGCCTTTTGATGGTTTCGGTATCATATCCAAGGTTTTCAAGCGTAAAGGCGATTTCGTGATAAACCTTGTCTGTCACTATCTGCTCCTCGGGATTTTGGCAAATGTACCCGAATGTAATATTTTCTTTTATGTGTGCTTTTCCCGAAAGTGTACCTTGCGGGCATATTTCGGGGATAAGCGTGCGTAAAAGCGTCGATTTCCCGCCGCCTACCTCGCCGCACAAAAGGACAAGTTCGCCCTGATTTACGGAAAGCGACACACTGTCAAGTGTTGGCTTTTCTCCTTGAGGGTATGTGAATTTTAAATTTTCGACAGTAATAATTTCCATCTTATACCCTCCATGATTTTTATAAGTGTCGGTATCATTATTAAAATACCGTATGATATATAGCCGAGCGTGTTTGCATAAAGCACGCTCCCTGTTGACAAAACGGGATAAAACTGCATATCTTGGGTAAAAATGAATGAAATTATACCCAAAGTTATAAAGACTGCACACAGCAAAGCGTCAAGTTTTTTGAATTTGAAAAGTGAAAAAAATGTTCTTTTTCCTTTTCCGTATCCGCGCACCTCCATGCTGTCAGCGGTTATTATTCCATCCTCCGTACAGCGTGTTAAAAGAGCTGAAAATGCACGCGCTTTCAGGCGTAAAACGCCGATAAATGTATCTGTTTTATAAAGTCCCATGCATTTAAGTGCGTTTTCCGTTTCCGTGTAATTTTTCAAATACAGCGGAACAAAACGCAGTGCCATTGATATAACAAGTGCTGTTTTTGGTGATATTCTTCCGAAAAGATACATTATTTTGTCGCTTGTCATTATGTTCGAAAATGTAAAAAACCACACGATCACCGCTGAAACGGCGCAGGACGAAACAATGCCGTAAAAAAGTGATTCAAGCGTTATCGGTATATCGTTTATAAAAAATAATACAGTTGTGCCTTTTTGGTTGAAAATAGGATTTATAAGCGAGAAAACGGTAAATAAAACGAAAACAAAGATATATTTTTTGCCGAATCTGCCCGATGAAACAATATCAAAGACGACACCGAAAAAAAGGGAAGTGATTGCAATTACAGGGTCAAGCATGAACATAGGTATCCCTATTGCAAAGGCATAAAAAACAAAAACTGTTACGGGATTGAATGTATCAAATGTTTTCATTTTTTGTCACCCTCGTGCAAAAATGCATATATCGCCTCGGCTGTTGTGCGGTTGATGCCGTTCACTTCTTCGATTTGTTCCACGGTTGCTGATTTAAGAGATTCAAGTGTTTCAAATTTCTCGAATATCTTTTCGGCTTTCTTTTGTCCGACACCCTTTACGTTTGTAAGATGTGATGATTTCAGCGTTTTGCGTTTTGCATTTTTCATCTTCGTTATCGTAAAACGGTGTACTTCCTCCTGAAGCTTATACAGGAAAACGAAAATCGTATCTGTTCTGGAAAGTGATATTTCATCATATCCGTTTGTAACACCGCGCGTTTTGTGAAATTCATCCTTGACCATTCCGAAAACAGGAATGTCATAGCCAAGCTCAATAAACAGCTTTTTAACCGTATTTACATGCGCTTCTCCGCCGTCAAGCAGGATAAGATCGGGAAGCTTTTCAAATCCGTGCGTTTTCTCTGCATGATTTCTCATTCTTCTTTCAAGGGCTTCACGCATTGAAGCGTAGTCATCCTGTCCTGCGCCGTTCTTGATATTGAACACACGGTAATCACTCTTTTTAAGTGTGGCATTTTCACACACTATCATACCTGCTGTTATGTTATCGTCGCCGTAATTTGAAATATCGTAGCATTCAATTCTTTCGGGAATCACTTGCAAAGCGAGTGCTTTTGCAAGCTCCAAAAGGACAGTGTCATTTTTTACCGCTTCTGCTTCATACTGCAAAGCATATTGGCGTGCGTTGTCGGAAACAAGACGGCACAGCTCCTTCTTTTTACCTTTTTGCGGATATGTTACTGTGACGCTTTTACCCCTTATTTTCGCAAGATATTCGGGAAGCGTTACAGCATTTTCTTCAAAAACACCGTCTGATATAAGCACCTCACGCGGAACAGATCCTCTTTTTTCATATATTCCGCAGAGGAACGATTCAATTTCATCATCTCCGTCAATGGCAACAGAGCCTATGTTGAAATTTTCTGTATCTGAAATAATACCGCCTCTGACATAAAAAAGGGATATTACACTTACAGGTTCACCTCTGTAGATACCTATTATATCATAATCTGCATCAAGCTCCGCCACGACCTTCTGTCTTTTGTAAAGCGATTCAAGCGCTGATATTCTGTCGCGGTATTTTGCCGCAGCTTCAAACGCAAGGTTTTCCGCTGCCTGCATCATTTTTTCTTCAAGTAAGCGCTTTGCGTTTGTAATGTCACCCTTTAAAACTGCCTGTACACCGTCTGTCAGTGTTCTGTATTCTTCAGCGGTTATATTGCCCGAGCATGGGGCAAGACACCTGCCTATTTGGCTGTTGAGGCACGGACGTGATTTGCCGATGTCGCGCGGGAACACTTTGTTGCACGACGGAAAACCATAGATTGCACCGACGGTTTTCAGTATCTTTCGCGCTGTCTGTGCACTTGAGTAAGGACCGAAGTATAAACCGCCGTCCTGTTTTCTTTTCCTTGTTATTATAAGCTTCGGAAATTCTTCTCTTGTCAGCTCAATATAAGGATAGCTTTTATCATCCTTCAGCTTGATGTTATATTTAGGCTCATATTGCTTTATTTTTGTGTTTTCAAGTGCAAGAGCCTCAATTTCCGTATCACATAAAATATAATCAAAGTCAAAGACGGAGCGCACCATTCTGTCGGTTTTTATTCCGTGTGTGCCAGAGTGGAAATATTGGCTTACCCTGTTTTTTAAAACCTTTGATTTTCCTACATAAATTACTTTGCCCGATGCATCCTTCATTAAATAAACACCGGGGCGTTTTGGAAGAGAAGATGCCTTCGACAAAAGATATTCAATTCTTGAATTTTTCATTTTCGCCCTCCAAAAAAACAAAAGACAAAAATCGCAAAACGGAACGTTTGCAGTCAAAAACTGCAAATCCCGCCCCAATTACGATTTTTGCCTGTAAATTCACAGTATAAAATCAGTCAGAAAGACCGCTTTCAATAAGCTCTTCAAGACCGTTAAGCGCTTCAACTTCGTCAGCACCGTCCGCAATAAGAGTTATAACGGAATCTTTTGTGATGCCGAGGGAAAGCACACCAAGCAAACTCTTTGCGTTTACACGGCGTTCATCCTTCTCAACCCAAATTGAACACTTGTATGAATTAGCCTTTTGAATAAAAAATGTTGCGGGACGTGCGTGCAGACCCACACAAATACGTACTGTAATATCACGAGATATCATAACTTTAACTCCTGTTCAGAATATGCGTTTGTTTTCGACACGTTTAAATAAATTATCATTTTGCGTAATTATATCAAATAATATCAAAAAAATCAATACTTATTTTGCATTATTTTTAATTTTTTTAGATTTTTTTTTCACTTTAAAGGTTGCAAAAAGGAATAATATACCATTATTGTACGTTATTACCATTCAAAGTGTTCTCAACTTTTGTAACCTTTATAATACACACAGCATCAGAAGAATGTAATTCTATTTCCGAATTTACAAATATTTTTTCCACACCGCAAAGAAAACCGTTGTTTGTGAATCTTCCGTTTGCAATAAAACTGCCTGTAAGATCAAACTTTTCGGTGTTTTCCGTTTTTTCAAAATTTCCTTCTCCGTTTGTAAGATATGTTTCGGTGTTTTTGTAAGAATATCCCTCTAAAAGAGTACCGAATTCCGCACCGTTTTCAAAGTAAAATTTATCTCCCGACTTTATTGCGGAGATGAAATTTACGTCAGTTTCCTTAATGATAAAGGAAATTTCAGCCGTGTCATTATATACGTTCTTTGAAATGCCGTCAGATAACGTGCCTCTGTATATTATGCCCGAAATACAAAGAACTACCATGATCACTATAAGAATATCATATATGTTGAAGCTGTATTTTTTCTCCATTATTTTTCGCCTCCGTCATAATATGCGAATTTAACCTCGGAACAAACACCTACAGCCTTTGCTCCGTTTGATGTGAAGGATATTTTTTTGCCGGTTGCAATCATTTCACTGTTTACACTTATGCTGTTTTTACTGCGCACAGCATCTGATTCTATTTTGAGTGTTACCGTGTACACCCCATCGTACTCAACAGTGTCGGAATTGCCGCGGCTGTCAATAAATGTATTTGACTTTTTGGAAATTTCAACATTTTGTACTTTCCCTATTATCTTTCCGTGTTCACAGAAAACATCATATCCTTCCTCAAAAGCATATGCGGCTTGTTCATCAATGTTATTGACCGATACGGTGTAAAACACACTTCCGTTTTCTTTGGGTAATCTTGAGTACATTCCGATTTGAAAAAATACAAGCGCCACAATTACGGATATCACGGCAATATCAAATATATTAAAGGTGTGCTTTTTCATATTATTCGCTCCTTCCATATTCTGCAAGCGTTTCATTTTCACACAAAACGTAATCGCAAATTCCGAAGCCCATACCCATTGTCATGAATAAAAGCAGTATTCCTGAGGGGGAAAGCATGGCAGAGGAATAAAATGCATGTATAAGCAATGTGAAAACCGATACAAGCGGCGCTGAGATATAGTAACTGTATTTACCGCTTTCGCGCTCAAAGCACAGATAAGACAAACACTGCCTTAAGAACATGAATGAAATTATAAGAAAAACGATAAGGCACGGTATACCAAGCTCGGAGGAAAGCGCTGTATAAAATGGTGTGAAAATATCTCTCTGAACATTGACACCCACACCGCTTAACGGATATTGGAGTGTTGTTTCGAAAGACTGTGTAAAAGCATCGGATATAAGTTTTGTATTATCTGAAATGTTGAACAATGATGTTCTTTCAAACTGCGATACTATCGAATAAACCGTGATTACGGGTAAGATCGAAACAAATGCGTAAGCAAATGTTTTTTCACTGTATATGACAAGAAAAATGTAAAATGTAAGAAAAGCGGCAAAGTATGCACCGTATGATACCGTGAACATAAGCGATATTACAGCGGCAAATAATACAAATGACGATGTGCGTTTTTCTGCCGTGTTTTTTCTGTTGTATACTGTAACGGCTGTAAAAGGAATTATGCAAAGCAGATAAAGGGCGAAATGCTCTGTTGTTTCAAAAAATGAATTTACTCCGTTTTCCGCAGCATATAAAAGCGACTTTACAACACCGCCGGAATGACAGGTAACCATTTCAAACAAGGCGTTAAGCGAAACACAGGTGAGCGAAAATACACACGCCATAAAGCAACGCTTTATCCATTCAAATGTTCTTATCAGGTTTTTTGTGAGGAAAAAGGCAAGAATGAAAAATGAAGAAATAAATAATTGTGTTGATACATTTTTATCCGATGTAAGACCTGCAAAGAAAAATACCGCGGAAAAAAGAATGACCCAAAAATCGATATATCCGAATTTTCCTATGCGCTTCATCTGCAAAAGCTTGGAAAGATAAGACAGTAATGTCAGAAACACGGCGACGGCAGTATATTTTATATCAAAAAGGAAAAACACAAAGAATACCGTCACAACACCTGCTTCGGGCATACGTAATATCCAGAACGCAAGCGCAACAAATAAAAGTGCAAATACTATTATTGATATGTCGGTAACAAATGACATAAGTCCGAGTCCCATGCCGAGCAACAATGCAAGTCCCGCAGGAGCATGTAGGACTTTATTTGGAATGTCATATTTTCTTACACCGAGAAGATCGAAAAAGAGAAAATGCAAAACGGTATTTTCAAGTGCAAATATACCTATTGCGCGCCGTTCTCTCAGCAAAACGAAAGAAAAAACAATACAGCCCGCTGCCATAGCGACCGAAAGAGGACCTTGTTCATCGACAGATAAAAAATATTTTCCGACAATGCTTCCGAGTATGGAGTATAAACCGAATGAAAGCAAGAATATTCCGTAATCTCTGCTTCTGCATGAAAACAGAGCATCAAAGATCTTTTGCATATATGCCTGTATCGGGTTATTACATAAAACAGATGATATGCGCCTGCGCATTTTCAGATGCGCTTCTTTCGGAAAAAGATTATAAAAGAAATCGGACATTCCGCTTTTGCATGCGCGCTTTTTGCGGTTGCTGAAAAGCTTTGCCGTTAAACTGTTTTTTGCTTTTTCTGCAAGAAATGCGTAAAGGGCGAAAAGAGCTGTTATTATGATGCCGTATCCACCGCTTTTCTTTTTCTTGATACTTTTCATTTTTTAATCCTTTTTATTCTGAAGTAGATCGGGACGTACCTTCAGTGTTTTTTCGTATGATTTATTTCGTCTGAATTCCGCAATCTTTGCGTGGTTGCCCGAAATAAGCACTTCGGGAACGGTTACGCCGTGAAATTCAAACGGACGCGTGTACTGCGGATATTCAAGCATACCCGTAGCAAAGCTTTCATCCTCAAAGCATACAGAATCTGATAATACCCCCGGTAAGAGTCTGCATACGCAGTCCGTCAAAACGCAAGCGGGAAGCTCACCGCCTGTTAAAACATAGTCACCTATAGATATTTCTTCGTCGATTATTTCATCTATTATGCGTTGGTCAACACCCTCGTAATGACCGCAAAGGATAATGAGATTTTCAAATTCCGCAAGCTCCTTCACCTTTGCGTGGTTAAGTGTTTTTCCGCCCGGTGACATATAAACAACATGCCGTTTTTCGTTTGGGCGGTTCTTCGTTATTGCCTCAAAGCAGTTATAGATCGGAGGGGCAGCCATAAGCATACCCATTCCGCCGCCGTAAGGTGTATCATCAACACGTCTGTGCTTGTCCTCGGAATAATCCCGTATATTGTGAAAATTTATTTCCACTGCACCCGAGGCGCGCGCCCTGCCGATGATACTTTCGGACAGAAAGGCATCGAGTACTTCGGGGAAAAGTGTCATTATATCTATTCGCATATTTTTACCCATTAATCGATAAGTCCGGGAATAACCTTTATGTATATCCCCTCGTTTATATCGACCTTTTTAATGAATTCTTCAACATCGGGCACCATAAATTCACCGTTTTCGGTTTTTACGGTGTATACGAAAGATGCGGGTTTTTCAAGTATGTCACAAACCTCACCTATCTTCTCGTTTGTTTCAAAGTCAAAGACGGATATGCCCATAAGGTCAGCAATGTAATATCTGCCCTCGGGCAATTTCAGATCGCTTCTTTTGGCATAAATATATCTACCCTTTAATTTTGCACCCTGCTCGGGATTTGAAATGCCTTCAAATTTTACCACAGCAATTCTGTCAGCCCTGCGCGATGACTCTATTTTTATTTCCTCACCCTTTTCGCTGTAAACGGAAGAGAGCGAAAGAAATTCAGTTATATCATCAGACCACACCTCAACCTTCATTTCACCGTGAATTCCATGTGTGTTGTTGATACGTCCGATTTCGATATATTCCGATAATTTTCTCATATTATGTGCCTTTCATTAAGTTATACACAGTTATTATATCATATTTGATATGATTTTTCAATATCTTATTTTAAATATTGGGCATTTGAAAATTATAAGGTCGGCTCTAAGAACGAACCGACCTTATATTTTGGAATAAAGCAAAATTATTTGAGCATATCTAAAATTGCATCCTTCGGCTTTGCGCCGACACTTCTTTGCGCGATCTGCCCATTTTTGACAACGACAAGTGTCGGAATGCTCATAACCCCGAAAACACCCGCCAATTCGTTTTCTTCATCTACGTTTATTTTACCCACTTTTATGTCGTCATTTTCTTCCGCTATCTCATCGATTATAGGACCCACCATTCTGCAAGGACCGCACCACGGCGCCCAAAAATCAAGTAAAACGGGAACCGATGACTGCTTTACTTCTGTATCGAAATTTTCTTTTGTTATTTTAATTACTGCCATTTTCTGTTGACTCCTTTCGTTTGTTTTGATTTTATTTTATCGAAAAATAATGAATTTTTCTACCGTTATTTTGCAAGGCTTCTCAACGCATCAAGTGCCGAGGATATTCCTCCAAGCTCGTCTATAAGACCGCACTGTACCGCTTGTGTTCCGCTTATGATAGTTCCTATATCCGCAACTATGTCGGCGGTGTCAAACATCATTTTTTCAAGCTTGCCGATATCTACAGAGGAATGATCGCATATGAAAGTGTTTACACGTTCCTGCATGCGTCTGAAATATTCGAAGCTTTGCTCTACTCCTATGACAAGCCCGTTCATTCTGACAGGGTGTACTGTCATTGTCGCAGAAGGAACGATGAATGATCTTTTTGCACTTACGGCAAGCGGTATACCTATCGAATGACCGCCGCCGAGGACAAGAGAAACTGTCGGCTTTTTCATCGTTGCTATCAGCTCTGCAATTGCAAGCCCTGCCTCAACATCACCGCCTACGGTGTTCAAAATAAGCAAAAGTCCGTTTATTTTTTCATTTTCTTCGCAAGCTATTATCCTGGGGATAAGGTGCTCGTATTTCGTTGCTTTTTGCCCCGCCGGCAGGGAATAGTGCCCCTCGACCTGTCCTATGACCGTTATGCAGTCAATAACAAAACCGTCATGGCCTACGTATGCCATTCCGTCATTCGGTTCATGTGTGTGTTGTGCAGTTACTTCTTCGCTCATAATAACCCCCGTTTTAAATTATATTAAGGATTATTATACAATTTCACTTTTTTATTCGCTGTATTTTCTCATATCGACTGTTGTCATATTGTTAAATACTCTGACATTTACACGGTTTTGATATTCTTCAAATTCGGGTTTGAAAAATATTTCTTCTTTTATTTCCCGCGGCACAAGTGCAAGCTTTGCGTTTTCCACAGGTATTACGGCGTTTTCCGAAACCTTGGAAAATGTTCCGTATATGAACACGGGAGCTGTATCTTCTACAGTCAGATCGGATGTTCTTCCTGATGTATATAAAGCGCCGTTCCAGCTTATGGTGCAGCCCCTCGGTTGATCGAGATAATATGCGGGTAAAACCGCAAGTTTTTCATTTTCGGAAGAAAATCCTGCTTCGGCATCATAAAACGAATACTGTATTCCGGGCTGTTCAGCCGCCACGGAAACATGCTGTGTATATTTATTTTTTTCGGGAAGTATCAAGTTTTTGATTCCGTAATCTGCATACAGATTTTTTATAAGCTTCGGGTGATCTTTGCCGCATCTTGTCAGTACAAGTGTATCGAGGCTTAAAATGCCGCGCTCGTAAAGCTCATTGAACAGAAGATTGTATGATGATTCAGAACCGTCTGTGACATCAACAGCTACGGCACGGCTTCCGTTTACACGGCATACAACATCGTCGGTAACACAGGAATATATTATGTCGTCAGTATTCTTGTTTGTGAAATGGTACATTCCGACAGATACAAAATAAACAGATACAAAAACAGCACATACACCTGCATACACACGTTTTTTCTTTATGCCGCAGAAAATCATAATCAGTGTTACAGTGCAGGCAGTAAATATAATTATCGAAGAAAATACGTATTTAAGCGACACTTCAAAATTAAGATAACGCGCGCCCAATGATGCAAGTTTAATTGATATCTCTGCGCACGAGTCGCACAGTTGACCTGCCAAGTCGGCAAGCGCATCGGAAAATCCGAATAATACCGTGAATGGTGCGGCGTATAAAATTATCAGCACGAATGGAGATATAAGCAATGTCATGATCGGACTTGCAAGTGATATTTTACCGAAATAATATGCGCTTATCGGCACAAGCGGGAGTATTGCGCAAACGGATATTATAACTGATTTTATGGAGGATCTTGTTATCAGTTTGAAGAATGATCCTCTCATTTTCCTTGATGTTTCAATGCTGTTGCACAAAGGGGAAGCAAAAACAACAATTCCGAATGTGGAAACTGCTGAAAGCTGTAAGGAGAGATCAAACAAAGCATACGGTTGGAATAGAAAGATTATGTATAAAGATATGAAAAGGGAAGTAAGCGAATCATTTTTGCTAAACAGTATTACAGACAAATTGAGCACAATGAACATAAGCGCCGCGCGCATGACAGAGTACATACAGCCTGTTATAAATGCGTAAAATAAAGCGGCAAAAATAAGTATCGCAGGAGGTGTCCTTAAAAACAATAACGTTTTTTTGAGAATAAACGAAAGAAGCGCCAAAGCGGCAATTACATGTAAACCGCTTACTGCGATTATATGGGATATTCCCGTTTTGGAAAAATCAGACTTTACTGTATCGGGTATATCGGATTTATTTCCCAAGAATATTCCCGATATAAGACCCGGATTTTCATCGCAGTGCCTGTATAATGATGACCGTATATAAATCTTTATCTTATAAAACTGGGCATGCGGAGTTTTGGCAAGTGTACCGTTCTGATATATTTCATCAGCCCTTAATGTAAATGAAATGTTATTTCCAATGTGGTATGTACTGCCTGAGAAACTGTTTGCTTTTACTGTATCAAGCTTGCCAGAACAGGTGAATTCTTCATATGCATCAGGAAGATATGCGCCGTATAAGGTCGCGTAATATGAAACTTTCTCACCGTTTATGTTTGTTATCATGATGCATCTTGATTTGTTCGGTACAGCATAAGCGGTTATCTTGGCATTGTCTGATACATATTTTTCGCAAACGGCGCCCTTTACATCAAAGTGATATATAGCACGTAATGATAAAATCAAACACATAAATGCGGCAATTATGTATATTACTTTTGTGTAATTTCCGAATTTTTTGTACTGCCTCTTGCTTATAAAAAAGAAAATTCCCGCCAAAACAGAAAGAATGACGGAAATAATACGAATGTAAATATTAGAAAGTATGCATATTCCAAGGAGAAGTATTGAAATTGAAGCGCAAAAAACAAACGGACGGCCTGCGAAAACCCCCGCATTATTTAAAAGAGTGTTGTTTTTTAAACTGCGCAAGCTGAATTTCATACATCACCTCGAATTGTTTGAATAAATTATAGCGTATTTTCTGCGATGTGTCAATATAATTTTAGGCAAACGGGAAATATTTTTCCACTTGGTATTGACAAAACGGCTTTTCTGTGTTATCTTATTAGGGTATTGTGGCGTATAAAGCCGCATTGAGCATATATGCTTGAAACCGTACCGTGCGCAGCGGTTAACACGAATACAAGTTTATATATGCGGGTGTGGCGGAATTGGCAGCTTCGTAAATGAGCGCACCCGGTGGGTGATGAAGCGAGTTTGCGAAGGCGCACAAGCAAGGAGGATTTCGAGCGGAAG